>JALYZO010000189.1 GCA_030945745.1 Actinomycetota bacterium
CACCAGCGCCGAGCGACGGACACGCCCTGGTCGACGCCACGGGCCATGCGCCGTTGCGTGAAGTTGAACAGGTAGTGGATGGGCACCTCGGCCTGGAGCATCTTGACCTCGATGTGGCGACCAAAGGCGCCGGGCTCACCCCGGGCGACGGCGGCATTGTTGTCGGCCACGCGCCGCAGGGGGTCGCGCAAGGCGCTGTTGGCTGACGCCTCGATGATCTGGAAGTACTCGGCGACGAAGCCGCTCCTCCATCGGCCGCGTTGGCTCACGGTCCAGATGATCCACAGCTCGTCGGCCCCCCGGTGGATCGCCTCGTCGAGGTTGGCGTCGGTGGCGAAGACGGCATCGATGTAGTCATGGCCGTCGATGTGCACCGCCGGGAACCACATTGGCAGCGACACTGCGGACACCAGTCGGTCTTCGTCCATCTGGTCTGCCGTCAGGACAACCGTCTCCTGCGTGGAGAAGTTGTAGAGGTTGAACGTGGCCACCTTGGCGGTGGACCGGATGGCGTCCCAGTCGATCCCCCACAACGACCGCAGCACCTTGGTCCGGAACCCGTCGTAGGTCAAGACCGACTGGGCGAAGATCAACTTGACGATCTCGGACCAGTTGACGCTCAGGCTGGCCAGGGGGCGGAATCGACGCCAGTTGTCCGCCATCTGCGTTCCACTCATGCCCTGGCAGTACATGGCCAGGTTGAACACCCCGCCGCTGGCACCATCGGCGTGATCGAAGGTGAGGCCGGCCTCGTCGAGCCACACCTGAAGCACCCCGGCCTCGAAGGCCACCTTCACACCCCCGCCTGCCATGATCAGCGACCGTCTGATCACAAGGTCCCGCCTCCGGGCACCTGCATGACCTTTCGCGGTTGACCGGCGTCGGCGATGATCGTGGCCAGCGCCTTCTCCCTCTCGGTGACAAGGGCTGCGACGGCGGCGGAGAAGGTCTTCCACACCTCGTCTCCCGGTCGGAGGAGCTCGTTCAGCCGTTGGTAGAAAGGACCCTGCTCGACGGGTAGGCCGTCATCGAGGTGCACCTGGTACGCGGCTGGGTCTGCGGCCTGGTTGTACAACCGGACGCAGACCACTTCGAGACTTTCGTCGATGAGCACCATGTTGGCTCCGTGCAGTGGCTCGACGGCGAGCGTGTCGACCACCCAGCCACCGGTGTTGAAGGTCCGCACCGGGTTCGCCAGGCCCGGCGCGGCGGTGGTGTCGACGAACGGCTTGTGGGTGTGGCCGAAGACGAACTTCACCTGCTCGGGGATCTTGCCGTCCCTATGGGGGGCTTCGCCCGCCAACTGCCTGGCGACCGGTCCGCTCAGGTAGGCCGTGAGCCCAAGCTGGGTCGTTGGGCTCAGAGCCTTCTTGGGGTTTCTCCGCTCCGAGGATGCAACGTTCGACGCCACCATCTTGAGCAATCGGTCGAGCACGGGGCGGATCAGCCACCGAAACCGCCCGATGATGCCCCGGTGGGCCAATCGCTCGGCGATGCCCGTGGCCAGGTTGTGGGCTACCTTCTCGATGGCCTTGTCAGATTGCAGCATGTCGTAGATCAGCCCTACGTCCTCGCCTACCTCGCCGGATCGGCCCAGGGTGGACCAGAAGAAGTCGATCCAGGCGAAGTTCTCGGCTTCGATGTCCCAGATGTTGCTGGGTTGGAGACGACCGGGGAAGATGAGGGTCTTCAGGATCGTCATCAACTCGTAGATCGATTCAGTGAAGTGCCCGTGATGGAACACGACCACGATCTTTCCGTCCTCGGACGCCAGCCCCAGGTTCGGGTACGACACCCGGAAGTTGACGTCGTGGCGGTGAGGACGGCGACGGGCCAACCGGTTCAGCAGATCGGCCTGCACCGGCCGCGGGTCGCCCTGGTAGTAGAGCCGGGTGGCGTGCCAGGGGATGGGCAGAGGAGCACCGGGAGCGAGGGTGTCGAGGAGGTTCTCGTACTGCCGTTCGCGGGCCGTTTCCCAGAGATGATGGTCGTGGTTCCCGGGCTGATAGAGGATCGTCGGGGCGAACAGCGGTTCCCCGTCAGGAGGGAAGATCCGGTCGAGGAACAGATCGAAGACCATGAGAGCCACGTTGTCAGTGGCCAGAGCGAGCTCGAGGACGTCGCCGTTGAGGATCAGGGTGGGTTTGCAGGACTGGTCCTCGTTGCTGTCTATCAGCGTCCTCATGCCTGCGACCAACCCGTCGAGCACGGCGCTGGCCCTGGTGGGATCAACGACCACCCCGCCTTCGACCAGGCAGCTGAGGATGCTGTTCTCGGCACCAAAATGGAGATCGGAGAGACACACGTAGCGGATGTCGGGGATGGCTCCTCCTCAGTGACCGGCTCGCCAGGGCAGCCGCGGTTGGAAGACCTCCCACAGTTGGCCCATGAACAGGGATCCGAACGCCTGGAACGCTCGGCACCGCCCGGCCAGACCGGGGCCGTGCACGCGGAACGTGGTCATCTGACGGGCGAAGTCGCGCGGCAGGATGTGCACGATGCCGGCGCCGATGAGCGGGGCGTCGTCGTCGCCTCCCGCTTCGACATAGCCGGCCAGGACCTTGGTGTAGAGCGTCGTGGTTTCGCCCCACACGTCTTTCAACGGTGACAGGGCAGCCACGGGATGTCGGATGTCCTTGAACCCGGTGAGCGTAAGGGGATGGCCAACGGCGTCTTTGAACCACAACCGGTACAGCATGTGACGAGCCGGTTCACGGTTGATCTCGCCTGCGTCCACGAACAGGTTGAACACGCCCCGCTCGACGGCGCGACGGCCCCCGAGTGCGTCGCTGTCCACGTAACCGACCGCAGGAGCGACATGGTTCTTGTCGGCGATGAAGGCGTAGATGTCGCTCGGAGCGATGTTGAGGTGGAACATCACCGACGACCCGATGGCTTGGCCGTTGTCGAAGCCTCGCTGATAGTCGGCTTCGTCGAACGAGAAGAACCCCTTCATCTCTTCTGTGAACTCCAAGTGGTACGTGGGTTTCACGCCACCCTCCTGGTCCCCCCCGCCCGTCACGCCGATACCTGAGCGCTCGACACCATGCCGTCCGACACTATGCCGTCGGACACATGGTCGGCGAAAGCGGCGATGGTAAACGATGGGTTGGGCCCGACCGGTCCCGGCATCGCCGCCCCGTCGACCACGAACAGCCCCGGATAGTGAAAGACCTCGCCATCGATACCGATCACCCCCTCCTCGTCGTTGGTCGCCATCGGGCAGCCCCCCAGAGCGTGCACCGTGATGACCCGCTTGAACAACCACAGCGGGGTGTTGAGCAGCCTGCCCCCGAGTGCCGAGGCGATCGCTCTGAGCGTCTGCTGCACCCGTTCGAAATAGGCTTCGGATGTCCGGGTGGTCCAGTCGATGTCGAGATCTCCGTTTCGCAGCCGCATCACCCCATCGGGAACGTCACGCCCCATGGCCAGGACCGGCACCGCGGTCGACGACACCGCGGCGGCGGCCATCAGCTTGGCGATATCGCCGGTCACGTTGCTGCGAGGATGGCCGCTCCAATGAGCTGCCAGGCGACGGGCCAGGAAGGTGGCGGCACGCCCGGCCACGTTGACCGCACCGGCGGACTCGGCCACCCAGTCGAGGAACGCTGGGTTCCCGCCGTCCTCGACGTAGAACCCCCTCCCGCTCTGCTCGGTTCCGTCGAGGCTGTCGGCCATCCGGATGGCACTGGTGATCACCGGTCCAACGCTGGGGTCGAGGTACCTCGGGACGTCTTGGCCTCCGACCTCTCGATGGGCGCCGACGATCGCGGAGAGGAGGTCGCCGTTACCCGAGAAGCGAGTTCCCAGTGCCGAAGAGAGACGCGGGAGCGCCGCCCGGTTGCGCAACAGCAGGAACGTGGTTCCGAAGGTCCCCGCACCGAGCACCACCCGCCGGGCCTTGATCGTGATGGTCGACGGATCACCGAAGCCAACCTGCGCTCGGTCCTCGCCCTTCCGGTGGACCACATACGTCACCCGATACCCAGACGTGCCGCCACCCGGGCCGTCCAAGGGTTCGAGAGCCCGCACCTCCGAAAGTGTTCGTATCTCCGCACCGTGATCTTTGGCCCGCGACAGGTACGTGAAGTCCAAGGTGTTCTTCGAGCCGTAGTTGCAACCCGCGTCACACTCCCCGCACAGCCGGCACGTCTCGCGGGCAGAGCCGTGGAGGTTCGGATGCGCCTCCAACAGCGGCAGCCCAGGCGCAGGCGCGTCACCGGGACTGCGAAAGCTGACGGCCAGCTCGGGAAGCATCCACTCCAACCCGAGGGTCGCCGCGGCATCCCGCATGGCCAGGGTCTTCGGCGTCTGATCGTAGGGAGCGACGTCGAAGGGGTAACGCTGGGCGTCCAGCATCTTCTCGACCGCATCATAATGGGGGTCGAGCAGGGCCCGGTCGATCGGCCAACGCTCGTACCCGCCGTTGGGAAGGGCCTCGTCCACGAACCAATGCTCGTCTTTTCGGATGAGCACATTCGCATAGATCAGCGAGCCGCCGCCCAGCCCGCTCGACACCAGACTCTCGATGCCGTTGAAAGCCCAGATGTCGTACAGCCCATGCAGGCCCGCCTGGGGGTCCCACAGATTGTTGGCCATGCCCCGCGGATCGCGGGGAAACGAACCCGGAGGGTAGGCGCAGCCCCGCTCAAGCACACAGACACGCTGCCCGGCCTCGGCCAGCCGAAAAGCCGTCACCGACGCCCCAAAGCCAGAACCCACCACAACCACATCGAAATCCTCAGTCGCCTTGGACGAACCTGAAGCAGACACAGCCCGAACGATAACCGAGCCGCATCGCCGGCAACGGGCTGAAGCGCAAGGGACCTTCGGGGAGGATCACGGTGCGAGATTCGACGAGCACCGTGGGGATCGGGCTGACCGTCCCTGCGCTTCGCACGTGCTCATGGCGGACGAATTGTGCGTCGAGTCGCTTCGGTCTCGCCTCGGTCACGTGATCGATGCCACCGCCACCTCATCAGCCTCGCGCAAGGTGGCATCGGCCGTGCGGCTCATGCGCTCCGGTTCCGACGACCACCACAGCAGGACGTGCGTGTTGCGAGCACCGTGGCCGTCATGGCAGATCCCAGGCCACCCCGGTGCTGAACAGACCCTCGTCGTCAGCAGCGCTCAAGGCCACACCTGAGAACCTTGCCCGCAGCGCCACCGGGCCGCAGGCCGGCACCAGGCGAGCCACCGTGCGGCCGTACTTGGTGATCTCCACCTCGTCGCCCGCCGCCACCTCGTCGAGCAAGGCGAGGATCTTCGCCTTGGCCTCGGTTGCGGTCACAGTTCTCACGATGCGGTCAGCCCATTGGTCCTTTGGCAGCCGCATGGTCAGGAACAGCCGTCTCCTCGATCAACGTCGTGCTGGCGGCCGCCGGCCTCGAGCTGACCGCCAAGCCGAGGCTCAAGGTCGTCGACGAGAGCCGCGCCGAACGGGAGCGCTGCTGT
>JALYZO010000169.1 GCA_030945745.1 Actinomycetota bacterium
TGGCGGGCAATGTCGGTGACATATTCGGCGACCTTGTTGTGCACAGGTCGCTTCCGCCACGCTTCGAGCTCGAACTCTCTGGACCCACCGAAGTCGTCGAGGAAGTGACCTTCGAGCTCAGCGACGAGCTCCGGGCTGTTTGGCAACACCACGTTGAGCTCAGGATCATGGGTAAACGATCGGCTGTCAAAGTTGCTCGATCCCACGTTCGCCCACTGGTCATCGACCAGCATGACCTTGGCGTGCATCATCGTGCGCTCGTACTCAAAGACCCGAACCCCCGCCTCCAAGAGCTTCTCGTTGGAGCGGTGGCCGGCCTGACGCGCCACCTCCTTGTCGACCTCGTGCCCGTTGACCAGGATTCTGACGTCCACTCCCCGGCGAGCAGCGTCGCCCAGGGCGTCTTCGAACGCCTCGTCGGGCGCGAAATACGCGGTGGTGATCCACAAGCGTCTCTGAGCGCCGGCGATGGCGGCGTGGAAGAGCATGCTGGCTGCCGTGTACCCCCCGGTGGGCGTGCTCTTCATAACCTGTACGGCCATGCCGTCATCAAATCCCTCGGCGGCGTCGACGAAGTGGCGGCCGGTCAGCAGCTCGCCGGTCGCCTCGCTCCAGTTCTCCAGGAACGCTCCGAACAGGTCCCGCACGGCGGGGCCCTCGATGCGCAGGTGGGTCTCTCGCCAGTGCTGGGCGTCGTGGGCGTCGCCGGTCCACTCATCGGCGATGCCGACCCCGCCTGCGAACCCGACCCGACCGTCGACCACCAAGATCCGACGATGCATGCGGTTGTTCAGCTTGTGGACGTTGTGCCAACGGGGAGGGCGGAAGACCGACAGGTTCACACCACTGCGACGCAAACGGTCGCGATGGTCTTTGTCCAGCTTGGCCGAACCGTACCCGTCGACGATCATGTTCACCTCGACGCCGGCACGGGCCCGGTCCCCGAGGGCATCGATGTACCGGTCCGCTACGTCACCGGGCCAGAAGATGTAGGAGGACAGGTCGATCGTCTCCTTGGCACCGGTGATGAGCTCGAGCATGTCGGCCAAGGTGGCGCCGTTGCGCAGAATCGTCACCCGGTTACCCAGTCGCACGGGAGCCCCCGTGACGGCCTCCATGAGCTGAGAGAACTCGCTACCACCCGGGCTCGGCGGAGAAGGTATGACGAGACGGTTGCCAGACCGCCGGTGTTTGGCAACCTGAAAGCCGTGCAGGGCAGCCAGGCCCAATCCAGTGCCAGCCGCCACCTTCGAAGCTCGAGATGAAAACACGACCGGTCAACTCCCTTCCGGGCCGGGCACAACGGGCAACCGGACCTCCGTAGTTCGCTCTGAGCGTGTGCTCGAAGGCAACTTCTGGGCCACCGGGCCAGACTAGACACCGTGGGAAGACATCTTGGGTCTCGCTGCGATGCTTTCTCAGAGCCACCCTGAGAGGCCGAAAACGATCAGGCCTACCGCATCGATGGCGGCAAGTGAGCCGACGACGAGCAGCTGGCGACGGTGATCGGCGCCCATGTCGTAGACCCACGCTGCAATCGCAAAGAAGGTCATGTACCCGAACACGACGATCAGCGGGACGAACGGTACGTTCCACCACCAGTATTCCCAGTGGAAGTAACCGGTGGAGTGCAGGAACACCTCGACCATCGTGGAGAACACCGAGAAGCCGAACACGAGCAGCCATCGGTTCGGGATGCCCAGGAAGCGTTGGGCGGGGTTCGTTGGCAGCTGCTTGACGAAGGCCACGCCGGAGACAAGGAACAGCATGCTGATCTCGATGGTGAGGCCGATCAGGATCAGATAGCTCGTGTTACCCGTAACCGTCCAAAGAGCTGCACGACCGGTCGCGTGCAGAACCACCGAGTTCACGATCTCGTTGAACCAGTCCATCAGCCAGAAGGCCAGGCCGGCCAGGATGATGTCCCAGCGGCGACGCTCGACCTCGACGGCATAGACGTAGATCACAAAGCCGAGGAGCGTGACCGTTGACCACTGAAAATGGACAGCGTCGCGCAACATCGCCTCGGCCTGGCGGGTGATGGCCGTGACCGCGATCAACCCGTGCGTGTCCAACAGTTCGGTGATCAGGATGGCTGGGTCACCTCACGACGGCACTTCGTGCGGGCGCCGAGCGGTCGACGCATGGGCGGGGAAGGTAGGTGGCAGCGAACGACCTGTCAAAGCTGGCCCGAATCCGCTACCTGATCCCGCTCACCTGAGCCGGACAAGGCAGAATGCCACCATGACATCCGTCGTAGCCGGCATGCACATGCACCGGACCGGCGCCGGAGGGCCGATGCTGCTCCTGCACGGCATCGGCCACCGCTGGCAGATGTGGACCCCGCTGCTCGACAGCCTCAGCCGGGACTTCGATGTCGTAGCGGTCGACCTCCCCGGCTTTGGAATGAGTCCCCGATTCCCTGAGGACGCTGAAATCACCTTGGCGGCAGCGGTCGACAGACTTGAAGCGTGCATGGACGAGCTCGGCTGGCGAAAGGCCCACCTTGTCGGCAACTCCCTTGGGGGCTGGCTGGCCCTGGAGCTCGCCAAACGGGGCCGGGCGATGTCGATCTGCGCGCTGGCTCCCGCCGGCCTGTGGGACCCCGACCGCATCGAACGACGTTTGCGCTTCTGGTTCACCATCTGGCTGGGCGGCAGCCGCCACTTGCAGGCCTTCAGCGGGTTGCTACGGTTCCGCCTCGTAAGAATCGTCGTGCTGGCACGCCTGTTCGGCCGCCCGGCGCGCGTCCCGCCGGAGGTCGCGATCGGCGACGTGGAGAACTTCGCCAAGTCCGCTCTCGAGGAGACCCTCGCAGCCGGTCGAGGACTCCGCTTCTTTGGTGGCCAAACCATCGCCGAGCCCATAACGGTCGCCTGGGCAAGCCGCGATCCGCTGTTTGGGCCACGACGCTGCACCCTCGAGGAGCTTCCTGACCACACCCGAGCGGTCATGCTACGCGGCTGTGGCCACGTTCCGACCTGGGACGACCCTCAACTGATTCTCCAGACGATCCGCGCCACAGTCGCGCGAGCTCGTCCCACCGGACCGGGTGGGGGCCCATGAGGTTCGTCAGACGTCCGGGGAGATCCGAGCAGCAGGACGAACCCGTGCTGGCAGCGGCCCAAACCTTGCACCTCGGGTACCGCATGGGGATCTCCGTCTCGTACCCGTCCCCCGGAGCACTGCGGGTTCACCTCACCTACCGGGGGCGCTCGATCGCCAACAGGTGCCTCACCGGCGAGCGGCCAAGAGCCCGTCTCGCGATCGCGCTCGGACCTTTCAAGGCAGACATAGCCGTGGTGCTCGATGTCTTTGCCGGCGAGCTCAGGCTCGAGACCGATGTGGCGATACGGCGCAGGACGAGGCGTGACAGCACGGCCCCCTGGCAGCAAGTCGCCGACCGACATCACGTGATGTTCCGTTTCGCCCCCGCCGCCGGCAAGGTCGCGGGGAGTGCCGTCGTGCATGCCCCACTCCTTGACGATCCGGTGTGGGGCCGCTCGCAACTCTGCACGCCGGCCGTCCTCCGTCTCTTCATCGACGACTCGAAGCGCGCCGTCACTCCGGTCGGCCGGCGTGTGAAACAGTTGATCTTCGCTGACTGTCCGCCCTTCGTGTTCAACACCGTCGCCTGCGTCGGCGCCGTCGACCCGGACGCTGCTGGCCTTTACAGCGATCCTCTGTCGCACTGGTTCAACGTGTTCTTCGGTTACTACCAGGTCGACTGTGCCAAGAGCCACTGGTCCCGACCGTTCGCCTACCGCAGCGCCGACGGAGCGGCCAGTGCCGTTGAGCCCGATGACATCGTTCGACTCGGCGCCGCGGACTGGAACTGGTTCTCCAACTGGGTATACGGCATACCGGGCGACGTTGCCCTCTCCCACAGCTCCGTACCCACCGATGAGATCGCCGTCAGCCAGCCCTGTCAGGTGGACATCGGGGGGCGTCGGTGGCATCAGCTGCGGATCACCGGAGTGCGCATGGCCAGCTGCTACCAGGCCGGCGGCGGGGAGGCTGGTCGCCTGGTCCACAACTCGGCCATCACGGGGCTCTGGCGTCGGGCATTTGGCCTGCCCCATCCCCGAGCGCAAGTGCACGAGAGCTTCGTCGCGACCTCGCTCGAGACCGTGTGCGAACTGTGCTACTGGGAGGACGGTACGGGGTTTCACACCATGGTCTTCGGCGCCACCGCGATCGTGGGGACCGATCCCGGATTCATCGACGCCCAACAGGCCGCGCTGCACCGGGTCATCATCGAGGCGTACCCGACAATGGGGTTCTGACGTCGTTGGCGTCCTGGGCCGAGAGTGGCCCCACACGGCCCCGTCCGGCTCGCCCCCAGGGGCCAGCGGTCAAGGGACCGGCAAACTCCAGATCACCACGAAGTAGCAGGCCGATGCGACCACCACGGCGGCGTGCCAGATCTCGTGGTAACCGAAGAGATGGGGCCGCGGGTCAGGCCGGCGGGTGAAGAGCACCAGTGCACCCATCGTGTAGCTCGCCCCGGTCGCTGCCAACAGGACGAGCTGGCCGGTGCCCAGCCGATCGATCACCCCGGGCAGCACGGCGATCAACAGCCAGCCGAGCGCCAGGTACAGCACGGCGCCGGTCACCGGATGGTGGTCGAAGCGGGTCAGCTTCAACACAGCGCCGCTCAGCGCCCCGGTCCACGCCGCTCCCAACACCACCGACCCGGCTGGCCCCTTGACGGCGACAACGCAGAACGGGGTGTAGCAGGCGGCGATGAACAGGTAGATCGTGGCATGGTCGGCCAGGCGCAAGCGGCGACGCAGGGTCGGCGAGACCGGCAGCAGGTGATAGGCGGAGCTGATAGCGAACAGGGTGACCAGCCCGATGACGTAGAGGGCCACGGCGGCGCTCGGCCGGCGGGTGTAGAGCAAGGCTGCCGCCGGCAGGGCAACGACCAACGCGCCCAGGTGCAGGCGCCCCCGCCACCGAGGGCACACGTCGATGCCGCTCAGCCGGACGACACGGCGGCCGGGCTCCGCGCGCTCGTCGAGGACCGCTTCGGGCAGCACGTGCGCTGAGGGTACCGGCGGATCTCCGAGTGGAAGCGGACGTCAGCGAAGGGCCTTGCTCCGTTGGCCCGGGCGTCGCCCGCCGTGCGCTCTGGTGGCTCGGTCGCTACCCGGCGTTCATCGTCGTGGCCTACCTTCGCGCCGTGCCCGCCCTTCCAAGGAACCCTCGGTGGTTGGCCATCGGGGCCTCCCTGGCCCTGCTGCTCGCCGGTTGTGGCCGATCATCTCCACCGGCGAAGGCCACGTTGGCAATGACTCCGCTGTGTGGTTTTCGCCCCGGTCCGGGAGTGGTCGACAAGGTGCTCATGATCTTCGAGGAGAACCACGACTACAGCGCCGTCGTCGGCTCGCCCGACGCCGCCAACCTCAACGAGGTCGCCGCGGCTTGCGGCCTGGCCACGAACGACCAGGCCCTCACCCACCCCTCCCTGCCCAACTACCTGACCGCCGTCTCCGGCCAGGACTACGCCCGCTCCCCCTTCGACGGGGACTGCACCCCCGGCGGGTCGTGCCTGATCAGCGGCCCGTCGATCTTCGGCCAGGAAGCGGCCGCCGGACACTCCTGGCGGTCCTATCAGGAATCCATGCCCGCGGCCTGTGATCCCTCCGACTCCGGCTCCTACGCCCCGAAGCACAACCCCGCCGTCTACGCCGTCGACGTTCGCTCCACGTGCCCCTCTTCCGACCTGCCCCTGGGAACGGTCGCCTCGGGGTCCCTGGCCACGGACGTGGGTGCAGGAACGCTGCCGTCGTTGTCGATCCTCACCCCCAACCTCGACCACGACATGCACGACGGGACTGTGGCCACGGGGGATCGTTGGCTGGGGCCGTGGCTGCACCTGATCACCGGGGGCGCCGACTACCGCCAGGGACGGCTGGCCGTGCTCATCGTGTGGGACGAGGGATCGGGGTCGGGCAACGGTCGGTCCCACGTTCCCCTCTTCGTGCTGTCCGCCTCCACGCCCGCGGGGACCCGGGACAATGCTCCACTCGACCACCTGGCTCTGTTGAGGACCGCCGAGGAGCTCACCGGGGTGGGTCCGCCGCTGGCGGGGGCGGCGGGCGCCCCGTCGTTCGCCGCCGCCTTCCAGCTCCGGCCCTAGCGATCCCGGCGCCGGCGGGCCAGAGGGCCGTTCGGCTGTTGGGCGCTCGGCTGTTGGGCACTCGGCTGTTGGGCGCTCGGCCCGGTGGGCGTGCATAGGTGCTGTGGCGGGCGCCGGGGGCGTGCCCGCCATTTGAACCCATTTCGTCTCACGCCGTCGGGAGGAACCTCGGACGCCAGCAGGGGCCTTGGCGCGTGCCTCCGGTCCGCCCCGTTTGGCGCTGTCGCCACTCCGGTCGCTCAGGCCCTTCGGTACGCTGGTAGCCGTGACCACCCTGGATGAAGCCCGGGAGGTGGCCCTGTCCCTGCCGGAGGCCACCGAGATGGATCACCACGGCATGGCGTCGTTCCGGGTCCGGGGGAAGATCTTCGCCACCGTCCCTGACGACGGGCACCTGCGGGCCATGGTCGACGAGGACGAGACCAGAGTTCTGGCCGCCTCCGAGCCCTCGTCCTTCGCCGAGATGTGGTGGGGGAAGCGCCTCGCCTGTGTCCAGGTCGAGCTTGCTTCGGTCACCCCCGACGCGCTGCGGGAGGTGCTGATCGATGCCTGGCGCCGAAAGGCACCAAAGCGTCTGGTCCGGGACCACGACCTGTAACCCGTCCAGCCTGCGGCCTCAGGTCCACGGGTGGAAATGCTGCGTGCGTCAGGACACATACCCTCGGCCATACCCGATGCCAAGAGCCCGGCTTTGACACGACGGGCCGCGTATCAGCCGGTGACCCCGTAGGCAGCCGGCGCCCAGCCGACCACGGCCTGGGCGCGCATCCACACGTCGTAGGTGGCGACTGCGGCGACCTTGGTCACGCCCTCGGAGGCGGGTGCCGCCTTGGCTTCGGCCGCCTGGTCGGCCGTCAGGACCGCCATGTCGGCAGTCAGCTTCTGGCTCGCCGACGCCGCCGTGGCATTGGCAGCGCCGACGGCGGCGGCCAGAGGCGGCGGGTTGGGCGGGACGGCGGTGGCCGCCGCCTGTTGCGCGGCGCGGGCCTGAGCTTGGGCCTGGGACAGCGCGGCCTGATCGGCCTGCACGCCGATGGCATCGGCGCGAACCTTGGCGTCGATTGTCTGCGAGTTGGCGATGAGTTTGGACTCGGCGGTGCCGGGGGCCAGGGAATCCAGGTTCACCTTCAGGCGGTAGACGGTCCCGCCGGCGTCAGGGTTCCAGCTGGCCTCGACCGTCGGCTCGCCGTCCAGGCCCAGCTGGAGCTGCGGGGGTTGCACCCCCTTGGCCCCGAACTGGTCCTGGGCCCAGATAATGACCGGACCTGGCACGGCCCCCCGTCCCGTGACCTTCGACGAGCCGGGGGACGGCGGCATCCGCCCGTTCACCACCGGGATCAGGCTCACTGTGGGGGGGAAGGCGAGCTTGCCGTCCCTGGTCACCACGGTCAGGGCGAACGGTGGCTGCACGGTGGTGGTCGTGGCCTCCGGGGCGGCGCTGCTCGGCGCGCCGGCCGGGGCGGCGCTGCTCGGCGCGCCGGCCGGGCC
>JALYZO010000216.1 GCA_030945745.1 Actinomycetota bacterium
GTGCCGGCCGCTTCCCCCAAACCGGATGCCTCATCCGCACCGGCTGTGTCAGCCCCCGCGCAGAGCGCTCCGTCGCCCCCGGCGACGGCCGCCCCACCGGGGCCGACCGGCCCGGCTCGACCTGCGCCCGGCCCCAAGGCTCCCTCCCTCGGAGCGGCCACGCCCACCTCACCCGTCGGTCGAGCGTCGATGACGACGCCGCCTGCGGGCGGCCCCGTGGTGGCCGGCGACCAGCCCGCCGCAGTGCAACCCGCCGCCGTGCAACCCGCCGCCGTGCAACCCGCCGCCGTGCAACCCACCGCCGTGCAACCGACCGCCGTGAAGGCCCGCCCCGCACCCAAGCCCAAGGCCACGCAGGCGCGCGTCGTCAACCCCGGTGATCGCATCTGTGGCCAGTGCGGCACCGGCAACGATCCGCTCCGCCGCTTCTGCAATCGTTGCGGTGCCTCGCTGAAGGAAGCGGAGGTGTTCCAGCTCACCTTCTGGCAACGGGTCATGCGCAAGCTCCGCCACCGCAAGGTCCGCGCCGCCGGTGACCGGCCCACGATGCGGAGGCGCCTGGTCGGCGGGTCAGGCCCCGGATGGCTGACCAGCACGGCGACCAAGATCATCGTGGTGGCCATCATCATCTTCGCCATCCTGGCGAACGTGGGCCCGTACAAGAAGACGATCCGCCATCACCTGAGCACCTGGTACCACGCCACCGTCAACGTGGTCCACCCGACCTACGATCCGGTGCATCCCCTGTCGGCCACGGCCACCAGCGCAGCCTTCGGTCACCCCGCCTCGCTGGCCATCGACGGTGCCGCCAACACGTCGTGGGCCACCAACGCCCCAGGGTCGGGAGCAGGTCAGAGCTTGATCATCAACTTCTCGGCGCCGACCGACATCGACAAGGTGGGCTTCCTCATCGGCGACACCGACGCCCCGCAGGCCTACCTGAGCGAACCGCGCCCCGAGCTGCTCCATGTGTCCTACGCCGGCTCGAAGGCGACCAAGGACATCAACCTCAAGGACACCGCGGCGTTCCAGACCTTCACCCTCACCGCGACGAAGGTCACCTCCATGGTCATCCGCATCGACTCCGTGTACCCCTCCGCTCAGGGCCAGAATGCTTCGCTGGCCGAGGTGGAGCTGTTCTCCTTGAAGCGATGATTGCCCGAGGCGTTGGCCGGGTGGCCGGCAAGGGGCTCGGGGCGGCGAGCACGGCCACCATGGGGGCGGGCATGCTGCGGAGGGTCGGTGCCCCGGCGCCGGCCAAGAGCGTCCTCATCCGCGGGGGAGGACTGGGTGGCCAGGGCGTCCAAGGCCTCAAGGCCAGCAAGGCGGCAACGGCGGCAAAGGCCGCCAAGGGGGCCACCGCGGCCAAGGCTGCTGGCGGAGCCAAGCAGGCCGGCGGAGCGCTCAAGCAAGCGGAGGGCGCCCTCGGCAAGGCCGCCGGACCGGGGAAGGCGGCGTCCGCCAAGGAGGTTGCCGCTTTGAAGGACATGGCCGCAGCGAAGAAGGCCGGGATGGTCAAGGCGGCCGGACCGGTCAAGAGCGTCCTGGTCCGCGCCGGTGGCGCGGGTGGGAACGAAGCCCGGGCCGCCAAAGGCCTCTTGGCCAAGGGAGCCACCGGGGCCAAAGGCGGTGGTGGAGGGAGCTCGGTGTCCAAGGGGCTGGCTGGGGCCAAGCAGATGGCGTCGGGCGGGAAGGCGGCTGCCGGCAAGGAGCTGGCGCCGGTCAAGGAGCTGGCAGCGGCCAAGAAGGCCAGCGCGGCCAACGCGGCTGGACCGGTCAAGAGCGTCCTGGTCCGCCAACGCGCTGCGGGGGCCAAGCAGGCGGGCGGGGCAGCGAGCAGGCTGCGCCCGGCGACGGCCAAGGCCGCACCGCTGGCCGAGAAGGCGAAGATGGTGGCCACCAAGGCTGATCCGGCGATGAGGCGGCTCGCCCCGATTGCCGGGCGAATGTCCCGACCCCGGCTACGACCGAGGCGGCGTCGGTGAGCGAGCAGGCCGTCGCCGTCAGCGACCCGTCCCTGCGTCGGCTCTCCTACCGCGAGGCCCGCGTGTCGCCCTGCCTGACGTGCGCATCGTCGCCGTGTTGCACCCACCTGATGCTGCGGAAGATGGCCATCGACAGCGTTGTCGATCTCGACTACGCCTTCTACCTGACCAACTTTGAAGGGATCCTGCTGGGCTTCGTCCCGAACGGTGCGGTGCGCGTGTACCTCCGCCAGCCCTGCGGCTTTCTCGACGTCCCGACCGGCCTGTGCACGGTGCACAGCACCGGGGCGCAACCGGCGATCTGCTCGCACTACAACGCCTTCACATGCAAGTACCGCTACGTCATGCCCGCCGAGGTGCATCCGAGCGAGTTGCTGGTCGACCGACACCGGCTGGCCTGGTTCGCCGACAACGTGACCTTCGACGACGACCGACGCCTGGTCGACTCCCCGGACTGGGCGACCATGCAGGCCGCATTCGCACAGATGCCCCTCGACCGCGCCGCGGCTCCGTCACCGCCCCCCGACCCGGTGGCCGAGGAGTGGCGTGCCATCGTCCTGTCGCCGACGGGTGCCGGGCGGCCCGAGCGTCGCGTCGGTTTTGCCGACCCGGCGGTCTCCAATCCGTGCCAGGGTTGCTCAGCGTGGTGCTGCACCACGCTGGTGTTCAGCCGGGACATCCCCGAGACGGCCAGCGACCTCGACTTCTTCCGCTACAGCCTCGGGTTTCCCAGCGTGCGCGTGGGGGTGGCCGAGGACGGCTGGGCGATCATCGTGCGAGCCACGTGCCGTCATCTCGACCGAAACCGCTGCTCGGTGTACGGCACCGACGAGCGGCCGCTGCGCTGCGGGACCTACGATGCGCTCAGCTGCACCTACCGGGTGCACTTCGGCACACCGCAGCCCGACGAGCTGGTGCTGATCGACATCGAGCAGTTCCCGGTGCTGGCCGAGTCGATGATCTTCGACGACAGGGGCAACGTCCGGCGCCTGGCATCCGTCGACGAGCTGCGGTGCCAGGTAGACGAAGCGGAGCGGGCGGCAGCGGAGCGGCCCGGATGATCTCGATCGAGCTGATCACCGCCAAGCTGGGGTCCTGATCGACCACCTGACGCGGCGTCTGAGGACCGGTCACGGACCGGTCGTCACCAGGGGACCTGCCGAGTGCACTAAAAAGAAGGCCACGGCGTGGGGCATCGCTGATCCTCGGGTGCGCTCCATGCCCGTCCTGACGCCGTCACATGAGCAGAGGAGCTTGCGCTGATGGGTGCCTTCGCCCGCTTGTCGTCGTCGGCACTCGACGTCCAGCCTGGGCAGACGGCGTCGTTGCAGCTCACCGTCCGCAACTCCGGGACCGTGGTGGATCGCTTCACCTTCGAGATGCTGGCTGCCCCCGCGGCGTGGACGATCGTCAGCCCATCGACGCTTTCGCTGTTCCCGGCGGCGGAGGGCACCGTGACCATCACGTTCGCCCCGCCCCGGAGCGCGTCGGTCGCCGCCGGGGAGACGCCGTTCGCGGTGCGGGTCAGCTCCAATGAGGATCCCGCCGCCGGCACTGTAGAGGAGGGCACGGTCAATGTCGGAGCGTTCAGCGACGTCTCTGCCGAGCTCATCCCCACCTCACTGCGAGGCCGACGCTCGAGCGCTGCCGAGCTGGCCGTGGACAACCGCTCCAACCTCTCCTACCGGGCGGAACTGTCCGGCGTGGACTCCGAGATGGCGCTCGACCTGCGGTTCAGGCCACCGATCATCGACGCCGTCCCCGGGCAGGTGGCGATCGCCAAGGTGGCGGTCCGGCCGCGTCGAAGGTATCTGCGCGGCTCGCCGGTCACCCGGACCTTCGAGATCGTGCTCCGCGAGGACCAGGCGGCCAGCATGGCGGCCCTCGGCGAACCCATCCCGACGCCGACGCCGTCGGGATTGGAGTCGGCGGGATGGGAGTCGACGGCTCCGCTCAGCCTGCCCGGCGCCCGAGGTTCGTCGGCGACGGGGACGCCGAGCACCCACCCGGCGGAGGTCGTCGTCCGCGGCTCGATGGTCCAGGACCCGCTCCTGGCCGGATGGCCACTCAAGGCCCTGGCCGCCCTCCTGGCCGTGGTCCTGCTCGCCGTGATCCTATGGTTCGGCTTGCTCAGACCCCAGATCAGGTCCAGCGCCGGCGATGCTGTCACCAGGCAGCTGGCGGCTGACGGCATCGCGCAGGCAACGGGCAGGGGAGGCGTTGTCCCCGGATCGGTCAAGGGCGGGTCGTCGTCGGTGACAAGCGGTGGAGGTCCAGGGGGTCTGACCGTCAACGGCGCTCTGGTGGCCGCAGGCAACGGGACCAAGGCCTACACGGTGCCCGATGGCAAGACGCTGCAGATCACCGACCTGATCGTTCAGAACTCGGCAGGTGACGTCGGCACGGTGGCCCTGGCCCGCGACGGCGCCGTGCTCATCCAGTGGTCGATGGCCAATTTCCGCGATCTGGACTATCACTGGATCACCCCGCTGGTGTTCGGACCGGGGGCCCAGGTGCAGCTCACGGCCAGCGGCTGCACCGGCGCCTGCGCGCCCGGCATCTTCTACGCCGGCACCTTGGTGCCCACCCGCTCGCGATGACGATCAATTGGCGGGTCGTTCGCGGGGTGGCGGTCGGGGCCGCCCTGTCCGCCTCAGTGAGCATCGCCATTGGCAACCGACCCTCGGCCACGGCCAGCCCGACCCCGGTGTCCCCTGGGGTGTACGTGGTCGGCTCCGTGGCCGGCGGGGCGACCGCCGAGGTGGACCGCTTCTCCCTGGCCGCCATCACCGGCGCATCGTCGCCCCTCACCGCCTCCCAGAAGCCGGACCAGCCCGGAGGGCCCTTCCTGGCCGTGGCCATCACCCCGAACGCGTCGAGCGCGGTCCTCGTACGCCAAGCCGGCGGTCCTGCCACGGTCTCTGTGCTCAACGTGGCATCGGGGGCGATCAGCGCCCCGGTAGCCCTCCCCGGCGCGGGCGCCGGGCCGGTGACCGCTCAGGTGGCCGCTGACCCGGTCGACTCGTCCAAGGCGTTCGTGGCCGTCAAACCCGGCGGCCTGTACCGCGTCGACGTGGGGGGACGCGCACCAGCCGCCACCGCCATCGCCGCCAACCTTCCGGTCACCGCGCAGAGCATCGCCGTAGCACCGGATGGCCAGACGGTCTACGTGGGTGGGTCGCTGCCCACCAGCGGCGCCGACGGCATCGCCGCGGTGACCGCGGCCGGGGCGACCACGGTGACCTGGTCACAGGCAGGCACGGGCGGGGTCGCCGACCTGGCGCTCAGCCCCGACGGCAGACGGCTCTTCTGCGCCGACCGGGCGACGGTGTTCGGCCTGGCCCTGCCGCTCACCCCGACCGCTCCCATGAACCCGTCGGTCGCGCTGCCGGGCGCCACCGCCGTCACCGTGAGCCCCGGTGGCGCGACGGTGTACGCCGGCGGCGCCCCGGCAGGCGGCCAGGCGTTCGTGGCCGGATTCGCGGTCGGCTCGCCCAACCCGGTCGTCTCCCAGAACCTGCAACCGTCGGGCCCAGGGTCCGCGCTGAGCATGGCCGTGGCACCCGACGGTGCCACACTGGTGGCCGCCGTCGGGTCCCCCAACGCCGGGACCACGCTGTACCCGGTCCCGGTGAACGGCGGCAATCCCCTGCCCCCTGGCAGAGCGGTCAGCCCTCCCGGAGGCCTCCACGTCGCCGGTGGCAACGAGGCGGTAGCCATCATCCCCGACCAGGCGCCGGCGGCCAGCTTCGTGGCCCAACCCCAGCCCGCCGCCACCGCCTCGACCTTCGACGCGACGAAGTCGGCGGCGACCTACGGATCGATCACCGGCTACCGGTGGTCGTTCGGCGACGGCGCCAACACTGCGACCACAGGGCCGACAACCGCCCATGCCTACGCCCACGCCGGCACCTTCACCATCACCGTGGTGGAGACCGATTCCGCCGGCACCTCCGTCCCCCCGGCCGTCGCCGGCACCCCCTTCGCGGTGGGCGGTGCCGGGCGGACGCCCTACCGCCTGGCGGCCACGTCGGCAGAGGCCACGGCGACGATCACGGTGCCCCCCGCCAGATCGCCATCGACCCCGGCGACCGCCCCGAGCAGCCCGGCAGGGCCCACCGGCCAGGCCATTCCCCAACTGCTCGTGAGTCCCACCGTCGGACCGCCGGGAACGATCGTGACCGTCACCGGGACGGGTTTCCCGGCGAACACGACCCTGACCATCCTGTGGTCCACGTCGAGCGGTTCGTCGGTGGTCACCACCGACGGGGCTGGCAACATGGCCACGCAGCTGCTCGTACTCGCCCCCGATGTCCTCGGACCACGCTTCGCCATCGTGGCCTCCTACCCGGCGGCGGCGCCGTTCGTGGTGGTGGCCGACAGCGTCGAGCCGGGGGGCAGCGGCGCCAGTCCCATCTTCCGCTCCGAGAGCCCCTGATGCCCGGGGATCGCCGCCCGGGGTGGGCCGGTCGTCATGCGCCTCCTTCCGAGGACTCGGGGGCGTGCTGGCGGCGGACGGTGATGTCGCCGAAGGCGCTGCGGGCCCGAACTTCAATCGTGTCGTCGTTTGGTTTCGGCGTTTCGGTGGCCTCCAGGGTGTTGAGGATGTGGCCGTAGTGGGTGTGGAGGTCGAGCCAGGCGGCGGTGCCGTCGCAGATGCCGACCTCCACCTCGCCGCGGGCGGTCTCGACGACGATCGAGCCGCGCTCGACTGCCGCCAGGCGAACGTCGCCGTTGGCCGTCTTGACCGTGGTCGCCCCCTGGGCGTGGTCGACGGTGATGCCGCCGTCGGCCCCGTGCACCCGAACCTCGCCGCTGACGTCGCCGATGTGGGTTGCACCGTTGGAGTTCTTGATCACCGCGGCGCCGTCGATGGCGCCGATGTGCACGGCGCCGGAGCCCGTGGTGATCTCGGCGGGCCCCACGGCCCGCCCCACGGTGATGTCGCCGGCGCCGGTGCGTAGCTGCACCGCGCCGGCCGCCTCGAGGTGGATGTCACCCGCTGCGGTCTTGTAACGGCAGTCGCCGAGCCGTCCCGAGCCGTGCAGCGCGGCCAGCGCCGCGCCACCGGTCAGGCGCGAGCCAACGGGGAGCTCGATGTGCACATCCACCGCTCCGCCGTCGCTGAAGGGGCCGTATCGCCGCCAGCTACGGGGTGCGGTGACCAGCAGCCGGCCGCTGGCGTACTCCACCCGGGTCTGTTCGGCGGCGAGGACGTCGTCGCGCTTGGCGGTGTCGCTCGGGCGGACCTCGACCACGGTGTCGCTGCGCTCGCTGGCCACCAGGCGGGCATCGCCGACGCCCAGCTCGATGGTCACGGCGACGGGTTCAGGAGTAGCAAAGATGGGCACGGGAGCCCTCCCCTCTCTCGGCGTTCATCGGACCCAGCCGGTGTAGCGCTGGCCGCCCCGTGGGGCGCGCTCGGGACGTCGGGGCCCGGACGGGCCACGCTGCAGTGCGGCTGTCGCCGCCCGCACCAGCCAGGCGTTGATCGACAGCCCCTCCTGGTCGGCGGCCCGCTCGATCCGAGTCTTCAGCTGGTCGGGCAGGCGCAGGTTGATCCGCGCCATGGCCGCCTCACCGGCTTCAGGAGAACCGTCCAGCAGGTTCACGACGTCGCTGGTCACCGGGTCGTCTTCCAGGTCCCGGGGCGGCAGCGTCACCATGAAGTCCGGGTCACGGCCACGCAGACGCACCTCCACCGAGCCGGGCGCGAGCTCGGAGGTGATCTCCGCCGCCGCCACACCCAGCACGTCCAACAACGTCAGCCGGATGGCCGCATCCAGGGGGGCGGTCAGCCGCTCCGCCAGCGCACGAGCCTCCTCGCCGCCAGCCGCAGCGGCGACCGTCAGCTGACGGTGGACGTCCTCAACGTGGCGACCCAAGTCCATGGTACCAGTATGGCATCATACCTGCGCCATAGCAATCCAATTATGTGCCGGTCTGCGCCATGATGGCTCAAACCCTGGCGCTCTCATGGCTCCCACGGTGCCCATGGTGTCCCTCCGGGCGAGAGGGGGTTCATCGCCAGCACATGACCCTTCTGTGTGACGAAAAGTGCAGATGTGCACCTTTTTCGTCACACAGAACAAGTTCCGACGCGCGCCGCCGCGCCCGGTCACCCAAGGAAGCATGAGGATCCGCCGCCGCAGTAGCGTCGACCAGGGTGCACCTGCCGACCTTCACCCACCCCAGCCTTGGCGTCCAGGACGTGGCTGATCGCCTCACCGAGGCGGGGTTCGATCTGAGCCCTTCGCGACCGACGCAGCGCACCCTGCTCGATACGTTCGACGGTCGCCTGCACGCCGCCGGTCTACGCCTGGAGCTGCGCGATGGCGGTACGCGGCAGCTGATCCTGTCCGACGGTGGCGCCACACCGGCCCAGGTCACTGTCGACGCTGCGCCGACCTCGGGTGGATCCCTTCCCGCCGGTCCCTTCGGTGCGCGCCTTCGACCCGTGATCGAGATCCGCGCCCTGTTGCCGGTCCTGACGGTGAGCGCTCGGCGGGTCTCGGCCGTGCGCCGCGATGCGCGTGGCAAGACCCACGTCGTCGTCGTGCTCCAGGACCACCTCGGCGTGGACGGCACGACGCTGACGTCACCGGGGTGGACCGTCGAGATCGAGGAGCTCGAGGGGTATGCCAAGGCGGCCAGAGAGGTGCGGGATCTGCTCGGCTCCCTTGGTCTCGCCGAGTGCGCGTCGGACGTGCTTGCTCTCGCAGCCATCGTGACCGGTGTCGACCTGCGGGGATACGACGGGTCGCCCACCGTGCCCCTCGACCGCCGTGAGGCGGCCCTCGATGGGTTTCGCCGGGTCTTCGCCAAGCTGGCCGACGCCATCGACGCCAACTGGGCAGGGTGTGTGGACGACGTCGACCCCGAGTTCCTCCACGATCTGCGCGTCGCCGTGCGCCGTACCCGTTCGGTGCTGGCGCAGGCCCATGAGGTCCTGCCCCCGGGAGAACGGACCCGCATGCGCTCCGAGCTCGGATGGCTCGGCGCCGCCACCGGCGCCGCTCGGGATCTCGACGTCTTCGCCATCGAGTGGGACGGCTACGTTTCTGCGCTCGGCCCTCCTGCCGCCCATCTGCTCGACCCCGTGCTTGCCCAGGTCAGCGAGCGCCGCGCCGCAGCGCACGCCACCCTCGCAGACGTGCTCCGGTCGGATCGGGCTCGGACACTCATCGATGGGTGGAGGGCCTCGCTGGCCGCCGGCCTCCCGGCCGGGGAAGGGCAACCGGAAGCCGATCGGCCGCTCGGCCCGGTGGTGGCGGAGCGGGTTGCCGCTGACCAGGGTCGCCTGGTTGCCAGGGGTCGGATGATCGTTCCGGGTTCGCCACCCTCGGAGCTGCACACGCTCCGCAAGGACGCCAAACGGCTCCGCTACCTGCTGGAATGCTTCGGGGGGGTCTTCGCAGGCAAGCCCAGAAAGCTGTTCGTGCAAAGGCTCAAAGCACTGCAGGACAATCTCGGAGAGCACAACGACGCCGACGTGCACACCTCCCAACTGGTGGACCTCTCGCAGGACCTGCACGGTCATCGGTCGACGACGGCCGAGACGCTGCTGGCCGTTGGTCGACTCACCGAGCACCTCGATCAGCGCCGGAGGGCGGCGCAAGACGACTTCGCGCAGCAGTTCGCGGCGTACGACACCAAGCGGATGAGGCGGACGTCGGAGGACCTTCTGCGATCGGCGGCCGGCCGGTGAAGGTACTCGCCACCTACAGCATCAAGGGTGGCGTCGGGAAGACCACCCTGGCCGTCAACCTGGCCCATGAGGCATCCCGGGCCGGGGCTCGGGTGCTGGTGTGGGACCTCGACCCGCAGGGGGCGGCGACCTACTTGTTCCGGGTGAAGCCCAAGGTGAAGGGCGGGACGGAGCGACTCGTCGGGGCCAGGGGCGACCTGGCCGCTCACGTGCGCGCCACCGACTTCGCCGCGGTCCACCTGGTCCCGGCCGACTTCTCCCTGCGCCACCTCGACCTGCAGCTCGACGCCACCAAGCGACCCACCGAGCGGCTGGCGGCGCTCCTGGAAACGGTTGCCGATCGCTATGACGTGGCCTTCCTGGACTGCCCGCCGAGCATCTCGTTGGCCAGCGAGAGCGTGTTCGGGGCCGCGGACGCTCTGCTCGTTCCGGTCATCCCCACCACACTCTCCCGGCGGACGCTCAACCAGCTCGGTCGCTTCATCGACGGCCTGTCCTCGCCGCCGGAGATCCTGCCGTACTTCTCGATGGTCGACCGACGCAAACGGCTGCACCGCGACCTCCTGACCTCCCTCCCTGAGGAGTGGCCGGGCTTCTTGACCACGGTGATCGCCACTGCCAGCGCCATCGAACGGATGGGCCCGGAGCGAACGGCCGTCGGTGCGTTCGCGCCCAACGTCGCCGCCGCCCGTGCCTTTCGGGACCTGTGGGTCGAGGTGGCCGCCCGCATCTGGTCCTGATTCCCTGGCGGCCCGCGTCAGGCGATCCGTTGACCCCGGTCAGCCAGGTAACCATCGAACGCCACCGCCTTCTCGGTGTCCTCGTAGACCTCGTAGACCTCGTAGACCTCGTAGACCTGGATGAGGCCCCTTCGGGTCAGGGCCCAGGAGGGCCAACGAACCGGAGCCTTACGTTTCGGCGACCCACGCGTCATGGCCCTGACCGGCGCCCTCTGCGTGGCCCTGGTTGCCGCCGTCGGCTTCACCAACAAGAGCCTTCGAGCCTTGGTGAGCGGCCTGCTCAGTGCGCCCAACAGCCAAGCGCAGATGACCTACGACCTGCGACGACTCAAACGCCTCATCGTCCGGATCCCCCATACCAACACGTACACCCTCACCCCCGACGGCCTGAAGATATCGATCTTCTACACCAAACTCGACCGCCGCCTGCTCCACCCCCTCCTCGCCGCCGACCACCCGTCCGCTCCGCCACCACTGCGCTCAGCTCTCGCCACCATCGACAAGACCTGCATCGACTACGTCGCTGCGCACAGTTAGCACTGGCCGCCTGAACTTGCCTCAAATCTAAAGACCACGGCACCAGAGAAGCCCTCTAGAGAGCTCCGAGGCCGCAGCGTGAGAGAGAGTCCCGACGACCTGGGCGCTCACGGGGAACACATCTGGATCCGCCGCTTGTGGGGTCGGCGCTTGTGGGGTCGGCGCGATCCACCAAGCCGAGCTGGTCGACGATGCCGAAAGGGACGTCTGCTTCCTCCCAGTCCCCGCACGCCCAGCGCGCACGGACCCGGTGGGGGCGCCCACAGACGCTCTTACCAGCGCCGTCTCTCCGATCCCGGGCGGACCCACACCAAGAACACCCGCAACGCCCTTGGGCCGCCTCCTTGGCGGCCACGGCGAGCGCCCCGAACTCGTCGCTGCGACCGACGAGCGCTGAACCCATAGGACCCCCGCTAACCCACCCATGGATTCACCATAGAACCCAGCCAAAATCCCCTTGAGATAGGGATGGTAGTACGCGACACTGATTCTAAGGTATGGGCGGGGCATTTGCGGCCGGGTCCGACCGTGGGAGGGTTTCGAGACGTGGTTGTTCGGAGCGGAACGTCAGGCCTGCGGGTGAAGCGGGTGATCGCGGTGCTCTCGATGTCGTTGGGCCTCGTCACGATGATGGGGGAGCATCCGGCCGGTGCCGACGTGACGGCGGTGAATGGCAGTGCCTACGGCTATCAGCTCAATGTCAGCCTCTTCGGCAGCCCAGTGAACACCCGCGGTTTTGGCCAGGTTGCCTGCACCGGGTCCAATCCGCCAGGGTGTGCGCCCAACCCCGCCAGCTCCTCGAGCCCCTCGGTCTTACTTCCGTCGACCGGCGGCAACATGGCTCAGACGGACGCCGACGGCACCGTGGGCCAAATCGGTCCCGCCACCTTCTTCAGCTCGGGCCAGCTGGACGTGAGCACCCAGGGAACCACGGGTCCGAACGGGTCGGTGATCAGCACCGCCAACATCTCGAACGTCGGCGCATCTGGCGCAGAGTCGTTCACTGCCACTGGACTGGCCAGCAGGTGCTCGACGTCGCCCACGGGGGCCGTCACCGGCTCGACGACGATCACCAACGGCACGATCTTTACGGAC
Source organism: Actinomycetota bacterium (assembly GCA_030945745.1). Classification (GTDB taxonomy): domain Bacteria; phylum Actinomycetota; class Acidimicrobiia; order Acidimicrobiales; family Palsa-688; genus JALZAH01. The sequence continues at coordinate 12,066 of JALYZO010000216.1, forward strand.
AATGGTGACGACACTCCCGGAGATGTCCACCCGCCCGTGACGGTGGCCCTTCCCGCCACCCCGGCTCCCAACACGTCGTACACGGGTCACGTTCACGTGAACGGCTCCCAGGACAACTTCCGGTATGTCTTCAACGAGCAGGTAGCAAACCCTGACGGCTCGCGCACTGTCTACGCCGCCCACGAGTACCTCTTCGGGCCCACCGCTGTCGGTGACCTCTTCATCGGCAGAGTCGACTGCGGTCTCACCGGGGCGGTCAACCCAGGCCCACGCCGAGCGGACGACTTCGATGGTGACGGCAAGACCGACATCGCTGTGTTCCGGCCGTCTACGGGTACCTGGTATGTGAACCTGAGCGGTGGTGGCAGCATTGTCACCCCCTGGGGCACCAACGGCGACATCCCGATCGGCCGCCCCCCTGGTTCTTAGTCAGTTAGCGCGGTCACTGCCCAGTCGTAGCCTTGTCGCTATGGACCAGACGCTCTCTCCTGGAGAGGGTCTGATCCAATCCACTGTCCGGAAAATGACAACGGTGAAGTGAGCGCGGCGTTCTGGCCCCGCGGGCGGGGGTTGGCGGGACGAAGTCGCGCCTCGGGGCGCCAGCCCCGAGGGTGTCGGGCGGGGTGGTGCTGGTTAGGGTCCGGCGGGCCCGGGGTTCAGGCGGTGATGAGGGTGACGCTGTGGCCGAGGGCTTCGAGCGGAGGGGGTGGGATTTGAACCCACGGTACCCGGAGGTACAACGGTTTTCGAGACCGTCCGATTCGGCCGCTCTCGCACCCCTCCTCGGCAGGTCAGAGCCTACATCAGCAACTCTGACCCTGCAACCGGACTAGAGTTGGGACTAGTAAACCGGCTACGCCGCCAAGACCGACGTCTTAGCGGCACGAAGGAGCGTAGCGGTGGCGCGAGGAACCAAGACAGAGATCCGGACGGGAGTGTGGCGGCTTCGCGTGTTCGCAGGCACGGATCCGGCGACGGGGAGCCCCCGTCAGCTGAGCCGGACAGTACGAGGCGGAAGCCGGGCGGCTGAGCAACATCTAGCTCGCTTCGTCACCGAGGTGGCGGCGGGAGACGTCGCCATGGGTGCAGACCAGACGCTGGCGGAGTTCCTCGACGCCTGGCTTGCGTTCGTGGAATCGCAGCGCTCGCCGACGACGGTGCGGGGCTACCGGGACAAGGTGCGTCGCTGGAAAGCGGTGCTTGGGCCGCTCCGCGTCTCCAAGCTCACCGCGCAGGAACTGGACCGGACCTACGCCCGCTGGCTCGACGAGGGAGCCGCTCCGATGACCGTACGCCACTGTCATCGCGTCCTTGCCGCTGCGCTCAAGCAGGCGCAGCGATGGGGGTTGATCACCCGGTGCGCCACCGACCTGGCCCGTCCGCCGGCCATGGTCCACCGTCCTCCGCCCGACGTCGACCCGGCGACGTTGCTGTCAGTGGTGGTCGACCTCCGCGAGCGGGAGCCCGTGACCGCCATGGCGGTGCTGCTCGCCGGTGTGACCGGTGCCCGCCGGGGGGAGCTGTGCGGACTGCGCTGGTCCGACGTCGACCAGCAGCGGAGCTTGTTGACCATCGCCCGCTCGATCCGGCACGGGGTGGACAAGACGGTGCTGGTCGTTGCCCCGACGAAGACGGGTAGAGATCGCCGGATCGCCCTTGATGCCCGGACCCGGGAGCTGCTGGCGGCTTACCGAGACCAGGCTGAGAGATGGGCTGGCGCCGCCTGCGTTGAGCTGTCCCCCGATGGCTACATCTTGACCTTGGACCCCACCGGCGCGACGCCCCTCAAGCCGGACACCATAACCGCCGGGTTCACTCGAGCGGCGAGGCGAGTCGGCGCGCACCTGAGGTTTCATGACCTGAGACACATGAGTGCCTCGCTGTTGATCGGGGCGGGGACCGACGTGCGAACGGTGGCCGGCAGGCTCGGTCACGCTGATGCCACCACCACGCTGCGGATCTACGCCCACTCCTTCCAGGCGAGGGACCGTCAGGCGGCTGAGGTGCTTGGCGAGTTGCTGCCCACGTAGGCCAAGTCAAGGTTTGACGACCGCCAACGTGGGGAGCTGCGAGCGCACCTTCCGATGGAAGGCGCCCGGGCGCCCCGTCCGGGTCTGGTCAGGGCAGTCGTGGCTTTAAGCGTGCCACCGGACGCTGCGATGAGCTCAGCAGAGGTCTGATCCACGATCTGGGCGTCGTTGCCTGTCCCGCGACGGTTCAGGGCCGGCCAGGGCCGGCCATCCGATGGTCGTCGCCTCCGGCGAAGGTGGCAGTGACGAACGCCTGCCAGTTCACTCGCATGAGCCGGCCCACGCGAAAGAGTCCCACGATCTCGTTGCAGCGGGCAGCGCGGTAGCCGGCGTCGAGGGAGCAGCCGACACGTCGACACCACTCCGGCACGCTGATGAACTCCACCTCTTCGCCCGCCGCCGCTGTGGAAGGAGGAACAGTCGAGACGAACGTCGGTCCCTTGCTCATTGGACACACCTCCTTTGCGGGTGACCTGCAAACCATCGAGGGCACAGGCGGGGCGACGGGCTCACCTGGTAGACGTAGTGGGCGCTCCTGGCGGGTTTCATCGGCTGAGTCCTCGGTCGTGGTCGTGCTGCCAGGTCCGGTCGAGCCCGTCGTCGAGTTGGCCGAAGCGGCCCTGGAGGTTGGTGGTGCGGGCGTGTTGGTGGTGGCGGGCCTGGTAGCGGTCGAGGCTGCAGGTGGCCCGCTCCCACCACTGATGCTCGGCTCGGCCCCGGGCCGGCTCAGCGAGCAGGTGAACGCTGGAGGGGTCGGGGCTGCGGCCGGTGACCTCCCGCCATGCTTCGACTGCCGCGGCGGTATGCGCCCACCGCTGGCGTTCCCAGGGCTGGTCGGGGGCGGGCCGATCAGGGCGGTGAGATGGGCGGGTGGGTCGACGAGGGCGGCGACAGCGAGATGGTTGACCCGGCGGTCGACCCCGGCGGTGAGCCGGGCGAGACGTTCGCCGTCGCGTCGGTGCTCCATGGACCAGTGGTCCCGATCGCGGATGTCACCGGTGACGTTGTCGGCAACCGCCGGTCCGGCGTTGAGGCGGCCGAGGTCGGGCCGGGGTGGCATCGAGGCGATGAGCCGGCCAGCGAGGCGGTCACGTTCGGCGACGAGGGTGGGGAGGGGGGTGACAGGGACTCGGTCGGTGGACAGGGCCTGTGCTCGGCTGACCCCGAGGGCGGTGCAGACGTGGTCGATCAACCCGACCCCCGGGCAGCTCACTGAACGGCGCGACGGGTTCGGTCCCGGCAACGATGTAGAGCTGATTGGTCTGGCGGCCTCGGGAGAGGCCGACATAGCCGGCTTCGGCGAAGAGCCGATCGTCGCCCAACAGCAAAGCCCGGGCGAACGTCGCCCCCTGGGCCTTGTGGATAGTGAGACTGTAGGCGAGCCGGACGTGTCCCTCGGCGAGGTGCCGGCCGGGACCTCCTCCACCGTGTCTCCGTCCGGGCGACGGCCGGTGAGGGAGCCGGCCGAAGGTTCGATGCTGGTGATGGTGAGGCGGGTCCCGTTGATCAGCCCGGCGCGGCGGTCGTTGCGACCGCAGACGACCTCGTCGCCGACCAGGAGGTGCTGCTCGCCGACCTGGAGCGCTGAGGCGGGGTCGAGCTCGCCGGCGGCGACGCGCAGGGCCTGGGCTCGGTGGTTGAGCTCGGCGACGTCGTCTCGGCGCAGGGCGAGCATCACGGTCGCCTGACCTTCGGAGTGGGCCCGGTGCCAGTCGAATGGCGACAGCGGTGCCGACGATGGTGATGCGTCCGTGATCGCCGTAGCGGGCAAGCGCGGGGCCGGGCGGGCGGTCTCGGAGCAGGTCGAGGGCATCTCGCTCCCAGACCTCTGCCTGGCGGCGGTTGGCAGCGAGGGTGTGGCAGGGAAGTTGGGTGGCGAGTCGGGCGAAGGCGCCGCCGGCGTCGATCTCGGGCAGACTGGCGGGGATCGCCGACGAGCACCACCCGGGCCTGCTGTGCTGCGGCGAGGGTGACCAACCGGTGGAGGGCCCGGGTCCCCACCATCCCCGCCTCGTCCAAAATGATCGCCGATCCGGGAGGGAGGGCGGCTTCGGGTCGGGCCATGTCCGCGAGGAGCCGGGCGAGGGTGGTCGACGCGATGCCGGAGCCGGCTTGGAGCTCGGCGGCGGCCCGGGCGGCGAGGGCGGCGCCGACCACGGTGACCCCCGAGATCTGCCAGGCGTCCCGGGCGGCGTCGAGGGCGAACGTCTTGCCCGTGCCGGCTTTGCCGACCACGCAGACGACCCCGGCCCGGTCTTCGCAGACACCGCGGACGAGGTCGGCCTGCTCGGCCGACAGCTGCGGACGGGCGTCGAGGGCGTCGCCGACCGCGGCAGGAGTGGCGACTCCCCAACCCGAGTCGGAGGCCCCGGCGGCCCGGGAGGCGACGTCAGCTTCGAGAGCGAGGAGTTCGATGGTGGTCCAGCGGGCCTCGGGGCGGGTCTGCTCGCCGGGGGCGCCAACGCCACGATGTCGGGACGGGCGAGAACCTGCCCGGTCAAGTCTTGGAGCTGGTCGAGGGTGGCCCCGTCGGGGTGGGCTTGGGCGAGTTCCCGGACCACGCTGCGCCGGTCGAAGGTCGACGACTGGGCGGTCAGCCCGTGCGGGCCGACCAGGCCCGCCAGGAGACGCTCATGGTCCGTCGGGTTGAGGGCGGGGTTGCCGGGGGGGGG
>JALYZO010000009.1 GCA_030945745.1 Actinomycetota bacterium
CTGGAGGCAGCGAGGTCGCCGCCACGCCTCGGACGCTCGCCGGCCGCTACCTTGAGGTCACCGGCCTATCGCCGCTGCTGCGCGTGCGGCCGTCGATCGCCCTAGGTCCCCGTCGTGCATCTCATCGCCATCCTCCACGCCACCACCGCCGTCGCGCACCCCCTCTCCCACCATCCGAGCCCCGTTCTGCTCGTCGTGGCCGGGCTGATCGGGGGCCTCGCCGTCGGCATCACGGGCACCGGTGGAGGCGCCTTGATGACCCCCATGCTGGTGCTGATCTTCAGCGTCAACCCGCAGGTGGCCATCGCCAGCGACCTGGTCAGCTCGCTGGTCATGAAACCGGTCGGCGGGAGTGTCCACGCCCGCCGGCGCACGGTTCACTGGGCCCTGGTCCGCCGCCTGGTCGTGGGGTCCGTGCCCGCCGCTCTGGCCGGGGCCTACGTGCTCAACCACCTGGGTCATGCGGCCAGCGTGGCCCACAACGTCAGGCTGCTGCTCGGCTGGGCGCTCCTGGTGACCTTCGCCAGCCTGCTGGCCAAGATGACCCTTACCGCCCGCGCCACCCGCCGGCGCGAGGCCGCCGGTGAGGCCGGCAACGAGGAGCCGTACCTGGTCAAGACGGCACCGACGGTGCTGGTGGGAATCGTCGGCGGGTTCATGGTCGGCATGACCTCGGTCGGATCGGGGTCGCTCATGATCATCCTGTTGATGCTCCTCTACCCCCGCCTGACGACGCGCTCACTGGTCGGCACCGACCTGGTCCAGTCGGTTCCCCTGGTGGCCGCCGCCACCCTCGGCCAGGCCGTCTGGGGCCATGTGGACCTGAGCATCTCCGGAGCGCTCATCGTCGGCAGCATCCCCGGCGTCTTCGTCGGAGCGTTGCTCTCCTCCCGCGCCCCCGACAAGATCGTCCGGCCCATCCTGGCGTTCATCCTGGTGGCCTCGGGCCTTTCGCTGCTCCTGGCCAACAACGCCTCCGACCTGGCTCTGGCCCTGGTGTTCGTCGTCGTCACCGGCGTTCCCCTGTGGGCGGCGGTCGATGCCACCCTGCTGCGGTGGGCGGACTGGCAGGAGGCGGGCCACCGTCGCACGGTGTGGGTGGCCCTGTTGGGCATCGGCGCGCCGCTCGGGATCGGGCTGGTGGCCACGGTCCCCTACCTGGCGCTCGTGCGCGGCCGGGTCCGTGAAGTGGCCGAGCACCGGTACCGCACCGGGCAACCGATCGGCGGGGGGCGAGGTGTCTCAGCCGGTCCGACACAGACCGAGCCTATTGATCCCCGATAGAGAGACCGGCACCTTGATGTCGTCGAAGATCGCGCTGACTTCGAGATGCCCGCCAAGGTCTTTGGGTGCCAGCGGCGCTGTGGCCCCACGGTTGACTTCGGGAGCGTCCTGGTCGGAACGGCGATCGGGTCTTTCGGACAAGCGGTCCTTCGTACCGCTGGGGGATCCCCCAGTGACACAAACGTAGGTTCCCCTGGACGGCCGATCGTCGTCGAGCAGGGTTGGTGTTACGGGACCCCCCCCGTGTCCAGACCTGGATTCGCAGTCGGCGAGCTAGTGGCCGTTAGGTCTTGGGGTCAGGTCACCTGCCGCCCGGATCCGCAGCTGCCTTCGCATGTGCTGCTGCACGCCGACGCCTGGTTTCTGCTGACGGGGCGGAGTGGATCGCCGGCGTGGTAGCCGAGCGGTGCCCGAACGCCACCCGGTGCATGGCTCCGTTCCACGCCCTGGGTTGGTGCACTGACGAGAGACGAGGTCCGCCGGGACGTGTGGGACGCCGCTCGGAAGGGAGGCATGAAGGCCCTGGCCTCCGATGTCAAAGGCGCCCGGTTCGCCCTGTGGAAAAACCCGGAGGACTTGACCGCCAAACAATCGGCGAAGCTGTCGTGGATCCAAAAGACGAACGGCGGGCTTTATTTACCGCGCGTATTTGTTGAAAGAGCAGTTCCGGCAAGTGTTCAAACTCCGCGGTGACGCCCGTATTGCCCTGCTCAGTGCGTGGTTGGCGTGGGCGTCACGATCGAAGATCGACGCGTTCGTCGAGCTGGCCCGCACCATCCGCGAACACCGAGCCGCCATCGACGCTGCGCTCACCCATGGGCTGACCAACGCCAGGGTGGAGAGCGTCAACACCAAGATCCGTCTCCTGCAACGAGTCGCCTTCGGGCTACCGAGACCCCGAAGCGCTCGTCGCCATGGCCATGCTCGACCTCGGCGGGTGCTGCCTGCCCCTGCCGGGCGGGCAGCCTGACGCCCGCTGGCACACCCTCGAGGGGCCTGCCCCCAGAACCCCCCGCTGCCGCCCTCCGCTTCGCTCCGGTTGCCCCCACAACACCGCCACCCGCCTTCGCCCTGACCAAAGGCCTGAAACGTCGTCCCAACATCACGTCTCTACCGCCGGCCATCCCAGGACAGTCGGCACTACCCCTGCGGTCCCGACAGGCCCAAATCGACCCACGGAAGATTGACGTCCCTCCCACGACTGAAGTCGTGGGATTCCCGGCCACTCATGCGGCAACCGGTCGGGTTCGCGCTTCATCGGGTCCCTACTTCGGGATGTCCCTCCACGCGCTGTGACCGCCAGCCCGGCGGCAAGGATGTTGACGGCGGCGTTCACATCGGCGTTGGCTCGATGTCCGCAGGC
>JALYZO010000025.1 GCA_030945745.1 Actinomycetota bacterium
GGCCTCCGCTTTCGCCGTCGGGCAAGCCCATCCCGCCCCCTCCAGGCCGTGGCCCCGGTGCCCGGCCGGCTCCCAGCGGGCGTCCAGCGCCCGCCGGCGGTCGTCCTTCCGGTCCTGGTGGCGGCGGTCGTCCCGGCGGCGGCTTCAGTGGTCCTCGCTCCACACCCGGTGCCGGCGGCGGCTTCAGCCGTCCCGGTGGCCCGGGAGGCCCGGGTGGTCCAGGTAGCTTCGGTGGTCGTCCCGGCGGCGGTCCCGGTGGTCCAGGCGGGGGGCGCGGTGGCTCGCCGTTTGGCGGCCGCGGACGCCCCGGTGGTGGCCGTCGACGGGGACGTCGTCGCCGCAACATCGAGGAGCTCGAAGCACAGGAGTTGACGACCTACACCCCGTCCAACGCACCCGTGCCCGACGGTGAGGTCATCGTCGAGCGCGGCTCGACGGCCCAGGAGCTCGGTCCCAAGCTCAACCGCTCGGGTGCCGAGGTGGTGCGCTTCTTGTTCCAGCAGGGCGAGATGGTCACCACCACCCAGTCCCTGACAGACGACATGATCGAGCTGTTCGCCGCCGAGGTCAACGCCGAGGTCCGCCTCGTCGACCCCGGGGAGGAGAACGAGGCCGAGATCCAGGCCAAGTACTTCGACGATGAGGACGAGGACGACGAGACCCTCCGTCCCCGGCCGCCCGTCGTCACCGTGATGGGTCACGTCGACCACGGCAAGACGCTGTTGCTCGACCGCATTCGGACCACCAACGTGCTCGCCGGCGAAGCCGGTGGGATCACGCAGCACATCGGCGCCTACCAGGTGGACGTGGCCGACCAGCTCATCACGTTCATCGACACCCCCGGCCACGAGGCGTTCACGGCCATGCGGGCACGGGGAGCGGAGGTCACCGACATCGTCATCCTTGTGGTGGCCGCGGATGACGGCGTCATGCCACAGACCACCGAAGCCCTCAACCATGCCAAGGCCGCCGACGTCCCCATCATCGCGGCCATCAACAAGGTCGACCGCGAGAACGCCGATCCCAACCGGGTCATGCAGCAACTCTCCGAGCAGGGCCTCGTCCCCGAGAGCTGGGGCGGCGAGACGATCATGGTGCAGGTCTCCGCACTGCAGAACCTGGGCGTCGACGATCTGCTCGAGCAGATCGTCGTCGTAGCCGAGCTCGAAGAGCTTCGGGCCAACCCGGAGGGACGGGCACGGGGCATCGTGCTGGAGGCCAACCTCGACCCTGGGAAGGGCCCGGTGGCCACCGTCATCGTGGAAGGCGGCACCCTGCGGGTGTCGGACTCGGTGGTAGCCGGGGCTGCGTGGGGCAAGGTCAAGGCCCTCATCGACGACAAGGGTGACAACGTCAAGGAGGCTCCGCCGTCGATGCCGGTGCAGGTGCTCGGCTTCGACAGCGTTCCCGCCGCCGGAGACGAGTTCCGGGTCACCATCAAGTCGAAGACGGCACGCGACATCGCCGAGCAGCGCGAGAACCGCATCCGCGCTGCCGACCAGCGACGCACATCGTCGGCCACCGGCACCGGGGCCAAGCTCGAGGACATCTTCGAGCAGATCCAGCGCGGCGAGACGGCCACGTTGAACCTGGTGCTCAAGACCGACATGCAGGGCTCGCTCGAAGCAGTCACCGAGAGCCTCCGCAAGCTGGAGCGCGACGAGGTCAAGCTGTCGTTCGTCCATCGGGCGGTCGGCGGGATCACCGAGAACGACGTGAGCCTGGCGGCGGCCTCCAACGCCACCATCATCGGCTTCAACGTCCGCCCGGACCGCAACGCCCGAGAGATCGCGTCGACGTCCGACGTTGAGATCCGGACCTACGAGATCATCTACCAGCTCCTCGACGACATCCAGAACGCCATGGTCGGCCTCCTTGCCCCCGAATACGAAGAGGTCATCACCGGCGAAGCTGAGGTCAGGGAAATCTTCCGGGTGCCTCGTGTCGGCGCCATCGCCGGTTGCTTCGTCCGCCACGGGGTCATCACCCGGGGCTCGAAGGTCCGGTTCCTCCGGGACGGCGTCATCATCTGGAAGGGCTCGATCACGTCGCTCAAGCGCTTCAAGGAAGACGCCCGAGAGGTACACGAGAACTTCGAGTGCGGCATCGGGCTCTCCAACAACCAGGACCTCCAGGAGGGCGACGTCATCGAGACCTTCGACGAGCGTGAGATCCCCCGGACCTGAGGTCCGGGCGCGGAGCGGGCTGTCCTGGTTGGTCTCGCCGTGCACGTAGCTGCCCTTCGGGTGGAGCTGCACCTGCGGTCGGTGCACTCCCTCAAGGAGAAGCGAGCCGTCATCAGGCCGATCTTGGAAGGCTGCCGGCACCGATTCTCGGTGGCGGCGGCCGAGGTAGGCCATCAGGACCGATGGCAGGACGCGGCCCTCGGCGTGTCGGTCGTATCCGGCTCGGCGGCGCACGCCGCGGAGGTGCTCGATGGCGTCGAACGGTTCATCTGGTCGTTCCCCGAGGTGGAGGTCAGCTCATGTGGGCGTCAATGGCTCGAGGACGACGAATGAGCGAGCCAGCATGTTTGACCGGAGCAGCAGGGTGAGCGGGGGGCGTCGGCGCCGCGCCCCTGGCGGCGGTGGATCCCGCCAGTACCCCCGCTCGGCGCGGGTCAACGAGGTCCTCCGCGAGGTGTTGGCCGAGAGCCTCGAGCGGATGACCGACCTCGACGAGCGGCTCGGTCTGCTCACCATCACCGCCGTCAGCTGTGATCCGGATCTCCGCCACGCCACGGTGTGGTTGGCGTCGCTCAGCGAGGAGGAGGTGGAGGCACTCGGCGAGCTGCGGATTCGCCTGCAAGCCGAGATCTCCCGCCAGGTCCGCCTGAAGCGGACCCCTCAGCTGAGCTTCCAGGCCGACCCGGCCATTGCCAGCGGTGGGCGGGTGGAGGCCATCCTGCGTGACCTGGAGCTGCCTTCCGACAGCGGGCCCGACACTCCGGGCGGCCACGATCCGGACCCGCCCGTGGACCCGAGCCCGTGATCGACGGTCTGGCCGTGGTGGACAAACCTCCGGGTATGACCAGCCATGACGTGGTGGCCCGCTGCCGGCGCATCTTCTTGCAGCGCCGCGTCGGCCACGCCGGCACGCTGGATCCTGACGCCACCGGGGTGCTCCTGGTCGGATTGGGCCGGGCCACCCGCCTGCTGCAGTTCCTGAGCGGGCACCCCAAGTCCTACGACGCGGAGGTGGTGCTCGGTGTGGCCACGTCCACCCTCGACAGCTCGGGAGCAGAGACGGCCCGGTGGGAGATGGCCGCCACCAGCCTTGACTCCGTGCGGGCCGCCGCCGCAGGCCTCACCGGCACCATCGATCAGGTACCGCCCATGGTCTCAGCGATCAAGATCGGCGGGCGCCGCCTCCACGAACTGGCCCGGGAGGGGGTCGAGGTCGACCGCCCGCCCCGGCGGGTCACCGTGTCCCGCTTCGACGTCGAGTGGGCCGAGGACCAGGACCCCACTCCTCACGGTGGAGGCCCCGTGGTGGCCGTCTCGGTCGACTGCTCGGCGGGGACCTACGTGCGGACGCTGGCGGCCGACCTGGGCTCGGCGCTCGGCGGTGGGGCCCACCTCCGCCGGCTTCGCCGCCAGGCGGTGGGCAGCTTCGCCGTCATCGAGGCCATCGCCCTCGACGATCTGGGCCCGGCCGCCGTGCTCCCACCGGCCGCCGCCCTCCGGGGGATGGCGGCGGTGACGGTGCCCGACGATCTCACGGCGGCGATCGGCAACGGAAGGGTGCTGGAGCTGGCTCGCCTCGACGTGACCGGTGTGGGGCCGTGGGCGGTGCTCGACGGCGGCGGCGAGCTCCTGGCCGTCTACCAGGCCCAGCCGCGCGGGCGGGTCAAGCCGGTTGTCGTGATGGCACCAAGAGATCGTTAGCCTCTCGCCCGTGAAGGTCCTCCGTGCCCCCGAAGCGGTCGTCCGGCCCAAGGGCGGCTCGGCAGTGACCATCGGTGCCTACGACGGGGTCCATCTTGGTCATCGCCAGCTCATCAGCCGCACCCGGGCCGAAGCCGAGAGGCTGGGGGCGGCATCGGTGCTGGTGACCTTCGACCGCCATCCGGCGACGATGGTGCGCCCCGAGTCGGCGCCCCGGCTCCTCACCGATCTTGACCAGAAGCTCGAGTTGCTGGATGCAACAGGGGTGGACATGGCGCTGATCATCCCCTTTGATGACAGCCGGGCCAACGAAGCGGCCGAGGACTTCGTCCACACGGTGCTGGTCGATGCCCTCGGGGTTCGCTCCGTGCTGGTGGGCGAGGACTTCCACTTCGGCAAGGGCCGACGAGGAAACGTCGATCTGCTCGCAGCCATGGGCGCCGACCTGGGTTTCGAGACCACGGGAATGCCCCTGCTGGTCCACGGTGACGGCGCCGTGCCCGTCACGTCGACTCGCATCCGGGGCCTGATCAGCGAAGGTCGGGTGGAGGAGGCAGCGATCCTCCTGGACCGGGCCCACCAGGTCCGAGGGGTGGTCGGCCACGGCGACCGGCGAGGTCGCCAGCTCGGATTCCCCACCGCCAACGTGTCGGTGCCGTCAGCCGTCTGCCTGCCCGCCGACGGGGTGTACGCCGGCTGGTACCACCGGCCCGACGGGAGCCGTCACCGCAGCGCCCTGTCACTCGGGCGCCGACCCACGTTCTACGAACGCGCCGAACGGTCGCTCCTCGAGGCCTACCTCCTCGACTTCGACGACGACCTCTACGACGAGGGGGCCGCCCTGGACTTCGTGGGCCGCGTGCGAGGCCAGGGGCGGTTCGAGTCGGTGAACGATCTGATCAGCCAGATGGGTCGAGACGTGGAGGCGTGCAGAGCCGCGCTCTCCTGATCGCGCGATCTGGAGGGACCGGGGGCTGATCCCCGGACTCGGAGCGCCAGCCCAGGGGACGGCGGAGGAGGAGCGAGAGGCCAGGCGGTGCCGCACAGGCCGGATGGGCGATCGCCCATCGGGTCCCATGGGGCCAGCCGGCGAGGGGAGCCTCGAGGCCGTCGTGGGGCCGGATCGAGGTCGTCGTGACATCGAAGCTCCAGATGCGATCGCTCGGTGCTGGGAGCCGCGTCGGTGAACCGGGAGGAGGGACCAGTAGTTCCGGGAGGTCGCTGAACGTCGCGACGTGGGCCCGGAGGCGCTGGCGTCACGTTCCCCCGGTAGTCGGAGCGAACCTTGATCTCGACGATGTGTCGCTCATCGACGAAGTGTCGGATAGTGACGGTATTCGACACTCAGCGTCACCGCGTCGCGGAGCGTCACAGCGTCAAGGAAGCTGACCCGGCCTCGCACCAGCGGCCAGACGGCATCCCGGCCACCTCCCGGCCAGACGGCCCGGCCCGGCCCGGCCCGCCCCGCCCTCCGGTAGGCGATCCGCTCTGGAGCTTGGAGGCCAGGCGACCGCCGCTGCTCAGGTCGTCGATCTCGGTAGCTGCGCCAACGTCAGGGTGGGGACCGCTTTGCACCCGCCGGCCAGGACGGCCCACGTTGGCAGACGTCCCGGGCGACCTCGGGGAGGACGAGGCTGGTTGACATGCGAAGCAGCCGCCTGGGTATCGTTGAGCGCTGTGGCCGAGGTTGCCCGGATCGCCGAAACCGCTCGGTCCGTCTGGCGACTCAACGACCTGTGTGCCCGAGCGGACGTCGGTCAGCGAACCTTGCGACGACTGTTCCTGCACCGCGCCGGCGTGGGCCAAGGTTGCCTTTCGGACCTCGGATATACCGGACAGGCGCACCTGATCCGAGACTCAGCGCAGCGATCGGATCGAACACCCCGGTCGCCGCACATGGCTGGGTCACCGTCGTAGGGTGTGAGCCTCGGCATCGTCACCGGGGCGATCCTCCTGGTGGGGTCCTCTTCCCCGCCGCACCCGGGAGTAGGTTCGATGAACCTTGGTTGGCGGTCCCTTACGCCGACGGGGTGCCGCTTGGCCCTGTGAAGCCGAACATGGCGGCTATAGGATCCACAGCATCAGGCGAGCCCGGTCGAGCGGTGACCACAAGCACCGGCTGGCCGTGGTCGTCGCTTACAGCCCATGCGACGAAGGCGCAGCACCGCTGCTCGGCTGCAGCCAGGTCCTCGAGCTCCTCGCGCACGCCGGGGCGGGGTGGATAGCGGATCTCCAGGTGGGCGTCGAAGCGCCGGATGGTCGGTGCGGCCCTGTCGTGGAGCGCCAGCCAGCGCGCCCGTCGAGCTCGCCCATCGTCGGGTCCCAGGGTGCAGGCGAGCGGGAACTCGGGGCCGGACTCGAAAGCCATGGGGGCGAGTCCACTCGGAAGCGTCGACCGTGTCAAGGACCTGACGCCGAGCTGACCCTGGTGACGCCGGCCGCCCGAGGTGAAGAGATCGCAGCCTGCTCAGTCATCATCACCTCGAGCCCGGCGCTCCTGCTTGCGGACCCCCTGGCGACGCTTGGCGTCGAGGCGGCGGCGCTTGGCTCCGAGCGTCGGTCGCGTCGGGCGGCGGGGAGTCTCCACCCGCAGGGCAGAGGACAGGCGCGCCGCCAGGCGCTCGAGGGCCAGGTCCCGGTTGCGGGCCTGGGAGCGACGGTCGCTGGCGGCCACGGCCACGGTGTCACCGAGGCGGTCGATGAGCCGTTGACGCACCGCAGGCGACAGCGAGGGCGATCCGGCGATGTCGAAGCGGACCTCGGCGCGCGTGTTGGAGGTGTTGACGTGCTGTCCCCCAGGGCCCCCCGACGTAGAGAATCGCCAGGTCAGCTCGCTGTTGGGTATGGCCAGGCCGGGGCGGATGACCAGGGGGTCGTCGTCAGCCACGACCGGCTCCACATGCCACAGCCAGACCGGGTGATGCGGGTGGGGGGGACCCTCTGCCAGGCAATCCGGCCTGACTGCTACCATGGTCCCCGGTATGGCGCGGCCCGGCGGGACCGGGTCGTGACATCCGTTGTGATGTCCCCGTGGCCGTTACCGAACCCATCATCAGAAAGAACAGCGCTGCATGCCAGACAAAGCTGCCACGATAGCGACCTACCGCCTCCACGGAACCGATACCGGTTCGCCGGAGGTACAGGTCGCCATCTTGAGCGAGCGTATCGCTCACCTGACCGAGCATCTGAAGATCCACAAGGGTGATCATCACACCCGCCGAGGTTTGATGAAGCTCATCGGTCGTCGCCGTCGTCTCCTCGACTACGTGCGGGACAACGACGTCGAGCGCTATCGCGAGCTGATCGCCAAGCTCGGTCTGCGCCGGTAGTTCAAGCGAGCGGACCAACCGTGCCGCTCGTTCGCGTCGAGCCGTTGGTCGGCACGGCGCGTCAGTCGTCTTCCATTGAGCGGCGGTGCCGGCCAGCTGCCAGTCGAGAGGTTCCATCCCCCGGGAGCGGAGCCTGCCGACTGGGAACTGGCTTCCGCCGCTCCGAATCCCCCGGCGGGGCCGGGGCCGAAAGGAGTGTGCGCCATGCAAGGTGCCACGTCCGTATCAACACCGATCTCGGGTACGACCGAGACGTTGACCTTCGAGACCGGACTGCTGGCTCAGCAGTCCCAGGGAGCAGTGGTCGGCCGCATCGGTGACACCACCGTTCTGGCTACGGCCAACGCCTCCTCCGGGCTCCGGGAGGGGATTGACTTCTTTCCCCTCACCGTTGACGTCGAGGAGCGCATGTACGCCGCCGGGAAGATCCCCGGGTCGTTCTTCCGCCGGGAAGGGCGTCCGAGCGACCAGGCCATCCTCACCTGCCGGCTGATCGACCGGCCGCTGCGTCCCAGCTTCGCCGAGGGGTATCGCAACGAGACCCAGGTCGTCATCACCGTGCTCGGGGCCGATCAACGCAATCCCCACGACGTGCTGGCCATCAACGCGGCCAGCGCGGCGCTGATGCTGTCCGGCATCCCCTTCGAGGGCCCGCTGGGGGCCGTGCGCATCGCCTACAACGCCGAGGGAGAATGGGTCCCCCATCCCACCTACCAGGACGGTGACGACTCGGCGTTCGAGCTCGTCGTCGCCGGTCGCCAGCTCGACGACGGCGGAGTGGCCATCATGATGGTCGAGGCCGGTGGGACCGAGAGGGCCTGGGAGCTGTACCGCTCCGGTGCCCCCAAGGTCACCGAGGAGGTCATCGCCGACGGCTTGGAGTCCGCCAAGACCTGGATCCGTGAGTCCATCGAGGCGCAGCGGGAGCTGGTGGCCAAGGCCGGCAGTCGCCCGCCGCTGGCCTTCGAGCCCCAACGTGACTACACCGACGACATCGGAGAGCGGGTCGCTGCGGTGGGCAGCGAGCGCATCGAGTCCGTGACCACCATCGTCGCCAAGGCCGAGCGTGAGAAGGCCACGTCGGAGGCCACGGCGGCCATCGTGGCTGAGCTGGCCGGGGAGTTCGAGGGCCGCGAGCGCGAGATCAAGGCCGCCGTGCGGGCCCAGACGAAGAAGCTGGTCCGTCAGCGGATCGCCGCCACCGGGGTTCGCATGGACGGTCGTGGCCCCGCTGACCTGCGACCCGTGTCCGCCCAAGTCGGCCTCCTGGCCGCGGCGCATGGCTCGGGCCTGTTCCAGCGGGGCGAGACCCAGGTGCTCAACGTGACCACGTTGGGGATGCCCCGCATGGATCAGCTGCTCGACACCGTCGGCATCGACCTGAAGAAGCGCTACATGCACCACTACAACATGCCGCCGTCGGCGAACGGCGAGACCGGCCGGGTGGGCAGCCCCAAGCGCCGGGAGATCGGTCACGGGCTCCTGGCCGAGAGGGCCCTCCTCCCGGTCGTCCCGCCCATCGAGGAGTTCCCCTACGCCCTGCGCCTGGTCTCGGAGGTCCTGGCCTCCAACGGCTCGACGTCCATGGCCTCGGTCTGCGGCTCCTCGCTGTCCCTTATGGACGCCGGTGTGCCCATCAAGGCCCCGGTGGCCGGCATCGCCATGGGCCTCGTCAAGGTCGATGACACGTACATCACCCTGACCGACATCCTGGGTGCTGAGGATGCCTTCGGCGACATGGACTTCAAGGTTGCCGGCACGTCCGAGTTCGTCACCGCCCTGCAGCTCGACACCAAGATCGATGGTCTGCCGGCCGACGTGCTGGCGGCCGCCCTGCGCCAGGCTCGGGACGCCCGCACGACGATCCTGGCCGTCATGGCCGACACCATCGCCGAGCCCCGCGACGACGTGGGGTCCACGGCACCGAAGATCGTCAGCCTGGAGATCCCCATCGACAAGATCGGCGAGGTCATCGGCCCCAAGGGCAAGGTGATCAACCTCCTCCAGCAGGAGACGGGTGCCGACATCAACGTCGATGACGACGGCCAGGTCGGCACGGTCACCATCGGGTCCACCGACGGCGCTGCGGTGGCCGAGGCCCGCCGCCGGATCGAGCTCATCCTCGACCCCCCCAAGGCCGAGGTCGGTGCGCTGTACCGGGGCAAGGTGGTCAACGTCACCAAGTTCGGGGCCTTTGTCAACATCCTCCCCGGTCGAGACGGACTCCTGCACATCTCCAAGCTCGGGAAGGGCAAGCGGGTGGAGAAGGTGGAGGACGTCGTCGACCTCGGCGACGAGGTCGAGGTCCGGGTCGATGACATCGACCCGCAGGGCAAGGTCTCGCTGTCGCTCGGTGATGCCCCCGTCCCGGAGAGGGCCTCCAACGGTGCCGCGCCCGCAGCCCGTTCAGCGGCCCCCGCGTCCGCCCCCGCACCCACCGCCGATGCGGCTGCGCCGGTGGAGGTGGCGTCGTTCGAGGAGAGCTGGGAGAGCGAAGCAGAGGCCACCTTCGGCGCTCTCGGTCCCGCCGACCTGGCGTCGCCAGGCGGTGCCGGCGGTGACCGCGGCCCGCGTCGCAATCCCCGCCGCCGTCGTTCCTAGACGGTGGGCGAAGCCGCATTGATCGAGACCTCGGCCACGTCGGGAGGTCTCACCGTGGTCACCGAGGCGATGAGCGATGTTCGGTCGGTCTCCCTCGGCTTCTGGGTGGGCATCGGCTCGGTTGACGAGACGTTGGCGACTGCCGGCGTCTCCCACTTCCTCGAGCACCTTCTGTTCAAGGGCACGCCGACGCGCTCGGCCCGCGAGATCGCCGAGGTGGTCGACGCCGTCGGGGGCGACATGAACGCCTTCACCACCAAGGAGTACACGGCGTTCTACCTGCGGCTCCTGGCCGACGACGTGGAGCTCGGCCTCGACATCCTCTCCGACATCATGTGGTCCCCGGCGTTCCGCGCCCACGAGGTCGAAGCGGAGCGCCAGGTAATCCTCGAGGAGATCCTGATGCACGCCGACGAGCCTGCCGACCTGGTCCACGACCTGTTCTCCGAGGCCATGTTCACCGACCATCCGCTGGGCCGCGAGGTGCTGGGGGAGGAACCGACGATCCGGGCCATGTCGCCCGAGGCCATCGGCGGGTTTCACCGTCGCCACTACCGGCCGGCCAACATGGTCTTCGCGGCCGCCGGTGCGCTGCACCACGGTGCCGTCCTCGACGGTGTGGCTCGGCGGATGAACGGGGCCACCGGCGGGGACCGTCCGCCCCGCCAGCCCCCGGGCGGCGGTAGCCGCCTCCGGCTGGTGCTGGAGCGTCCCACCGAGCAGGCCCATCTGGTGGTGGGGGTACCGGCGCCGGCACGCGACGACCCGCAACGCCACGCGGCATCGATCCTCGACCACATCCTCGGCGGGGGGATGTCGAGCCGCCTCTTCCAGTCGATCCGCGAGGACCGGGGCCTAGCCTACTCGGTGTACTCCTACCGAACCAGCTTCGAGGGCGCCGGCGCCCTGGCTGTGTATGCTGGGACGTCGCCTTCACAGGCAGGCCAGGTCCTGGCCCTGATCAACGAGGAGCTCGACCGCATCGCCACCGACGGCGTCACCGATGCCGAGCTTGCTGCGGCCCGGTCGCACCTGCGGGGATCGTTGGCGCTGGGCATGGAGGACTCGGGGGCGCGGATGAGCCGCATCGGTCACAGCCAGCTCATCCACGAGCGGGTCCCGTCCCTCGACGAGGTTGTGGACCGGCTGGTGTCGGTGAGCGCCGCGGACGTCAACCAGGTGGCCACGGACCTGCTCTCCGCCGACCGGACCGTGACCGTTGTGGGGCCCTTTGGGGACGAGGAGGTCGCCGCCATGATGGGGGCGAGCTCATGAAGGTAGGGGTCGTCGGAGCGGCTGGGCGGATGGGGGCAACGGTGTGCCGGGCGGTCGGTGGCGATCCGGACATGGACCTGGTGGTCGGCGTCGACCCCTCGCGGGCCGGCGACAGCCTGGTGTCGGTGACCGGGGCCGGCCCCCAGGGAGCGATCATCGCCGCCGACCTCGATGCCCTCGTCGCCGCCGGGGCCGACGTGGTCATCGACTTCACCTCGCCCAGCGTCATCCGGTCGAACCTGGCCTGGTACGCGGCCTATGGGCTGCATGCCGTGGTGGGCACGACGGGCCTGAGCGACGAGGACGTGGCGTCGGTGGCTGCCGAGTTCGATCCGGGACGCGGCGCAGGGTGCATCATCGCTCCCAACTTCGCCATCGGCGCCGTGCTCATGATCCGCTTCGCGGAGATGGCCGCACCGTGGTTCGAGACGGCCGAGATCATCGAGCTGCACCATGACGCCAAGGTCGACGCACCCTCGGGAACGGCCATGCTCACGGCGTCACGGATGGCGGAGGCATCGAGCGAGTGGGGGAGCGACCCCACCCGCAGCCACGTTGTCGACGGGGCCCGGGGTGGAGTCGGTCCCGGGGGGATCCACGTCCACGCGGTCCGCCTCAAGGGCCTGGTCGCCCATCAGCAGGTCCTGATGGGCACCACCGGCCAGACCCTCAGCATCCGCCACGATTCCATCGACCGGGAGGCGTTCATGCCCGGGGTGCTCATCGCCGTGCGGGCCGTCGCCGACCGTCCCGGCCTCACTGTTGGCCTGGACGCCGTGCTCGGGATCTGACAGGTGTTCGCCTGACGTCTGCTTGTTCCGACCCGTCAGGCACTACCCTTGACGGCGAGGACTTCCCCCGTAAGATAACGATGGAAAGTTAGTTGACCTAGGGGTCTGGCAATGAGCTCAACCAACGAGGACCTGATGGGCCGCCAGGAGATCAACGATCTTCAGGCCGTCCTGTCGGTGTCGAACACCGACCCCGAGGCGATCGATCACCACGTCCCGTCGGGCTACGACACGTTGTTCACCTGGGACTACACCAAGGGCTCCCGGCCCCGCCTCGATCGTCTCTACGAGAAGGCCAAGACGTCGCAGTGGAATGGCCAGACGGACCTGCCCTGGCACATCGACGTCGACCAGGAGAAGATCGCGGCGGCCAACACTGATGCCCGCGCCGCGGCGGGCATGGCCGTCGATGTGACCGGGACCCCCTTCGAGCACTGGAGCGAGCGGGAATGGATCCAGCTGGGCGTCGAGAGCCAGAACTGGATGTTGTCGCAGTTCCTCCACGGCGAGCAGGGGGCGCTGTTGTGCACGTCGCGGATCGTCGAGACGGTGCCTTGGATCGATGCCAAGTACTACGCAGCGACCCAGGTGATGGACGAGGCCCGCCACGTCGAGGTGTTCTCCAGATACCTCGACGAGAAGCTGTCCGGGCACTACCCGATCAACGCCCACCTGGGCCTGCTCCTCGATGACATCATCGGTGAGTCCCGATGGGACATGACCTACCTGGGCATGCAGGTCATGGTCGAGGGCCTGGCCCTTGCCGCCTTCGGCTTCATCCACGACACCACCACCGAGCCCCTCCTCAAGCAGCTCCTCCGCTACGTCATGTCCGACGAGGCCCGCCATGTGGCCTTCGGGGTCCTGTCCCTCCAGGAGCTCTACGCCGGGCTGTCGACCGCCGAGCTCATGGAGCGCAAGGAGTTCGCCTTCGAGGCCGCGGTGCGGATGCGGGACCGCTTCTTGCAGCAGGAGGTGTGGGAGCGCATGGGCGTCCCGGTCTCCGAGGCCCTCGACTTCGTGCGCCGGGCACCGGACCGCCAGCTGTTCCAGCGGATGCTGTTCGCCAAGATCGTTCCCAGCTGCAAGAAGCTGGGCCTCCTCGACAACGGTGACACCTGGCTCCGGGATCGTTTCAGCGAACTTGGCGTCATCGAGCTCGAGGACCTTCCCGACTCCGGCGAGGAGTGCGAGGCCTTCCAGCTGGCTCAGGGATAGGTGGCCTGAGGCGCTGGGTGACTAACCCGCGGCTAACCCCGCGAAGGTGTCATCAGCCCCGGGTAGCATCAGCTGCCATGGTCCCCTCTGTCCCAGGCCGGCGCTGAATGGCAGGCGGCCGCTTCGGCACCGTGGCCTGCGCCATGGTCACCCCTTTCGACGCCGAGGGTGCGGTCGATCTCGACGGTGCCGTCCATCTGGCTCGATGGCTGGTGGCCCATGGCAATGACGGCCTGATCGTCACCGGCACGACCGGTGAGAGCCCCACCCTCTCCGACGAGGAGAAGATCGATCTGTGGCGGGCGGTGACCGAGGCCGTGACGGTGCCGGTGGTGGCCGGAGCGGGCACGGCCGACACCGCCCATTCCGCTCGCCTGGCCAAGGCGGCGGCCGGCGTCGGGGTGAGCGGGATCCTGGCCGTCACCCCCTATTACAACCGCCCCTCCCAGGCCGGCATCGAGACCCACATCCGGGCCATGGCGTCGGCGTCGGGGCTCCCGGTGATGCTCTATGACATTCCCCTCAGAACCGGCCGCAAAGTCAATGCGGACACCATCGTCGCCCTGGCCGCCGACGGGGTGATCTGCGGGGTCAAGGACGCCACCGCCCTGCCGGCTCTGAGCGCCGCGGTCATCGCCGCTGCGCCACGCGGCTTCGAGCTCTACAGCGGCAACGACGCTGACACCCTCCCCCTCCTCGCCGTCGGCGCCGTCGGGGTCATCTCCGTGGAGTCGCACTGGGCCGGCGAGGAGGTGGCAGAGATGGTCGCCGCCTTCGCCAAGGGTGACAACGATCACGCCCGGGTCCTCAACGCCCGGCTGCTCGAATCCCATCGGTTCCAGTCGAGTGATGCCGCCCCCAACCCTGTTCCCACCAAGGCCATGCTGTCCGGCATGGGCCTCCCCGGCGGCGAGTGTCGGGCTCCGATGGGTCCGCCGCCGCCGGGTCTCGGCGATGAGGCCGCCGCCATTCTGTCCCGGCTGCGGTTGCCTCGGTGACGGCCCCGGTACGGGTTGTCTTCCTGGGCGGCCTGGGTGAGATCGGGCGGAACTGCGCGTGCATCGAGGTCGCCGGTCGCATCATGATCCTCGACTGCGGGATCATGTTCCCCGACTCCGACATGCCCGGCGTGGATCTCGTCCTCCCGGACTTCACCTACCTCATCGACAACAAGGCCCGCGTCGAGGGTTGCATCCTGACCCATGGCCACGAGGACCACTGCGGAGGCCTGAGCTTCCTGCTGCGGGAGATGCGCCTGCCCCTCTACGGCTCGGCGCTGACCCTCGGTCTGGCCCGCAGCCGCATCGAGGAGGCCGGACTCCTGGAACGGGCTGAGCTCATCACCGTGCACGACGGTGAGCGGCGCAAGATCGGGCCGTTCGACGTGGAGTTCATCCCCGTCACCCACTCGGTGCCCCACGGCTTCGCCACCGCGTTCCACACCCCGGTGGGAACCATCCTGCACTCCGGCGACTTCAAGATCGACCTGACCCCCATCGACGGGCGGGCCACAGACCTGGCCCGCATGGGGGCGATCGCCAGCGAGTCGGGTATCCGCCTGCTCCTCTCCGACTCCACCAATGCCGAGGAGGAGGGCCACACCTCGAGCGAGAGCAGCGTTGGCGGAGTCCTGCGGGACCTCTTCGCCCACCATCCCGACAAGCGGATCATCGTGGCCTGCTTCGCCAGCCACATCCACCGGATCCAGCAGATCGCCGATGCAGCGATCGCCCAGGGCCGGACCCTGGCCACGCTGGGCCGGTCCATGGGCAAGAACGTGGCGCTGGCCCGCTCCATGGGCCTGCTGTCGATCCCCGACGCCAGTCTGGTCGACATTGAGAGGATCAGTGATCGCGATCCCCGCCGGGTCTGCATCATCTCGACGGGGTCCCAGGGGGAGCCCATGTCTGCGCTGGCCCTCATGGCCGCCTCGGAGAACCGCTGGCTGACGGTGGGCGCCGGCGACCTGGTTGTCCTGTCGTCGCACGCCATCCCCGGCAATGAGACGTCGGTGGGCAAGGTCATCGACGGGCTGACCCGCCTCGGGGCCGATGTCGTCCACTCCGGCCTGGCCCCCGTGCACGTCAGCGGTCATGCGCGCCAGGAGGAGCTCAAGACGCTCCTGACCCTGACCAGGCCGGGGTCGTTCATCCCCGTCCACGGCGAGTTCCGCCACCTCACCCACCATGCCCGGCTGGCCGAGCTCATGGGCGTTCCCCAGAGTCGCATCCTGCTGGCCGAGGACGGTGACATCGTCGAGCTCGACGAGACGCGGATCGACTTCGCGGGGACCGTGCCGGCCGGCTACCTCTACGTCGACGGCATCGTCGGTGATGTCGGCCGGGGGGTCCTGCGAGACCGCAAGGTCCTGGCCTCCGAAGGCGTGGTCGTGGTGGTGGTGACCGTTGATGCCAAGAGCGGCGAGGTGCTCACCGGGCCGGAGATCATCACCCGCGGCTGGGTGTACGCGCCGGAGGCAGAGGATCTGCTGGGAGAGGCCCGCGAAGCGGTCCGCCATGCGCTGGAGGGCGCCAACGACTCGGGGCCGGTCGACTTCGAGACGCTGCGCCGGCGGACCCGCCAGTCCCTCGGCAAGTTCGTCCAGGAGCGGACCCGGCGCCGGCCGATGATCGTGCCGGTCGTCATGGAGGTCTGAGCCGGTCCCGGGCCCCCGGAGGTCGGATCGGGCAGGGTTCCTCAGTGGCGGACCAAGCGCCGGCCGCCGGGGGTGGAGGCGGGCGAGTACTCGAAGCCGTAGTGCTCGAACGCCCGCTGCTCGTCCTCGGCGCTGAGGTCGCCGGCATCGATCGTCGGGGCGTTGTCTACGGCGTCCTTGGCGACCGGCAAGGTGAGATGATCGGGCGTACCGGTCGCTCCACCGGCGGGCACCAGGACCAGGTGCTTGCGCAGGGCGCCCGTCTCGACGACCAGGAACTGGGCGACGTCCGTCTCGGCGTCGTAGTAGGTGTCGGCCAGCCGGCCGATCTTCTCGCCGTCCGAGCCCAGGACATCCTTGCCGGTCCAGTCCTTCAAGTTCTCGATGAACGCCACGTCGGGGTCCTTTCGCTAGCGTCGTTCCCGCCGGAAGCGACGTCGGAACGACCGAGCTTAGGCCCGGCGCTGGAGCTGGCGGCGTGAGGCGGTGCCAGCTGCGCCGGCCGGCGCTCGGCGACCGCAAGGCGGCTACGGACACACCGCCTCCGTGCCCTCGGTTCTGGATCACCGGTGGGCGTTGCCCGCCTGGCCACAACGCCGCCGACGTCTACCGCTTGGGCCTGCCGGACGGCAACCCAATCGCTTGTGGCCAGAGTGACTGCTGTTACGCTCGTGGCTGCTGTGGTTACCACTGCTCGTCGCCGCCCACCTCCCCGCCCTGCCGGCAAGCGCCGCCCGCCGCCCTCGCGGCGCAAAGCAGGCGCGTCGGGTCGGCAGCGCACGGCGTCGAAGCGTTCCGGCCAGGCACCACCGCCGAGGCTGCCGGCCGATGTGTGGGGCGGGGCGCTGGTGGTGGCCGGGGCCCTCGCCGCCCTCGGTGTCTACACCCACCTGGTCGGCCCCACCGGCCGGGGGGTCAACCAGGCCCTGAGTGACGTCGCCGGTTTGGGGAAGGTCCTCGTGCCTCCAGCCCTGGTCATCGTCGGGGTGCTCGCCGTTCGTGACGAGGCGGGGCGACGGCCGGCCCGGCTGGGCCTCGGTTCCTTCCTTGCCCTGGTGGCCACCAGCGGTCTGGCCGATGACCTCGCCGGGCCGGCGCGCTGGAACCATCACGTCGCAGCACTGCGCCCCGCGGGGGGGTTGCTCGGTGCCGCGGTGGACATACCCCTACGGGCCGGTCTGGCCCCGTGGGGGGCCGGCTTCGTCCTCGTCCTCGTCGCCCTCTTGGCTGTGCTGGTGTTGACCGCCACCCCGCCGCGAGTGGCCGGCGCCCGGGTGGGCAAGGTGCTGGGCCGGGCCGCCCGTTCCCTGCGGGATCGAAGCGGCGGAATCTCAGGCGGCGGAATCTCAGGCGGCGGACTCTCGGGCGGCGGAGCCGGCACGCCGGTGCCCGTCGAGGGCACCCCAGCAGACGCCGGCGAGATGCCCGGCCGACGGAGGAGGAAGCGGGCGGGGAGCCCCGGTCGGCCCCCCTTCGATCCCCACGCCCCGGTGACGGCGGAGACGGGGGGGACGGCAGGCGACTACGGCGCCGACGCCGGGCCCGTTCCCATCGTGGCGCCGCCCAGTCCCGACGAGGAGGAGGCGGTGGCGGTTGCCGGCCCGGTGCCGGAGGCGGAGGCCGGCGCTGACCCCGAGCAGCTGCGCATCGCCCTGGGTCCGGCGGCCGAGCCGGGCCGTTGGAAGCTCCCGTCGACTGGGTTGCTGAAGCGGTCCAGGGCCACGGAGATCGACCAGCGCATGGTGGAGTCGCTGGGACGCACCCTGGAGCACGCTCTGGCCGCTCATGGCGTGGAGACCCGCCTGGTGGGCATGACGGTGGGCCCCACGGTGACCCGCTACGAGCTGGAGCTGGGCCCGGGCGTGAAGGTGGCCAAGGTCACCAACCTTCAGAAAGACATCGCCTATGCCATGGCCGCTGCCGACGTCCGGATCCTGGCCCCCATCCCCGGTCGGTCGGCGATCGGCGTGGAAGTTCCCAACACTCAGCGACAACTGGTGGCGGTGGGGGACATCTTGGCGTCCCCCGAGGCCAAGGTCGCCGTCCACCCCCTCGAGGTGGCCATGGGCCGCGACATCGCCGGCCGCCCGGTACTGGCCAACCTGGCGCAGATGCCCCACATCCTCATCGCCGGGGCGACCGGCGCCGGGAAGTCGTCGTGCATCAACTCGTTGATCACCTCGATCCTGGTTCGGGCCACCCCCGACCAGGTGCGCCTGATCCTCATCGACCCCAAGCGGGTCGAGCTGGGCCAGTACAACGGCCTGCCCCACCTGCTCACCGGGGTGGTCACCAACCCCAAGAAGGCGGCCAACGCCCTGGCCTGGGCGGTCCACGAGATGGAGCGCCGCTACGACCTGTTGGCCGAGGTGGGCGTCCGGGATGTGACCGGTTACAACGACGCCTTCGACCGGGGTGACCTGAGCGCCCCGCCGCCGCTGGGAGCGGAGGCCACGCCCTATAGCCGGCTCCCGTTCATCCTGGTGGTGATCGACGAGCTCAACGACTTGATGATGGTGGCGGCCCGCGACGTAGAGGAGTCGATCGTCCGCATCGCCCAGATGGCCCGCGCCGTGGGGATCCACCTGGTCATCGCCACCCAGCGACCGTCGGTCGACGTCATCACCGGCGTCATCAAGGCCAACGTCCCGTCCCGCCTGGCCTTCGCCGTGTCGTCCCTGGCCGACAGCCGGGTGATCCTCGACCAACCAGGGGCGGAACGCCTGATCGGCAAGGGCGACATGCTGCTGCTGACGGCGTCATCCAGCGTGGCCCGCCGGATCCAGGGCTCGTGGGTGGACGAGGACGAGGTCCGCAAGGTCGTGGCTCACTGGCGCCGCCAACAGGACGAACCGCGTTACATCGAGGGTGTGGAGGGGACCGGCGACGAGGTGGCCCGAGGATCAGCCCGCGGGGGCGCCGAGGAGAGCGACGACGACGATCTGCTGGCCCAGGCGCGCGAGCTGGTCGTGCGCTCCCAGCTCGGGTCCACCTCCATGCTGCAGCGCAAGCTCCGGGTTGGCTTCGCCCGGGCCGGCCGGCTGATGGACCTCTTGGAGCAACGGGGCGTCGTCGGTCCGTCGGAGGGTTCCAAGGCCCGGGCCGTGCTGATGACCGTCGAGGAGCTGGAGAGCGGCGCCTCTGATAGTTGAGAGTGTCCGCCGGTTGAGTGTCTGCCGCCTGAGCGGGCCCTACCCTCTTGGTCGTGCGTGCCCGTGCCCCGGCCTCGTCGGCCAACCTCGGCCCCGGCTTCGACGCCCTGGCCATCGCCCTCGCGCTCCATGTCACCGTGGAGGTCACCAAGGCCGACGAGCTCACCGTCACCGCTGAGGGCCAAGGCAGTGATCTGCCCGCCGATGCGGAGCATCTGGCCGCCAGGGTGGCCACCGCCGTCGCCGGCCATGACCGCCTGGCCATCCGCGTGCACTCTGACATCCCCGTCGGCCGGGGCCTGGGTTCGTCGGCCGCTCTCGCCGTGGCCGCGGCGGTTGCGGCCGGGGCCGGGGACGCCCTGGAGCGAGGATCGGCCGCAGACGGCCACCCCGAGAACGCCGCCGCCTCGACCCTCGGAGGCCTGGTCACCGCCGCCACCATCGGTGGTCGTCCGGTCGTCCGTCGCCTCCCCCTCGATCCGGCCCTGCGCTTCGTGGCCGTGGTCCCCGAGCGCGAGCTGCGCACGGCGGAGGCCCGGGCCGCGCTGGCACCCACCGTCACCCGGGCCGATGCCGTCTTCAACGTCGGTCGCCTGGGCCTGCTGATCGCCGGCCTGGCCGATCACCGCCAGCTGGTGGCCGAAGCGTTCGAGGACCGGTTGCACCAGGCTGCCCGGACCCGCCTGTACCCCGAGGCCGCCTCCCTCATCGAGGGTCTTGTCGGTGCCGGGGCGCTCGGAGCCTGCTGGTCGGGGGCCGGTCCAACTCTGCTCGCCGTCTGTACCGCAGAGACGGTCGAGCGGCTCATGGAGGCGGCCACCGGGCTTCTGGCCGGCCACGGCGTGGTCGGCTCGGTGCTCTGCCTCCCCCCGGATATGGAGGGTGTCACCGTCGAAGACGGCCCCGGTCGGTAGGGTAGACCGCTTGATCCGTCCGGGAGCTCCCGACGGACCCCCACCCAGGAGGAGATCGCCCGATGGCCACGTACAACGGCTACTGCGTGAAGTGCAAGGAGAAGCGTGACTTCGAAGGCAATGAGGTGACGTTGGCCAACGGCCGACCTGCTGCGCAGGGCAGCTGCCCGGTCTGTAGCACCAAGATGAATCGGATGCTGGCCGCCAAGAAGTAGCCAGGGCACCCGGAGCCCGCCCCCGACCCCGGGGGAGGGTCCGTGCCCGACCTTGCTGCGCCCGGCCGGGCCAATCGTGGCCAGCCGAGCTAGGATCATCCGGTGCAGTACTGGCTGGAGACGCTCGGTTGTCCCAAGAACCAAGTCGACTCCGACAAGCTGGCCGGGATGCTGGAAGGTCAAGGCCATGGCCGTGCCTCCGAGGTGGAGGCCGCCGACCTGGTGGTCGTCAACACCTGTGCGTTCGTCGAAGCGGCCAGGACCGAGTCGATCGAGGCGATCCTCGAGCTTGCCGATCGGCGCAGCGACGGCGCCCGCCTGGTGGTCACCGGGTGCATGGCCGAGCGCTATGGGTCAGAGCTGGCGGAGGCCCTTCCCGAGGTCGACGCCGTCGCCGGGTTCGGCCAGCCCATCACGCTGGGGCGCAAGCCCCGGCCGGGGGTGGCTGACCCCCACCGTGCACCAGGCAGCGTGGCCGGTTTCGACCTGCTCGAGCTGCCGCGCCCCCCCGCCGGCGCTCCCTGGGCCTACCTGAAGGTGGCCGAGGGCTGCGACCGGGCGTGCGGCTTCTGTGCCATCCCGTCCTTCCGGGGCAGGCAGCGATCCCGGTTGGAGGCCGACCTCCTCGCCGAGGTGGACGCCCTGGGCGCCACCGAGATCGTCCTGGTGGCCCAGGACCTGGCCTCGTACGGCAGTGACCTGGGCCGGCGAGGTGCCATCATCGACCTCATCGGAGCCGTGTCGGAGCGGGTGGAGCGGACCCGGCTGCTGTACCTGTATCCATCGGCGCTGTCACCGAGTCTGATCCAGGCAATGGGCGACACCGGTTGTGCGTACTTCGATCTTTCGCTGCAACACGTGTCTGGACCGCTGCTGCGGCGCATGCGCCGTTGGGGCGACGGTCCTCGCTTCGCGGAGCGCATCGACCGCATCCGGCAGAGCTGGCCCGACGCCGCCTTCCGGTCCTCCTTCATCGTCGGCTACCCCGGCGAGACCGAGGAGGACCACGACCAGCTCCTCCGGTTCCTCGACGAGGCTGACCTCGACTGGGCCGGGTTCTTCTCCTTCTCGCCCGAGGCGGGGACCTATGCCGCCGATCTCGACGGCCACGTCCCCGAGGCGGTGATGGAGGAGCGCCTGGCGGAGTGCAGCGAGGTCCAGGACCGCATCACCGCCCGGCGCCGGGCCGGCCTGGTGGGCACCACCGTCAACGTGCTCGTCGATGCCCCCGGTGTCAGCCGCAGTCACCGGGAAGCCCCCGAGATCGACGGCATCATCGCCGTGCCCCCCGACGTGGCGGTCGCCTCGTTGCTCGACGTGGTGGTCACCGGGGCCGAGGGTCCCGATCTCCAAGCCGTCCCCGTGGGGGCTGCCGTGGCGGGGCGGCCCGGCTGATGGCCGAGAGGATCGACGGTCGCTTCGACCTCAGTGCCCGGGTCACGCCGGCCAACGGCATCACCCTGGTTCGCCTCCTGGCCACACCCGTCGTGCTTGTCGCCATCCTGCGCTTCGGGCCGGCCTGGGGCACGTTCCTGGCCTGGGTGGCGTTGGCCAGCACCGATTTCGTGGACGGGTGGGTGGCCCGCCGCCAAGGAGTCACCACGTCGGGAGCCTTCCTCGACCCGTTGGCCGACAAGTTCCTGGTGCTCGGTGCCCTTGTCGCCCTGGCCGCGGGGGGTCAGGTCGGGTGGTGGCCCCTGGCCCTGATCGGCGGAAGGGAAGTGATCATCAGCGCCTATCGCTCCATCGTTGCCCGCCAGGGGATCTCGGTACCGGCCCGGCCGCTGGGCAAGGCCAAGACCGCCGTGCAGGACGTCGCCATCGCCTTCATCCTGTTGCCGGTCACCGGGCTGCACCACGCCTGGCTGGGCCGGGACCTGCTGTGGGTGGCGGTCATCCTGGCCCTGGTCAGCGGGGCCCAGTACCTCCTCGACAGCCGCCACGCTCCCGTCGTCCCCCTGGGTCAGGCCCTGGTCGATCCCGGCGACGGCTTGTCCCCGTCCTGATCCTGAGAGACCCCTCATGCGTTGTGAGGTCGTTGCCATAGGCTCCGAGCTGCTCCTTGGCCAGATCGTCGATTCCAACTCGGCGTGGATCGGCGAGCAGCTGGCCCTGGCCGGCGTCGACAGCCACTTCCAGGTCAAGGTGGGCGACAACCAGGCGCGCATGGTCGCCGCGTTGCGGGCGGCTCTGGGACGCGCCGAGGCCGTCATCTGCTGTGGCGGCCTGGGGCCCACCCAAGACGACATCACCAGGGACGCCGTTGCCGAGGTGATGGGCGCCGAGCTCGTGCGCGACCACGGTGTGGAGCGCCGCATCCGGGACATCTTCGCCGGCGCGCAGCGGACCATGTCGGACAACAACCTCCGCCAGGCCGACGTCCCCCAGGGTGCCCAGGTCATCGTTCAGACCACCGGAACCGCCCCCGGGCTGATCTGCCCGGTCGGCGACGGAGTGATCTACGCCGTTCCCGGCGTGCCGGCGGAGATGCGCGACATGGTGCAGAGGGCCGTCATGCCCGACCTGGTCACCCGGGCCGGGAGCCCGGCGACCATCCGCAGCCGCACGTTGCGCACCTGGGGCCTGGCTGAATCGTCCCTGGCGGAGTGCATCGCCCGGCGCGTGGACGCCCTCGACGTGACCGGGAACCCGACGATCGCCTTTCTGGCCAGTGGGATCGAGGGGATCAAGGTCCGCATCACCGCCCGGGGATCCGGGGCGGAGCCCGCTGCGGCCGCCACCGCCCTGCTGGACGCCGAGGAGGCCGAGCTGAGGGCTCTGCTGGGCACCGCCGTCTTCGGCGTCGACGATGAGACCATGGAGGCTGCCGTCGGCGGATTGCTGATCGCCGGCTCGTTGACCCTGGGCCTGGCGGAGTCGGTCACCGGGGGCCTGATGGCCGGCCGCTGCACCGCCGTGCCCGGCGCCAGTACCTGGTTCCGCGGATCGGTGGTGTCCTACGCCACCGCCGTCAAGCGCGACGTCCTGGCCGTCGAAGCCGAGGCCGTGGTCAGCGAGGCCGCTGCCCGGGAGATGGCGCAGGGAGCCCGCCGGGTGCTCGGCGCGGACGTCGCCCTGGCCGTGACCGGGGTCGCCGGGCCGACCGAGGCCGACGGCCAGCCGGTGGGCACCGTGTGGATCGGCCTGGCCGATGGCGAAACCACCTCGGCAACACACCTCTTCGGGCCCGGGAACCGGGAAAGGGTCCGGCAGATGAGCGCCATCAGCGCCATGGACGTGCTGCGACGCCACCTGTTGGCCCGGACCGGGGCTCAGGGCTTGTAGGCCTGCAACTGGTCGTAGAGGCCCAGGAGCGCCTCCACCCGGGCGATCTCGGTGGTGGTGAACTCGTGGCCGAGGGTCCGGGCGACGAAGACCACCCGACCCGTCCCTCCGTCAGGCACCGCCAGGAGCCACACTTCACCCGGCAAACGATCGGCGAGATGGGCCGGCAGCTCCAGCGTGCGCAGGGAGACGGCCCCACCACGTTCCATGGCGAAGCGGCCGGCTTCGAAGCGCGAGGCGTCCTCGGTCAGTGACACCCACGACACCGGTGAGCCGCAGAGCTTGCCGGCGGCTGCGGCCAGGCTCTCCTCGGAGGGATCAGGGGACTGCGCGATGAGCTCGGCGGCGTGGCCCAGGGCGGACACCACCGGGTCAAGCGGGAGGGTGCTCCAGTGGGAGAGCACCCGGCCCGCCCCGTTGGCGGTCAGGTCATGGCGGAGCCGGTCAAGGTCCCCGTCGTCGGGGAAGTCGATCGTCAAGTCGTCGATGGCCGCGTCGCCGATGCGATGCACGTCGATCGACACGATGTTGCCGCCGTGCTCGGCGATGGTCGCCGCGAGGCGCATCAGTGCTCCGGGTCGGTCCGACAGGGCGACGCGCAGGCCGACCATGGTTGCCATCCGCCCAGGGTAGGCGGCCAGGATCCTCCAAGAGTTGCGAGCCGATGAATCCGACCACGACCATGAATCGCTGACGTCCCCCGGCTGACGCCGGGGGCCGCGATCCACCCCCGAACGTCTGTTCGTGTCTATGCTGTTGGGAAAGAACAGCCGTGTGATTCTCCCGAGGGGGATCGCGTCGGCTCAGCAGGCCGAGTGACCATGCACCTCCGGGGTGATGGTCACACCCCATCCGTAGGGTGACGCCCGAACCGAAAGCGAAGCGAGAGGGAGACTCCAGTGGAGAGAGACAAAGCACTCGACATGGCCATGGGGCAGATCGAGAAGCAGTTCGGCAAGGGTGCCGTCATGCGGATGGGCGACAACTTGAGCATGGGCATCGAGTCCATCTCCACCGGCGCCCTATCCCTCGACATCGCCCTCGGCATCGGGGGCCTTCCCCGTGGTCGGGTTGTGGAGATCTACGGACCGGAGTCCTCGGGGAAGTCCACCCTGGCCATGCACGCGGTCGCCGAGGCCCAGCGCAACGGTGGCATCTGCGCGTACGTCGATGCCGAGCACGCCATGGACCCGGTGTACGCCCGGGCCATCGGGGTGAACATCGACGATCTGCTCATCTCGCAGCCCGACACCGGCGAGCAGGCGCTCGAGATCGCCGACATGCTGATCCGCTCCGGCGCCCTCGACATCATCGTCATCGACTCGGTGGCTGCGCTGACCCCCCGAGCCGAGATCGAGGGCGACATGGGCGACTCCCACGTCGGCCTGCAGGCCCGGCTCATGTCCCAGGCCCTTCGGAAGCTGACGGCCACGCTCAACCGGTCCAACACCATCTGCATCTTCATCAACCAGCTCCGAGAAAAGATCGGCGTGATGTTCGGATGCTTCGCCTACGGCACCCGGGTGACCCTGGCTGATGGGACCCAGGAGAAGATCGGCAAGATCGTCAACCAGCGTCTCCCTGTCGAGGTGCTGTCCTACGATCCGGCGGTCGGGGCTTTGGTGCCCAAGAAGCTGGTCAACTGGTTCGACAACGGCGTGACCGACGAGTTTCTTCAGGTCACCGTGGCTCGCCCCGGTGGAAACGGGCGGGCTCAGTTCTCCTGCACGGCCAATCACCAGATCCGCACACCGGGGGGATGGCAGGAGGCAGGCGACCTGCGGGTCGGCGACCGCGTGCTCCAAGCGGTGCCCCATCGGCTGTCGGACCTGCAATGGCAGGTGATCCTGGGCGGCTTGATGGGTGACGGGGCCCTGTCGCCAACCCGCAGCGGTCATGGCGCCCGCTACCGCTTCGGGCACGCAGCCGCGCAGACCGAGTTTGCCGATTGGCAGGCGTCGCTGTTCGCCAACCTGAGCTGCTCCCGGTCGACCAACGCCAAGGGGGCCGTCTTCTACGACCTCCATCCGTTGGCCGAGCTCGCCGAGCTGCGCCACGCCACCTACCTGTGTGGCAAGAAGGTGCTCAGCGAGGAGTACCTCAAGGCGCTCACCCCCCTCTCGCTGGCCATCTGGTACATGGACGACGGTTGCTACACCGAGCGGGCTGCCGGCCTCCAGGAGCGGACTCGCGACCGGAGCGGCCGGATCGAGATCTGCGTGGAGGCCCTGGAGACCACCTCCCGTCAGCGTCTCATCGAGCACCTGGCAGACACCTGGGGCATACGCGGTCGGCTGCGTCAGGCCGGTGCTTCTGGCAAGGCGGTCATGGTGTTCGGCAAGGATGCCACGGCGGCGTTCCAGGCGCTGATCGCCTCCTCCGTGCACCCTTCGATGGACTACAAGCTCCAATCCCGCTTCCGGGGGCAGTTCGACGTCCAGCCGAGTTTCGTCCCAATGCGCAACGAGCTGCTGCCGCTCCCGATCACCAAGGTCGGCGTCAAGCCACCGACCCGCAGCATGCACCGCTTCGACATCGAGGTGGAAGGCAGCCACAACTACCTGGCCGACGGTGTCGTGGTCCACAACAGCCCGGAGACCACCCCCGGCGGCAAGGCCCTGAAGTTCTACTCGTCGATCCGTCTCGACATCCGGCGCATCGAGTCCATCAAAGACGGCGCCGAGGTGGTCGGGAACCGGACTCGGGTCAAGGTCGTCAAGAACAAGTGCAGTCCCCCTTTCCGTCAAGCGGAGTTTGACATCATGTATGGCAAGGGCATCAGCCGGGAGGGCACCCTTCTCGATGTCGCCGTGGAGAAGAACATCATCAAGAAGGCCGGTGCCTGGTACACCTACCAGGGTGAGCAGCTCGGCCAGGGCCGGGAGAACGCCAAGGGGTTCCTGGCCGACAACTTGGAGTTGATGATCGAGGTCTCCGAGAAGGTTCGCCAAGAGGTCGGCCTCGGGGGTGTCCGGGCCGAGGATGTCATCGGCGCCGACCCGGCCGACGATCAGCCCATCACCCTGGAGGACTGAGGAAGGCATCGTCCTCTGCCAGCTCAGCGCAGGTTGAGCTGGCAGGGCTTGGATTTCACCCGCCCACGACGTTGCCGACCAGGCGGACCGGGTCGCCTACCTCGATGTCGGGTACCCGGTGCAGGAGCTGGTCGAAGATGCACGATCCGCACCAGCGACATGAGCGACTCGAAGAGCAGGTCGAGGCGTTCAGCCGCCTGAGGGTCGTGTGCTCGGGGGCGTCGATGGCCAGGAAGGACTGGGCGGCGTTCAGCAGATCCCTCGGCACCTCCTCGACCAAACGAGATCGGTGACAGCGAGATTCGGTCGTGACCGGTCGTTGGTGGCCATCAGCATCTCCTCCCCAGGCCGCCCGTTGACGATGTCTTGACCCTACCCACCAGGGGAGGTGCGCATGGTCCTCAGAAGCTGAGCGGCCGGTAGCCTCGCCGCCATGAGCGCCTCTACGGGAGGGTCCGGGACGCAGGGTCTGCACGCCGCCACGACGGTCGAAGCCGCTGAGTTGCGAATCGTGCTCGGCCACTTCGCCACCGGGGTTGTCATCGTCACGGGCACCGGGAGCGGCGGCCCGGCCGGCCTGACCTGCCAGTCGTTCTTCTCCCTGTCGCTCGACCCTCCCCTGGTGGCTGTGGCTCCGGCTCGGACATCGTCGAGCTGGCCGGCCATCCACGAGTCGGGGGCGTTTTGCATCAACGTGTTGGCCGCCGGCCAGGAAGCATTGGCGCGGGGGTTCGCCAGGTCGGGCGGCGACAAGTTCACCAACATCGACTGGGGTCCAACAGGGACCGGCTCACCGCGCCTTGACGGAGTGTTGGCATGGATCGACTGCCGGCTCATGGAGGCCCACGACGGCGGCGACCATCACCTGATCGTTGGGAGGATCCTGGAGATGGGCACCAGCGCCGACGGCCCGCTGCTGTTCTACCGTGGTGCGTTCGGCACGTTCCAGGCCTGAGGGCTGGCCCATGCGACACCTACCTGGCTTCGACGCCGGGCCCGTAGGTGCCGAAGCTTCTTGATGGCGGCTCGCGATCCATTGCTGCGGGCGCCACTCCTCCAAGCCCGAGACCGGTTCGTCGCCATGGCCGCCGAGCAGGTTGGCGATGCAGCAGCGCCTACAGTCGTAGCAGCGTTAGATGGGCTGGTCCTCGACGCGTTGGTCCGAGGCGGCTGCGACCCGGACCAGCTCCGAGCCGCCATTGCGCAGATCACCGGCACGCTGTGAGGCCCGCAGCACGACCACGCACAGAGGGGCATCTGAATCATGCGTCAACAACATAGCGACGAGGCACTGGGCGCACCGGGCGGAAGACCGCTGGCCGGCATGCGGATCCTGGATCTCTCCACCTACGTTGCCGGGCCGTCGGCCACCATGGCGCTCTCCCAGCTGGGCGCGGATGTCATTCGCATCGATCCGGTGGGCGGTTCCACCGACGTCAGCCGGCTGCCCGTAGGGCCCGACGGCACCAGCCTGTACTGGGCCGGCCTCAACCAAGGGAAGCGTTCTGTGGAGGTCGACCTGCGCTCCACCGTCGGCCGGGAGTTGGTGGGCCGGATGCTGGCGGAGTCCGGGCCGGGCGGCGGCATCGTCGTCACCAACGCCGTGGGTCAGCAGTGGCTGTCGTGGGATGAGCTGGCTCGGTACCGCCACGATCTCGTCCTGGTCCGCATCCTGGGCCGTCCCGACGGCAAGCCGGCCGTCGACTACACCGTCAACTGCGAGGTCGGCCTTCCGTTGGTCACCGGGCCCACGGACTTCGATCGACCGGTCAACCACGTGCTGCCGGCCTGGGACCTGCTCACCGGCCTCCATGCGGCGATCGCCATCCTGGTGGCAGAGCGCAGACGCTCACGAACTGGCGAGGGCCAGTCGGTCACGGTGGCGCTCTCCGATGTCGCCGTGGCCGCCATGGCCCAGCTCGGCTTCGTGGCCGACGTGGCCGTCAACGGTCAGGGCCGGCTTCGAGACGGCAACTACCTCTACGGCAGCTTCGGCTGCGACTTCGCCACCTCCGACGGCCATCGGCTCATGGTGGTGGCCCTGACGCAGCGCCACTGGCGCCACCTCGTCGAGCTGACCGGCACCGGGGAGGCCGTCACCGCGCTGGAGCACTCCTTGAGCATCGATCTGTCCGACGAGGCCACCCGCTACCGCTACCGGGAGCTGCTCGCGGCGCTGATGGCCCCGTGGTTCGAGGCCCGTGACCTGGCCACCTCAACCACCGAGCTGGCGGCCAGCAACGTCCTGTGGGGCCCTTATCGCACCGTCGACGATCTGGTCCGGGACCCGGCATCGCCGCTTGGGGTGAGCGGCATCGTAGGCGAGGTCGTGCACCCCTCCGCCGGTTCCTATCCGGCCACCCGCAGCGTGCTGGTCGACGAGCACGCCCCTCCGGCTCCGCTGCTTGCTCCGCCGACGCTGGGCCAGCACACTGCCGAGGTGCTGGGTTCTCTGCTGGGCCTCGACGCCGGGGCCGTGCGCTCGCTCCGTCAGGCGGGGACCATCGGAGGGACTGATGGCTGACGACGCCCTGAGCGTCATGGGTGATTGGACGTCGCAACCCGAACGGCGGGCCGAGGTGCTCGGTCCCGGCCCGGCCATAGCCCTCCACGGCTTGTTGGGCGCCCCCGGCGCGCCGCCCCGGGAGGGCGACGCGCTGCCCCCGTTGTGGCACTGGGTGTACTTCCTGCCGGTCGCTGCCCAAGGTGAGCTGGGAACCGACGGTCACCCCCGGCGGGGAGCCTTCCTGCCCCCGGTGGACCTGCCCCGGCGCATGTTCGTGGGAGGCCGGGTGGCCAGCGCCCGCCCCCTGACGCTCGGCGTCCGGGCCACCCGGGAGGGGATCGTGCGATCGACGGAGGCCAAGCACGGCCGCTCCGGGGACCTGGTGTTCGTCACCGTCGGCTACCACCTGGCCGACGACGCCGGGGGAACCGTCGACGACGACCAGGACCTGGTGTACCGGGAGGCGGCGAACGCTTCAACGCCCCACCAGGCCAGCGGTGCCGACGAGGTGGCGCCCGTCGACGACGACCGGTGGACGCTGGCCATGGACCTGGCCGTCGACCCCGTCCTGCTGTTCCGCTTCTCGGCCCTGACCTACAACGCGCATCGGATCCACTACGACCGGGGGTGGGCCACCGACGTCGAGGGGTATCCCGGCCTGGTCGTCCACGGGCCGCTACAAGCGATCTGCCTGGCTGAGCTGTGCCGGCGCTACCTACCGCACCGCCAGGTCACCGAGGTGCGATTCCGTGCCGTGGCTCCGGCGTTCGATCAAGGACCGCTGCGTCTGCGGGGTTGCCCCGACCCGGAGCGTGGGGTCGTCGACCTGGTGGCGTTCGACGCCCACGGTCAGCCCACCATGCGCGCCGAGGCCCGCATCGCTGCGCCGGGGTGAACACGCGTCCATGCCGGCAGCGGGGCTCACTATGGTTGAGGTATCATGACGATAGTAGTAGTACCTTTACTATCGTAGATATAGTGGCTGGGGTTCGTCTTTGAGATGACTGCCCATCAGGTCACAGAAGGCGATATGCAGCTGAGCCACCCGCTAGCAACGATCACGCCCACGCTCGATGGGGACGTCCTCGCCGTCTTGGCGCGCCAGGAGGCTGCTTTCACGACGGGTCAGTTGCACCGGGTGCTAGGGGGGTACTCGGAGGCAGGCATCCGCAAGGTGTTGCTGCGCTTGAGGGGCCAAGGCGTGGTGCTCTCCGAGCGGGTGGGCAATGCGTACAGCTACCGATTCAACCGGGATCACCTGGCGGCGCATCCCATCATCGAGCTGGCCAACCTGCAACAGATGCTCCTGGGTCGGCTCGAGACTTGCCTCGGTAGCTGGACTGTTCCACCCGTGTACGCCGCCGTGTTCGGCTCGGCAGTTCGAGGGACGATGACGCCACAGAGCGACCTCGATCTGCTCCTTGTGCGCGCCGACGACAGTCCTCGTGGCGTGTGGGATGAACAGGTCGGCATCCTCGCCTCGGACGTCACGAGATGGACGGGCAACGACACCCGCCCCATCGACTACAGCGAAAGCGAGCTCGTTGGCGCCCGCCGCGAGCCCGTCCTCGCTGAGGTGGTCTCCCACGGTCTCACCGTGGCCGGCAGTCGGGCGTGGTTCAACCGGCAACTGCGGCAGGGGACGGGCTGACGTGGGCCGTAGCCGACCTTGCTCACCGGAGGTCCGTCGTGGTCGCCTGAACAAGGCCGTTCAGTTCCTCGATGCTGCCAACCTCGTAGGTGAGGTGGCCGACGAAGGTGATGACGTCGCCGACGCCTGTGTGACGCTGTGCGTGCACGCTGGGATCGCCGCCGCCGACGCCATCTGCTGCGCCCGCCTCGGTGAGCATGCCCAGGGGAACAGTCACAACGAGGCCGTGGACCTGCTCGGCGAGGCGGACAAGGGATCTGCCAAGCACCTGCGCATCTTGCTTGGCCTGAAGACCAAGGCCGGATACGGCCACATGTCGGCGGGCCCCGACGACGGCAAGCGGGCTGGGCGAGCCGCTGAGGCCCTGGTCGAGACGGCTCGGAGGGTGAACGTCAACTAGGGACCGCTGTGGAAGGCCACGAGGCTCAGGTCCGGGCGCCGAGGTTCGACCGGCGCCTGGCCAGGAAGGCGGCAACAGGTGGTCCTCGAAGGTGGCCGTCGCCGAGCGGAGGACCAGAAGGTGCCGGGCGGCACCCAGCGCAGGGGTGGACCCCAGCCGCAAGCGGCGCACCACCTCGTCGACGCGCCCGTTGGTCAGGATGAGGTGGGTGGCCCGGCGAGGCCGACCAGGCGTGGAGTGTGGCCGCCAGGTGCACCAGAGCGCGCGGGCCTGATCGGCCACGTCGTCCCAGGATCGGAGGCACTCGGTGGCCGGCCACCCCGTCGGTGACGTCCAGGCGGAGGGTGGTCAAGCTCCGGAACCCTTGATGAGGTGGCGACCGATGATCTCCTTCATGATCTCGGTGGTCCCACCGTAGATCCGGGTGATCCGGGCATCGACGTACGCTCGGCCGACGGCGTACTCGGTCATGTAGCCGTACCCGCCGTGGAGCTGGACGGCGGTGTCGACCGCCCGACCCTGCAACTCGGTGCACCACCACTTGGCCATGGCTGCCTCCTCGGCCGACAGCTTCCCGTCGTTGAGGGCCAGCACGCACTGGTCGACGAAGGCCTGGGCGACGCGCACCTCGGTGGCCATCTCGGCCAGGCGGAACTTGGTGTTTTGCAGCGTGGCCACCGGGGCGCCGAACGCTCGGCGCTCCGTGGTGTAGGCCACGGCGGCGTCGAGGGCAGCCTGGGCGGCGGCGACGCCGGCCACGGCGATCGACAGGCGTTCCTGGGGCAGGTTGACCATCAGGTTGCGGAAACCCTGGCCCTCCTCGCCCAGCAGGTTCTCCACCGGTACGGAGAGGTCGTTGAAGAACAGCTCGGCGGTGTCCTGGGAGTGCAGGCCGATCTTGTCGAGGTTTCGGCCACGCTCGAAGCCGTCCATGCCCCGCTCGGCCACCACGAGCGACATGCCGGCATGGCCAGCGGATGGGTCGGTCTTCACGGCCACGATGACCAGGTCAGCGTTGATCCCGTTGGTGATGAAGGTCTTCGACCCGTTCACCACATAGTGGTCGCCGTCACGGATCGCCGTCGTCGTGATGTTGGCCAGGTCGGATCCCGCCCCCGGCTCGGTCATGGCCACCGCGGTGATCAGCTCGCCGGAGCAGATCCCCGGCAGCCACCGGGCCGACTGGTCGTCGGTGGCCAGGTACAAGAAGTACGGCATGCAGATGTCGTTGTGCAGGCTGAGGGCCAGGCCGGCGCCGCCCAGGCCCGCCAGCTGGACCTCTTCGTCGATGATCTGGTTGTAGCGGAAGTCCTTCGTTGCCCCGCCCCCGTGTGCCTCGGGGGCGGCCATGCCCAAGAAGCCGTTCCTGCCGGCAGCCAGGAACAGGCCACGATCGACGATCCCGTCCCGCTCCCACTCTCCGAGGTGGGGCGTGGCCTCCCGGTGCAGGAACGACCGGAAGCTGTCGCGGAACAGGTCGTGCTCGTTGGTGAAACCGATCAGTCGGTCCATGGTGCTCCTCTGGTCAGGTCCGGCGGCAGGCTGGGGGTCGACGAAGCCCAGCACCGTGGGAGCCACCAGGCCGGGGTCGTCGTACATGGGGACGTGGCCGATCCCAGGCAGGCTGATGCGAAAGAACCCATGATGTCCCCCTCTTCATCGAGACTCGAGCGATGGTTCCACGCTGAGGAGGAAGCCTTGCTCAGGCCGGTCGTGAGCACAACCGAAGGGCGAAGCGAGCGCCGAGCAGTTCCTCGATGCTGCGCCGCACGGACTCTGATGGGCACGGACTCTGATGGGCACGGGCTCTGATGGGCACGGACTCTGATGGGCACGGACTCTGATGGGCACAGGTTTGTAAGCTCGCCGGTGTGGTTGCCGCCCCTCCCCGCCGTTACCTGGTCCGTACCTTCGGATGCCAGATGAACGAACACGACTCCGAGCGCCTGGCCGGCCTGTTGGAGGCGGACGGGCTGGTCCCGGCCACCGACGTGGACGACGCCGATGTCGTCGTGCTCAACACGTGCTGCATCCGGGAGAACGCCGACAACAAGCTCTATGGCACGCTCGGTCACCTGAAGTCGGTCAAGGACCGCCGCCCAGGCATGCAGATCGCCGTCGGGGGATGCCTGGCCCAGAAGGACGGCGACGCCGTGCGGGCCCGGGCGCCGTGGGTCGACGCCGTGTGGGGTACCCACAACGTGGGTCGGGCCGCCGAGCTGCTTGCCGAAGCGTCCTCCGGGGGGCCGATCACCGAGATCCTGGGTGCGCCCGACGCGGAAGGTGAGCTTTTCCCCTCCGCCTTGCCCGTGCGCCGCCGGCAGGGGTGGGCGGCGTGGGTGACCATCCAGATGGGCTGTGACAACAACTGCGCCTTCTGCATCGTCCCAGCCGTGCGCGGCCCCGAGGTCAGCCGCCCCTTCGGCCAGATCGTCACCGAGATCACCGGGCTGGCCGTCGCCGGCACCGTGGAGGTGACCTTGTTGGGCCAGAACGTCAACTCCTACGGCCGAGACCTGACATCGGCCCGGCGGACAGAGCCGGCTTGGCGCCAGGCGGCGGCGGTGACCGGCGACGTGTGGGCGGCCGGGGATCGGCCGCGTGCCCGCCCCCTCTTCGCCGATCTGCTGCGCGCCGTGGCCCGCATCGACGGCATCCGCCGGGTCCGCTACACCAGCCCCCACCCCAAGGACCTGCGCCCCGAGACCATTGCGGCGATGGCGGAGGAACCGGCGATCTGCCCCCAACTGCACCTCCCGATGCAGTCGGGCAGCGACCGGATCCTGGCCCGGATGCACCGGGGGTACACGGCGGAGCGGTACCTGGTCAAGCTTGCCGCAGCCCGGGCCGGCATCGAGGACCTGGCCGTGACCACCGACATCATCGTCGGGTTCCCGGGTGAGACCGACGGCGACTTCGCCCGCACCCTGGAGGTGGCGGCCGAGGCGGCCTACGACAGCGCGTTCACGTTCATCTACTCGCCCCGACCGGGGACCGAGGCGGGCGAGCGGACCGACGTCGTCGCCCCCGAGGTGGTCGCCGAACGCTTCGAACGCCTCCGCGTCGTGGTGGAGCGGTCCGCCCTGGCCAAGCACCAGGCTCGGGAAGGCCGCGTGGAGGAGGTCGTCGTCGAAGGCCCGTCGAAGCGCGATCCGACGGTGACCAGCGGTCGCACCGTCCAGGGGAAGCTGGTCCACTTCCGTGTCCCCGGTGGCCAGGTGGCCCGGCCGGGATCGTTCGCGGACGTCCTGATCACCCGCGGCGCCCCACACTTCCTCACCGGGGAGCTTGTGTCGGTCACCTCCAGTCCCACCCACCGGACGCGCATCCCGGTGACGGCCACCTGACCGGAGGCCAGGCGCCCGCCACCCGCCATCTGGCCATCCTCGGGTGCACGGCGTCGGGCAAGAGCGCGGTGGCCCTCGAGGTGGCCCGGCGCCTGGGCGATGTCGAGTTGGTCGTCGCCGACTCCATGCAGGTCTACCGGGGGATGGACATCGGCACGGCCAAGCCCACGGTCGCCGACCAGGCCGACG
Organism: Actinomycetota bacterium; assembly: GCA_030945745.1. Classification (GTDB taxonomy): domain Bacteria; phylum Actinomycetota; class Acidimicrobiia; order Acidimicrobiales; family Palsa-688; genus JALZAH01. The sequence continues at coordinate 34,452 of JALYZO010000025.1, forward strand.
TGGCGCACCACCTGATCGACCTGGTGGACCCGGCGGGGGAGTGGGCCGTCACCGACTGGTCCACCGCCGCCCGGGAGGCCTTGGCGGCCGTCGAGGGCCGCGGCCATCGGGCGTTGCTGGTCGGAGGCACCGGGTTGTACGTCCACGCCCTGATCAACGGCTTCACCCCGCCGGGCCGTTACCCCGACGTCCGGGCGGACCTGGAGACCGAGGTTGCCGCTGAGGGTGAGGCGGCGGTGGCCCGACTGCACCAACGCCTGAGCGAGGTGGACCCGTTGGCCGCGTCACGGATGGAGCCGACCAACGTCCGGCGGGTGATTCGTGCGCTGGAGGTGACCCTCGGCAGCGGGACGCCATTCTCCAAGTCCGGTCCCGGCATCACCGCCCATCCCCCCACCCGGTGGCGGCTCGCCGGGCTGTGGTTGCCACGCCCGACGGTGGCCGAGCGCATCGCCGACCGCTTCGCTGCCATGATCGACGCCGGCCTGGTGGCCGAGGTCGCTGGGCTGGCGGCATCGGGCATGGGCCGCACCGCCCGCCAGGCGCTCGGCTACCGGGAGGTGCTGGGCCACCTCGAAGACGGTGTCGACCTGGCTGACGCCGTCGACGGGGCCGTCCGGCGCACCCGGGCGTTCGCCCGCCGCCAGCGGATGTGGTGGCGCCGCGACCCCAGGATCGCCTGGTTGGGCACGTCGCACAATCCGCTCGCCGTTGTCCCCACGCTCCTGAGAGACTGGGCCAGACCATGACTGCCACCTCTCCTCCCATCTCGGGGCTCCTGACAGCGCCGGTCGGGACCCTGGTGCTGACCAAGCATCACGGCGCCGGCAACGACTTCGTCGTCCTGCTCGACCTCGACGGGACGGCGCCCGACGTCGACGGGGAGGTGGCGGCCCGGGTCTGCGACCGTCACCGCGGCATCGGCGCCGACGGGCTCATCCGCGGCACCCGGGCGGGGCCGGAACGCAGCGCCGTGCTGCGCTTCGAGCTGTGGAACGCCGACGGGTCCCCGGCGGAGATGTCCGGCAACGGCATGCGCTGCCTGGCTCACGCCGCACTCGACGCCGGGGCCGTCGAAGCGGGTGTGCCCTTCGGCGTGGTCACCCCGGCCGGCCTCCGGGAGGTGACTGTGCGGCGCGGCGACGCTCCCGGGAGTGTGTGGGCCGTGGTGGACATGGGCCGGGCGCTGATCGAGGGGGAGACCGACCGCTGCAACGTGGGGCACGGACACCTGCTGGTCGACATGGGCAACCCGCACCTGGTGGTGCTCGGCGGAGACCCGGCCGGCGTGGACGTCGACACCCTCGGGGCGCAGCTGGGCAGCGGCGATCCTGCCGGACGCAACGTGGAGTTCGTCACCCTCGGACCCGGACCCGACGAGGTCACCATGCGGGTGTGGGAGCGCGGCGTTGGGGAGACCCTGGCGTGCGGGACCGGCGCCTGCGCCGCCGCCCTGGCCTGCCATCACTGGGGGCGGGTGGGGACCAGCGTGACCGTGCACCAGCCGGGCGGCTCGGTGACCGTGGTCCTCCGGCCCGACGGTACCGTGTCCCTGGCCGGGCCGGCGCAGCGGATCGCCACATGTTGGACGTGATCGTTCCTTGAGCCTGATCGAGCGCAGCTTCCGGGAGAAGATCGTCCTGGTCGGCGTCACCGTGGCCCCCCAGACCGACGAGATCACCCACGCCCACCTCGACGAGCTATCCCTCCTGGTGGACACCGCCGGCGCCGACGAAGTGGCCCGGGTGCTGCAACGGCGGGACCATCCCGATCCGGCAACCTATGTGGGCCGGGGCAAGGCCGAGGAGCTGCGCGAGCTGTCGCTGGCCGTGGACGCCGACACCGTGGTCTTCGACGATGAGCTGAGCCCGGCCCAGTCCCGCAACCTGGAGAAGATCGTTGGTCGCACGGCCATCGACCGCACAGCGGTGATCCTCGACATCTTCGCCCAGAACGCCCGCACCCAGGAGGGTAAGGCCCAGGTCGAGCTGGCCCAGCTGCGCTACCGGCTGCCCCGCCTCCGGGGCCGGGGCCGGGGCTTCTCCCAGCAGGCCGGCGGCATCGGGACCCGAGGCCCGGGCGAGACCCAGCTTGAGGTGGACCGCCGGCGCCTGGTCAGGCGCATGAGCCGCCTGGAGGGTGAGCTGGGCCGCCTGACCGATCAGCGCCGTCTGCAGCGCAAGGGCCGCCAGCGGGGCCGGCTGGCCCGCGTGTCCCTGGTCGGCTACACCAACGCCGGCAAGTCGACGCTGCTCAATGCCTTCACCGAGGCGGGTGTGGCCGTCGAGGATCGGCTGTTCGCCACCCTCGACCCGCGCACCAGGCGGATGGCGCTGGCGGGCGGTGAGTCGGTGCTGGTGTCCGACACCGTGGGCTTCGTGCGCAAGCTGCCCCATCAGCTGGTCCAGGCCTTCCGCTCCACCCTTGAGGTGGTGCGCGAGTCGGACCTGGTGGTGCACGTTGTCGATTCCGCCGGCCCCGACCCGGAGGCCCAGATGGACGCCGTCGGTGTGGTCATGGCGGAGATCGGGGCGGAGGGCGTGCCCGAGCTGTTGGCCTTCAACAAGACGGACCTGACCCTGGGCCCGGATGGAGCCGGCGCGGCCAAGCGGTTGATGGCCCGCCATCCCGGCTCGGTGATGATCTCGGCCACCACCGGGACGGGTCTCGACGACCTGCGCCGAGCCATCGGCGACCGTCTCCGGGCCCTGGCCGACATCGTCGAGCTGGTCATCCCCTATGAGCGTGGCGACGTGCTGGCCGCCGTCCACCGGGAGGGCGAGGTGCTGGTGGAGACGCACGGGGCCGAGGGCTCGACGGTCCGGGTCCGCGTCGACGAGGCCGGCGCGGCACGGTTCCAGGAGTTCGCAGTTGCTCAGGGGGTGCGCAATGTCCCCGCCGGCTGCCCGCCGCCGGTGGTCGGGGACGGGCAGTGAGCGCCGCTCGGGGCGGCTTCGAACCCCCGGTCTATCCCTACGACAGGCTTGCTCCGTTGCGAAAGGCGGCATCGGTCGCTCCCGGAGGCATCGTCGACCTGTCGATCGGGACCCCCACGGACCCGCCCCCGCCGGGCGTGCTCGCCGCCCTGGCCGACGCCGACGCCGGCGGGGTCTTGCGCGGCTATCCGCCTTCGATCGGCACCCTCCGGCTCCGGGAGGCGGCGGCGGGCTGGATGAGGCGCACCTTCGACCTCGACGTGGTCGCCGGCGCGGTGGCAGCCTGCGTCGGCACCAAGGAGATGGTGGTCAGCCTGCCCCGGTACCTGTCACTTCGCCGTCGGGGTCCCGACACCGTGCTCTACCCGGCGGTGGCGTACCCGAGCTACGAGATGGGGGCGATCCTGGCCGGGTTGCGGGCCGTGGCGGTGCCCACCGACGCGCACGGTCGCCTGCGCCTCGATGCGGTGGATCCCGCCGACGCCGAGCGGGCCCTGCTGCTGTGGGTCAACAGCCCCGGCAACCCGGCCGGCGGCGTCGACGACGTGGCCGGGGCGGCCGCGTGGGGCGCCAGCCACGGGGTGGTGGTGGCCAGCGACGAGTGCTACGCGGCCTTCACGTGGTCCGGCCCGCCAACCACGGTGCTGGGTCACGGCACCGGCGCCGACGGGCTGGGCGGCGTGCTTGCCGTGCACTCGCTGTCCAAGCGCTCAAACCTGGCCGGGCTGCGCGTGGGCTGGGTCGCCGGCGACCCCGACGTGGTCACCTACCTCTCGGAGGTGCGCAAGCACGCTGGGATGATGGTCCCGGGCCCGGCGCAGGCAGCGGCGGTGGCCGCCCTGGGCGACGAGGACCATGTGGTCGACCAGCGGGCCCGCTACCGGGAGCGCCTGGAGGCCATGGCCGCCATCCTGGTCACCCTGGGCGTTGAGGTGGCCCTGCCCGAAGGCGGGTTCTACCTGTGGGCGGCGGCCCCCGGCGGTGACGCCTGGGGTTGGGCCGCCGAGCTGGCCGAGCGAGGTGGCCTTCTGGTCTCCCCGGGGGACTTCTACGGGTCGGACGGGGCCGGCCATGTCCGCCTGGCAATGGTGGCGCCCCTCGACCGCCTGGCTCTGGTCGCATCCCGCCTGGTGGGCTGACCGCAGCGGTCCCCGTGCGGGGGCGGATTAGCATCGCCGAGATGCACCCGAGGAGATCGACAAGATCCTGGCCGCCGCCAAGCACCGGGGCGCAGGATCAGGGGGCCGGCGACGTGGTGGCCCTGGCGCTCGAAGGCTCCAACAGCGACGTGCTGGTGGTCAGGACCGACCGGGTCCCCACGTCGGCCTAGCGTCAGCAGCCATGGACGACCTGGAAGCGAGGATCAGCGCCCTGTGGGAGCGACGCGACGAGATCGACTCTGCCGATCCCCACACCGTGGCGACGGTCTATGAGGCCATCGACCTGCTCGATCGCGGCGAGATCCGGGTGGCGGAGATGGCGGAGGACAACACGGTCACGGTCCACCAGTGGACCAAGCAGGCCATCCTCCTGCTGTTCAAGGTCTCGGCCATGGAGACCATCGAGGCCGGCCCGTTCGAATACGCCGACAAGATCCCCCTGAAGCGGGACTTCGCCAGCCAGGGGGTGCGAGCCGTGCCCGGCGCCTCGGCGCGCTGGGGGAGCCACTTGGGCCACGGGGTCGTGCTCATGCCCAGCTACGTCAACATCGGCGCCCGGGTGGGTCCCGGTTCGATGGTGGACACGTGGGCGACGGTGGGCAGCTGCGCACAGATCGGAGCGAACGTCCACCTCTCCGGTGGCGTCGGCATCGGAGGCGTCCTCGAACCGCCGCAGGCCGCGCCGGTGATGATCGGCGACGAGTGCCTGATCGGTAGCCGCTGCGTGGTGGCCGACGGCGCCATCGTCGGCGATGGCGTGGTGCTGGGGGCCGGGTGCGTCCTGACGTCGTCGATCCCGGTGATCGATGCCCAGACGGGTGAGGAGCTGTCCAGGGGCCGGGTCCCGTCGTGGTGTGTGGCCGTGTCCGCCAGCCGGCGCCGCAGCTACCCGGGAGGCGAGTACTTCCTGCCCTGCGTGCTCGTCGTTCGGCGCCTCATGCCCGGGGAGCGCCACGGCAAGGCCACCCTCAACAAGGTGCTCCGCGAGCACGGGACGACGGTATGACGGACTTCGGTGTGACCACCGACCTGTTGGCCGATACGGCGGAGCTGATGGCCATCCCTTCGCCCAGCCATCACGAGGACGCCCTGGCCGACCACATCGAGGGGCGGCTTCGTTCCGCTTCGTGGTTGGAGGTTACCCGGATCGGCGCCAACGTCATCGCTCGGACCACCGGCACCCGTCCCGGCCGGACCATCCTGGCCGGGCACCTCGACACGGTTGGGGCCGACGGCAATGCCACTCCTCGCGTCGAGGCTGACACGCTGTGGGGCCTCGGCGCAGCCGACATGAAGTCCGGGCTGGCCGTCAACCTCCATCTGGCCACCACCCTGGCGGACCCGGCAACCGAGGTGACCTACGTGTTCTACGCCGCCGAGGAGGTAGCCCGCGAGCACAACGGGTTGCTGGCCGTGGCCGCCGTACGACCCGATCTGCTCATCGGTGACGTGGCCGTTCTGGGCGAGCCGACGGGCGCGGTGATCGAGGCAGGATGCCAGGGCGTCGTCAAGCTCCGAGTGACCCTGTCTGGGCTCCGCGCCCATGCCGCCCGCCCGTGGATGGGTGCCAACGCCGTTCACCGCCTGGGCCCGGTGCTGGCTCAGGTGGCGGCATGGCCCGAGCGCCGCCCCGTCCTCGACGGCTGTGAGTACCGCGAGTCTCTCCAGGCGGTGGAGGTCGAGGGCGGAGTCGCCGCCAATGTGGTCCCCGACCGCGCCTCGCTGGTGCTCAGCCATCGGTACGCGCCGGATCGAACGACCGAGGAGGCGGAGGCGGCACTGGCCGACCTGTTGCGGCCGGTGATCGATGATCGCCTCGGTGACGCCATCGAGGTGGTGGACCGCGCCCCGCCAGCCTGGCCGGGCCTCGACCACCAGGTGCTGGGCGCCTTGGTGGGAGCGACAGGCGCCCCGCCCCGGGCAAAGCTCGGTTGGACCGATGTTGCGTTCTTTTCCGGTCGGGGGGTCCCCGCCGTCAACTACGGTCCCGGTGACCCTGAGGTGGCCCACAGCTCGCAGGAGCGAGTGGACCGCAAGGACGTCGAAGTCGTCGAAGCCACGCTGGCGCGATGGTTGAGTGGCCGGTAGTCGGATCCGACCAGAGCGACGCGGCGTGGCGTTGTCAGGAGCGTTTCGGACCGCAGCAGACGAAGACGGCCTCAGTATGCTCGCTGAGATGCCGACACCTGGACACGTCCGTGCCGTCGGGCCGGCAGCAGACAAGGCGGGCACGGCGTCGTGAAGGTCCCCGGCTCGGCGGCCAAGGCCCGCCAAAGCGACATTGACAGGCTGATGGCGACGGACACCTTCCGCCAAGGTGCTTCGGAGTTGGCGGTGACGCTCGGCCGGGGCACCGACGACGTGCTGGCCGAGGCTGGCCGGTGCCTCGATGAGCTGGCCACCCAGCAGCGATGGCTGGCCGGCATGGTCTGGTACCGGCTGGCTCGCTACATGTGGAGCCGGGCCTACGACCTCGACGTCGACCACGACGAGCTCGAGCAGCTGCGCCGGGCGGCTCGGGATCATCCCCTGGTCTTCCTGCCCTCGCACAAATCCAACCTCGACGGTTACGTGATGGCGGCTGCCCTTCACGCAAACGGGTTTCCCCCCAACCATGTGCTCGGCGGCATCAACCTGGCCTTCTGGCCACTCGGGCCACTCGGTCGCCGAGTCGGCGTGATCTGGATCCGCCGCACCTTCGGTGGCGACGAGATCTACAAGCTGGCGCTGCGTAGCTACCTGGCCCACCTTGCTTCGCAGCGCCTCAACCTGGAGTGGTACATCGAGGGTGGTCGGTCCAGGACCGGCAAGCTCCTCCCGGCCCGGATGGGGTTGCTCGACTATCTGGCGCGCGGCGTGGAGGAGACCGACGTGGATGAGGTTCTCCTCGTGCCGGTGTCCATCGTCTACGACCGACTCAATGAGGCGACCGAGATGACCGCCGAATCCCGGGGGGCAAAGAAGCAGCCGGAGACGGCGCGGTGGATGGCGCGCTATGCCCATTCCCAACGGCGCCGCATCGGCCAGGTCCACGTCAGGTTCGGAGAGCCCCTGGCCCTGCGTGGGGCCTTGCGCGACGGAGCGGGCAGCGACCGGTCCTTGGCCCTGAGCAAGGTTGCCTTCGAGGTCTGCACCCGCATCAACCGATCCACGCCGATCACCCCCATCGCCCTGGCCACGCTGGCCATCCTGGGTGCCGACGGCTGGGCGGTCACGGTCGGACAGGCCCGGTACCTGGTGGAGCCGCTCGCCGACTATGTGCGCCAGCGCAACCTACCGGGGGGCCGGGCGGTGACGGAGCTGGACACGGCGGACGGCATGCGCCGGATCCTGACCGGGCTGGCGTCGAGCGGCGTCGTCGAGGAGTACGCCGAAGGTGCCGAGCCCGTCTTCCAGGTCACGCCGGACTGTGAGCTGGCCGCTGGCTTCCATCGCAACGTCATCATCCACTGGTTCGTCAACCGCGCCATCGTCGAGCTGTCCCTCGTGGCGGTGGCCGAGAAACCGGACGCCGAGGATCCCATCGCCGACACCCTGAGCGAGGCGGACCGTCTGCGAGACCTGTTGAAGTTCGACTTCTTCTTCGCTGAGCGGGCGGCGTTCCATGACGAGCTGCGTCTCGAAGTCGATCGGATCGCTCCCCACTGGCGAGCCGACCACGGTGCTGTCCTCACCACCCTGGCTGAGTCCATGGCCGCCTCTGGTGGCGTTCTGGCCGACCGGATCCTGCGGTCGTTCCTGGAGGCGTACTGGGTGGTGGCCGACCGCTTGGCGGCGGCCGGCGCCGATCCGGTGGATGAGGAGGCCCTGGTCACCGACTGCCTGCAGGTCGGTCGCCAGTACCAATTGCAGCGTCGAATCGTCAGCGGCGAGGCCCTCTCTGCTGAGCTGTTCCGCACCGGGCTGAAGTTGGCCGCCAACCGGGGCCTGCTCGACGCTGACAACCCTGTGCTGCGCGATGGGCGGCGGGCCCTGGTGGAGCAACTGCACGACGTGCTTCGGCGCCTGGAGCTGCTCAACCGTTGGGAGCGCACCCAGTCCCGCCGGAGGGAGGGTGACCGGGTCGATGCCGAGTGGAAGCCCTCCGCCCCGAGCGGGACCGACACCGGTGAGCGGGCCTGTCGATGACCACGATCGAGTCCCTGTTGGCTGAGCTCGTCGCGGCCCCGAAGGGCCGGGTACGGCTGCATGGCGTGGCCCCGAAGAGAGGGGTCAGAGGCGCCGGAGCACGGTCACGACCCGCCCGAAGACGGTTACCTCACCGGGATCGAAGACCATCGGCGCCATCGTCGAGTTGGCCGGGACGAGCACCACCCGAGCGCCGTCGCGCCTCCAGACCTTGACCGTCGCCTCTCCGCCGGGGATGCCCACCACCACGATCTCGCCCGACGCGACCTCGCTCTGCTGGTGGACCGTCACCAGATCGCCGTCGAGGATGCCAGCGTCGATCATCGACTCTCCGCGGACCCGCAACATGAACAGCGGACCGTCACCGCAGTAGTCCTCCGGTAGGGGCAGGAGCTCCTCGACGTTCTCCTGGGCCAGAACGTCGGTGCCGGCGGCCACGTCACCGAGGAGGGGTACGTGGCGGGCAGGTCGGCGCTCGGCGTCCTCGCCCGACGTGGCGTGGTAGCGGACCTCGATGGCTCGAGGCTTGGTCGGGTCGCGGCGCAGGTAACCCTGGCGCTGCAGGGTGGTCAGGTGGGTGTGGACCGTCGACGACGACGTCAGGCCGACGGCCTCGCCGATCTCGCGGACGGTGGGCGGATAGCCACGCTCCTGGATTTGGCTGGCGATGAACTCGAGGATCTCGCGACGCTTGCCGGTGAGGTCCCGGTTGGTCGGAGGCACCCGCTTGGCGGCCGCCGACCCCCGCGCCTCGACGGGAGCCGATCCCGCAGATCCTCCGATGGTCCCCACCGCGGTCTTCTTGCCTGTCATGCCATCGCATGCTAGCCAAGAGCCGGTCTTGAGGCAAACATCTGTTCGATTTCTCCCTTGACAAGGGAACGCACGTTCTGCTTGGCTACGAACAGACGTTCGAGGGCTCCATGGTAGCGGCACCGCAGGGTTGCCTATGCACAGCGGTGGCCCCGGGAGCCGCCTGAACGGTGCGCTCGGACTGAGGAGGTCCCCATGGTTGCCGTGCTCGCCGATACCCAACACCGATTCGATCACGAGGAGCCGGATCCCCATCCTTCCCCGGTCTGCCGGGCGGGATCACGCGGTCAGCCGACTCCCTTCCGGTTGGTCGAGCACCGGGTTGCCTGCCGCCGACCCTCTTGCCCATCGAAGCGGGTGGTCGCCAACCGCAGGCGCCTCGCCGTGCTGCTGGCATCGCTGTTCGTCGCGGTCGCAGCCATGTTCGCCCTGGAGGCGGCCCTGGGAGGCGGCGCCGGTGGTCCCCTCACCGCCGGTGCCGCCTCTGCGGGCGCTCCCCGTCCGGTGGTGGCCCGCTCCTGGGTGGTGCGTCCCGGCGACACCTTGTGGAGGATCGCGGTCGCCATGCATCCCGGTGGCGACGTCCGGCCCTTGGTCGACCGCCTGTCCTCGCATCTCGGGGGGCGGCCACTCCTCGTCGGCCAACGCCTGACGCTTCCCTAGGTTGTCTCTGCTGAGGTGACCGGGGATCTCCCTAAGGTCGTAGCACCCGCGACCGGGGTGCTGAGCAGGCCGCGGCTACGCCTGCGGACGAGGCCATCCTCCCGGAGCGGCAGGGCAGGTCGGCGGGCCAGGGACGACCTGGGTAGGGTTCGGGAGAGTGCCGGGCAGGTGTCCGGCCGGGGAAGGAGTCCGATGCGGGTTGGGGTGCTCACCGGGGGCGGAGACTGCCCGGGCCTGAACGCGGTGATCCGGGCGGTCGTGCGCAAGGGCGAGGGCTACCGCGGCGACACGTTCGTGGGATTCCTGGACGGGTGGCGCGGCGTGATCGACGATCGGGTGGCACCACTCGACATCCAACGGTGCCGTGGGATCCTGCCGTTGGGGGGCACGATCCTGGGAACGTCGCGGACCAACCTCTTCAAGGTGGAAGGAGGCCTCGAGGCCGCGCTGGCCACCCTGAAGAAGGAGGGCATCGACGCCCTGGTGGCCATCGGCGGTGAGGACACCTTGGGCGTCGCCCATCGCCTGGCCGGCGAAGGCGTCTCGGTCGTCGGTGTGCCCAAGACCATCGACAACGACCTTTCCGCCACCGAGGTCACCTTCGGGTTCCACACGGCCGTCCAGGTCGCCAGCGACGCCATCGACCGGCTCCACACCACCGCCGAATCGCACGACCGGGTCATCGTCTGCGAGGTCATGGGCCGCCACGCCGGATGGATCGCCACCTACGCCGGCATTGCCGGAGGTGCAGCAGAGGTGCTCGTCCCCGAAGAGCCCTTCGACATCGAGGTGGTCTGCGAGGCGCTCAAGACCCGCCACGCCAAGGGTCGCTACGCGTCCATCGTGGTGGTGGCGGAAGGGGCGACACCCGCTGAGGGGACCCTCGAGGTGGCGTCCGCCGAGGTGGATGAGTTCGGCCATCCGCGCCTTGGGGGCATCGCCAACGTGATCGCCCCCGAGATCGAGAAACGAACCGGCTTCGAGACCCGGGTGACGGTCCTGGGGCACATCCAACGGGGGGGCACGCCCACCGCCTTCGATCGGGTGCTGGCCACCCGCTTCGGGGTGGCGGCCATAGACGCCGTCCACGACGGTGCGTTCGACCAGATGGTGGCGTTGCAGGCCGACCGGATCGTGCGGGTGCCGCTGGCTGCGGGGGTGACGGAGCTGAAGACCGTTGACACCGACCTGTTCCACGACGTGGCCGGCATCTTCTTCGGCTGATTTCCTGACGGGGGGTCCCCCTGAGGGCCCCCTACCAGTGTCGCTCCTCGTTGCCTTCTTCAAAGTCGCGGGCACCGGCGGAGACAAGGAGCTCGGCCAGGCCCTCGTAGAGCGCCGGCACCGAGGCGATGATCGTCTGCCCCGTGAGGATCCCGGTACGGGCGCCGGCCTCGTCACAGATCAGGCGCCCGGCGGAAAGATCCCAAGGATTGAGACCCCATTCGTAGTAGGCGTCGACTCGGCCTCCGGCCACCCAGCACAGGTCCAGCGCAGCGGAGCCGAACCGACGGAGGTCGCGCACGGCGGGCAGCACCGTGGCGGCCACTCGGCCCTGCTGCGATCGTCGCTCCGCCCGGTAGCCGAAGCCGGTCGCCACCAGGGCGGTCGACAGCTCCGAGCGGCCGGTAGCCACCATGGTCCGCTGGCCATTGAGGCGGGCACCGCGTCCGGCGACGGCGGCCCACGTCTCTGCCCGGGTCGGGTCGATGACCACCCCGACGCGGGCTGCGCCATCGATCTCGGCGGCGATGGAGACAGAGAACGCCGGGATCCCGAAGAGGAAGTTGGTGGTGCCATCCAGGGGGTCAACGACCCACCGCACGCCGGTCGAGCCCCCACGGGCCGTGCCTTCCTCGCCCAGGATGGCGTCACCGGGCCGACTGGCATCGATGATGGCGACCACCGCCTCCTCGGCTCTGCGGTCCACCTCCGAGACCATGTCGGTAGCCGACGACTTCGTGTCCACCCGATCCCGAAGCCCACCGAAGCCGGCGAGGTGGATGGCCGCAGCGGCCCGGGCGGCATCGAGGGCCACGGTTGCCAACTCGTCACCGAGAGGATCGGAGGAGACTGCCGTACCGAAGACCTCGGCCACCGAAAGTTCGATGCGCTGGGGCAGCTCGGGGACGGGCAGCTCGGTCACTGGTCCATCATGGCGCGAGGCCAGCCTGTTGGCCGGCGCCGGGTTGGTCCTTCGGTGCAAACACCGACGTGGGTCGGCTCCGGCCTCGGAGCACCCGGGTGTCGACCACCTCCCAGCCTCGTCCTTCCGCTCCGGCGGCGGACACGGTGGAGCCGCTGGCCAGGACCCGGCTGTGGTGTGCCTTGGCCAGCTCGGTCAGGCGGGAGGCCTCGTTGACCGGATCGCCGATCACGGTGTACTCAAAGCGTTGCCGGGAACCGATGTTGCCGGCCACCACGGTGCCCGACGACACCCCCACGGCGGCGGTCAGGGGCAGCTGGTCGCCGGTCGCCGTATCCACGGCGTGGCGGATGGCGACGGCGGCTCGCAGCGCCCGACCGGCGTGATCCTGCGTCCCGCTGGGTGGGCCGAAGATGCACAGGGCACCGTCTCCTTCGAACTTGTTCACCCAGCCGTCCTCGGAGCCCACCGCAGCGATGACCGCCGCGAAGTAGACGTTCAGGGCTCGGACCACCGCTTCGGGGGGGAGGGCCTCGGCCAGGGCGGTGGAGCCGATCAGGTCGACGAACAGGGCAGTCGCCTCCACCTTCTCCCCGGACAGGTCGAGTCCTCGCTCGACGGCCCCGCTGGCCACCTGGAAGCCCACATAGCGACCGAGGAGATCCTCGAGGTCACGGCGCTGGCGCAGACCGGCGACCATGCGGTTGACCCCGGCCTGGAGCTGGCCGACCTCCGAGCCGTCGTCCACCGCCACCCCGACGTCGAGATCCCCGGCCTCGACGCGTGCCAGCGCTGCTCGGATGTGATCGAGGGGCTCGGCGATCGTCCTGGCGGCTCCCGCCATGATCGTGAAACCGGACAGCAGACCGGCGGCACAGATCAGGGCGAGAGGTTCGGCGAAGCTGGACAGGGTCCGCTGCCCGGCGAAGGCGGGAGTGAGGAGCAGGCCAAGCAGGGGGACGCCCGACCCGAAGGCCCAACTGAGCAGGATGCGGGGGGCCACCCCGATGCCGTAGGGACGGGCGGGCAAGTCACCGCTCAAGGCCACGGCGACGAGGGGTCGAAAGAGCCGCTCGACGAGCAGGACGCTGAGCGAGCAGCTGGCGATCCCGGCCAGGATGATACCGATCACCAGGGCGGCGACCCGTTGCGAGCTGTAACCCAGGGCAGCCTCGAGAGACCCGAAGATGACGGCGGCAATGGCCCAGAAGGCGAAGGCGATAAGCGCCTGGCGCAGGGGCTGGCGGAGGACGACGAGCTGCTCAGAGGGCGTCGCCGGCCGGTCCTGGCCCAGCCATCTCACCACCGGGACGATGCTCTTGGCGTTGAGCACCGCCCCGACGGGGATGGTCAGCGCCAGGAAGACGAGGAGGGTGACGAGCACTCGACCGTTGGCTCGCCCCGGATCGGGGACCACCCCTGAGCCGGAACCCGAACCGGGCGCCAGGAACTGCAGGTAGAAGAACAGCGCGATGCCGGGCACGGCATTGGCCAGCAGGGCGAAGACGCCGAGCGCCAGCCGGGGGCGGCCGACGATCCGGGCCCCCCGACTGACGCCGGCCAGATGGGTGCCCACCAGCCCGCCGCCCGGGGTCTCGTAGCCCGATGCCCTGCGACGGCCGAACAACGGGCGCCCGGTCATCGGCTTCGGGACACGCGCCTTCCCATCAGGCTCCCCTGCACGGTCTGATCGCCCCACGACCGACGACCGTAGCGAACGGTCGCTGACTGCTCCGCCGCCCCGCCCGCCGGTAGGCTCACCGCGTGTCGGAGCTCGTCGCCATGGTGCCGGCTTCGGTCCTCGCTGTCTACGCCCACCCCGATGATCCCGATGTGGCTGCCGGAGGGACCCTTGCCGCCTGGGCCCGGGCGGGTGCGGCCGTCGAGGTGTGCATCGCTGCGGAGGGGGACAAGGGGTCCGTCGACCCGACCGACGATCCGGTCCACCTGACCGCACGTCGGCGGATCGAGGTCGAGGCCGCCGGGGCCGTACTCGGGGTACGTGCGCATCATTGGCTGAGGTATCCCGACGGCGACCTGGACGACAGGGGCGACCTGCGCCGCCGCCTGGTCGAGGTGATTCGCCGGGTGCGGCCCGAGGTGGTCGTCGGGTCGGACCCCACCGCCGTGTTCTTCGGGCAGCATTACGTCAACCACCGCGATCACCGAGTCCTCGGATGGGCCACCATCGACGCCGTGGCGCCGGCAGCCGGCAATCCCCACTACTTCCCCGGCGCCGGTCCTGCGCACGCCGTGCGTTCGCTGTACCTGTCGGGTACTTTGGAGCCCGACGTCTGGGTCGACATCACCGAGACGATCGACGTCAAGGCCGAGGCCCTGGCGTGCCACACCAGTCAGGTGGGCGATCCCGGCGAGTGGCTGCGCGGCGTCGTCCGCCAGCGAGCCGAGGACGCTGGTCGGCGGGCTGGGGTCCGCTTCGCCGAGGGATTTCGCCGGGTTCTCCTCGAGCCTTGACCGACCCGTCCCCCCGCCAGGTGCTCCACGTGGACATGGACGCCTTCTACGCGTCGGTGGAGGCCCTGGACGACACGTCGCTCGCCGGGCGCCCCCTTATCGTGGGGGGCACCGGAGCGCGCGGCGTCGTCGCCTCGGCCAGCTACGAGGCGCGAGCCTTCGGGGTCCGCTCGGCGATGCCCGCCTCCCGGGCCCGGCGCCTGTGCCCGACGGCCGTCTTCGTCGCCGGAAGCTTCGAGCGGTACCGTGAGATCAGCGACAGGTTGCACGCCATCTTCGGGCGCTACACCCCCTTGGTGGAAGGGATCTCACTCGACGAGGCCTTCCTTGACGTCACAGGAGCCACCCGGCTGTTCGGTTCGGCCCCCTCCATGGCCTGGAGCGTCAAGGACCGGGTGGCCGCTGAGCTGGGGCTGGCCTGCTCGGTGGGCGTGGCCCCGTCCAAGTTCCTGGCCAAGCTGGCCTCCCAGGCGGCGAAGCCGCTCACATCGCTCGACGCCACACGGCCAGGACCGCTTCGCGGGCCCGGCGTGGTCGAGGTCGCCGCCGGTGAGGAGCTCGCCTTCCTCCACCCCCTTCCCGTGGAGGCGTTGTGGGGCGTCGGACCGGCCACTCTGGCCCGGTTGTCCCGCCTGGGGGTCACGACCATCGGTGACCTGGCGTCGGTGCCCGTCGCCGCACTGGAGGCCAGCGTGGGGCGGGCCCACGGTCGCCACCTTCACGACCTGGCCAACGCCCGCGACGATCGGTTGGTGGTGGCGGACCGGCCCGCGAAGTCCATCGGTCATGAGGAAACCTACGCCCACGACCGCTTCGAGCGTTCCGAGTTGGAGGCGGAGGTGGTGCGGATGGCCGATGCGGTAGGCGCCCGCCTCCGCCGCCTTGGGGCGGCCGGCCGGACCATCACGGTCAAGGTTCGCTACGGGAGCTTCCGGACGATCACCCGCAGCCGCACCCTGGCCCGCCCCACAGATGCGGGTCCGATCATCGCCAAGGTGGCATCGTCGATCCTGAGCGACATCGACCTGGCACCGGGCGTGAGGCTCTTCGGCGTCACCGCCTCCAACCTGATGGCGCCGGGAGATCACCCGCCGGGGGAGCAGATGCAGCTGGCCTTCGGGGCCGACGGTGGCGTCGAGGAGGCGGCAGCCCGGGCCTGGGAGGCCGCCGGGGCGGTGCTGAGCGAGATCCGGCAACGATACGGTGAGTCGGCGCTGGGGCCAGCGGCCCTGCTTGACAAGGGCGGCTTGCGGTTGAAGCGCCAGGGCGATGCCCAATGGGGTCCGGCGGCCGAGAGCGACCTCCCGGAGGGCTCCAGCGGTACGCGGTGAGCCGTGTCGGCCAGATTCAGCCCCCCCAGGGAACCAAGCGCGTTGCAGTAGCCTGAGGACCGGGCAAAGATGGGGCTGTGCGCCTTGAGCAGGCGCACAGCGAAATCGGCCCCGGGATTTGCTCGAGGTGACGCAGGACGACGGAGGCCAGGACAGTGCCGCTATCCGAAGACGAGGAGCGCATCCTCAGCCAGATCGAGCAACGCTTCTACACGACCGACCCACAATCCGCTCGGCGCATCGGGGAGACGACGCTGCCCCGCTACCTGGCCCGAAACTGCAAGTGGGCGATCCTCGGGTTCGTACTCGGCCTCGCTGTCCTCCTGGCGTCGTTCGCATCGAGTTGGATCCTCGGGATCGCCGGGTTCCTGATCATGGTGGTCTCCGCCATCGCCCTCACCCAGAACCTCCGCAGGATGGGCCGCCACGGCTTGACGCAGCTCAACAAGACCGTCAAGGACCACAAGGTCAACGACGTGCTGGGCGATACCGGCCGCCGCCTCCGCCGCCGTTTCGGCCACGAGCGCTGAGGGCTGGCGCGGGAGCTCAGGCGCAACGGGGGCCGCGCCACGCCAGGCGTGGATCGGTGAGCCAGCGCAGCCACAGCCGGGACCCGGCACCCCGACGTAGGGTGCTGGCCACGTTGTGACCGGCGCAACGAGCCTGGTCCACGGCCCCCGCTCGCAGGGCACCATCGGCCCAATCAGCCCAATCAGCCCAATCAGCCAGCGCGTCCAGGTCGGACCAAGGCGACGTTGCGATGCGGGCGCGGAGACGCCCGGTGCCCGGAGAAGGGCCGCCGGCGGGAGCGAGAGCCGGCACGGGGAGGGGTTCGGGCGCCGTCGACAAGAGAGCACCGAGGCGGGTGCCGGCTCGTGTGGCGACCTCCGAGAAGGTCTCGTCGACCCGGCGGCAGATGCCCCACCACTGCAGGAGCTCCTCGGTCTCCGCCCAGATGGCCATGACCTCGGCCGGCCCGCCGAGGCCCTGCAGGATGGCGCGCCGACGCCGGTGGCGCCACCGCAAGGCTCGGCCGGCGTTGATGAGGGCCAGCCAGGCGAGGGCTGCGCCGCCGACGAGCCCGATGGCGATGACGCCGGTGCTCAAAGCGGGCGACGATGTCGGCACCGGGTGGGGGACCGTCAGCGGGGCCCCGCCCGGCGCTGCGGTGGTCGTCGGGACCCGAGATGGCGACGGTGCCGGCGCCGCCTGGACCGCTGCGGGGGCGGGGGCGCCCGGTGTTGCCGACGAGGTGTGACCGGTGTAACCGCTGGCCCCTGGGATCTCAAAGCCACCCTTGGTGGGCTCGAAGGGCAACCAGCCGTACCCGGTGAAGTACACCTCCGGCCAGGTGTGGGCGTCAGCGTCGGTCACCTGATAGCGGCCAGCGGCGGAGGTGCCGGACGTGAACCCTACGGCCAGGCGGGTGGGCAGGCCGATGGAGCGGGCCAGGACGGCGTAGGCACCGGCGAACTGCTGGCAGTAGCCGATGCGAGTGGTGAACAGGAAGGTGCTCAAGGCATCGGTGCCGTATCCGTCGCTGGGAGGACTCAGGCTGTACTGGAAGGTCGGGCCCAGGAAGAACTCCTGCAGGGCCAGAGCCTTGTCGTACTCGGTGGTCTTGCCGGCAGTGATCTTGGCGGCCAGGGCGTGGATCTGCGCCGGCAGGGGTGGCAGGGCCACGTCGTGGGCGAGCGTCCCGGCCGATGCCGGGGGGCTCGCCGCCTGCAGGGCGCGGGTGCTGAGCGTGGCCAGGTCCTGCAGGGAGGTCAGGGTGTAGGACAGGCCGTTGGCCGTCGCCCGGTCGGTCAGCAGGCTGCCCGATACCGGGTCGTAGGTGACGTGACCTCCGCCCACGATCGACTCGGGCGAGAAGGCGGCGGGCAGCCAGATGGAGTCCAGGGACTGGAGGTGGAACTGTTGGGTGACCTGGCGGGTGCCAGGGGGCGCAGCGCGCACCCCCGGGAGACGGTCGCCGATGGCCAGATAGGAGTTGGTCGACTGCCACTGCAGGCCCGTGAACGTGTCGAGTGAGGTGAGCCGCCAGTAGGAGGGGACGGGGCTGGCGACGGTCATGACCGGCGTGGTCGCCTCGGTGACCAGCCGTGTTCGGAGGTCGACGATGGGGCTGATCACCGACCGGGCCCCCCCGGCCGCCGGTCCTTGCTTCCAGCCGAGGATGCCGCGGCCCTCCGTGGGGGCCAGGTTGGGGACGACGATCACCGCAGCGGCCATGGCCAGCAGGCCGGTGCCGATCCCCACCGCCCAGGGCAGCGCCCCGTGGTGGCGGTTGGCGAACCACACGGTGCCCGCCCGACCGACGGTGTTGCGGTGCACCAGCACGAACAGGGTCATCGACGCCACGATGGTGGCGACGGCCCACGCCCGCCCTGAGGTTGTCCCGAGCACGCAGCACACCACGAACATGGCGAAGCCCGGCACCACCGACTGGAGGCTGGAGCGGAGGCGGAACGCCGCCCAGTCGGCCAGGAGGGCGACGATGCCCACACCCCAGGTGGCCAGGAGGCGGAAGCCAACGAGGTCCGGCACGGGGGCAACGACGGTTGGCATCACCCGCTGCGCATTGTCCAGCGCAGCGCGGACCGCGCTCCAGGTGCCTCCCAGTGGCAGGCCGACGACGGTGGTGGCACCCACCACGGTCCATACGGAGACCAAGAGGGTGATCACCACCGCGATGATCGGGCTCCACCAGCGAGGAACGGCCAGCCGTCTGGCGCCCCACGACGCGCCGTGGACAGCCACGGCGACGCCGAGCACGGGCAGCACCCACCCGTCGTCGGCGAAGATCCGGAAGAACCCAGCGGAGGCAGCGAGGGTAACGACGATCAGCAGGGCCGTGGCCGGCAGGCTCCCCGGCGATTCCGAGGAGGCATCTGCGGGGTGGCCCGTGGCAGGGCGGTCGCTGGGAGCGACGTCGACGTCGGACGGAGCCTCCCGGGTGAGCATCGTCATCGGTTCAACGTTGTGGGCGCCGACGCCTGGCTCCGACCCCAGGCCTCGGGGAGGCCGTCGATGCCCCCGGTGAGCCCGACGATGCGGATGCTCCTGACCGCGAAAGGCTCAGGGTTCGTCCCCAGGCCCCGATCCGGGGCGATCATGACTGCGGTGAGCAGGCTGGGCTGCGTGGCGACGAAGCCGGCCACCATCCCTCGGCCGGCCTGCCCGCTGGAGGTGATCACGACGACGGCTTCGCCGGGCGCGGCGTCGACCGTCCGCCCCAGGGCCGCATCGGGCGTGGAGGCGCGGACCCCGACGGCGGCCAGGGCATCGAGGATGACCGCCCGCTGAGCCCCCCAGGCACCGAAGAGGGTGTCGCCGCCGGTGCTGGTGAGGAGCCTGACGAGGAGGCCTTCGGCCAAGGCGACTTCGGCGACGCTGGCCGCCGCGGACAAGGCGGTCTCGAGGCCACCTTCCGCCCAGGCGGACGGCCGAAGGTCGACGGCCACGGTGAGGCGGCCCTGCGAAGGTGTCTCCTCTTGGCGAATCATGAGATCGTCGAGGCGGGCCGTCGACGGCCAGTGCACCCTGCGCAGGTCGTCTCCCATCCGGTACTCGCGCACGGCATAGAAATCGCTCCCGTGCTGGCCGATCATCGAGGTGGCGTCCTGGGGCTGCTGATCCGCCCCGCCGCTTCCGCGGGGCGGTCGGAGGGCGACGAGGCGGGGGTGAACCGTCAGCGTCGATGGCCCGGCGCCGACCCGGGTGGCCGACACCAGCCCGAACGGGTCGGTGATCTCCAGCTGCAGGGGCCCCACCGCGAAGATGCCACGCTCGGTCGTCGGCACCCGGAACGAGGCGCTCACCGTCTCGCCGGGCTCGAGGGGGGCCACAGCGAACGCCGCCCAGTGCCGCCCACCGTCGAAGGGGTCACGCGCCGCGGCCACCGGTGAGCGGCGAGCCGACAGGTTGCGGATGCCGAGCTCGACTCGGGCTTCGGAGCCTGCGGGTACCCGCACAGGCGTGACCTGGCGGGCGCTGCTCAGGTTCCAGGGTCGTCTCCACACCCACAGGGCGCAGGAGAGGATCATGATCGCCGTGGCGGCGGCCACCGCGAAGAGCTCCTGGATGCCAAAAAGGCCTCCGGCCACGACCAGCACCACAGTGGCCATCGCCAGCGCCCAACCCCGCCCGGTCAGGGTCACGGCCCCGCCGCGCCCCCGCCGCCGCACCCCGCTCACCGGCTGCTCCGGCCAGCGGGGACAGGGACGGAGTGGATGGCATCGTCGAGGAGCTCGGCGATGCCCCGGCCGGCCGACGCCGCCTCCGGGCTGGCCACCACCCGATGCTCAAGGACCGGCCCGATCAGAGCCTTGACGTCGTCGGGGACCACGAAGCTCCGACCGGCCGATCCGGCGCGGGCCCGAGCTGCGCGCTGCAGGGCGAGAACGGCACGGGGGGACATGCCCAACGACAGGCCCCGGTGGCGGCGGGTGGCCGTGGCCAGGTCGACGATGTAGCCTTTGAGGGCGGGGGCGACGTGGATCTGTGAGGTGATGGCCACCATCGAGGCAATCGCCTCCGGTCCCGCCACCGGCCGGAGATCGTCGACGGAGCGACCCTCAGAGCTGTCGAGCATGGCCAGCTCGGCGTCTCGGGCCGGGTAGCCCATCCGCAGACGGAGCAGAAAGCGGTCGAGCTGGCTCTCCGGCAGTGGATAGGTGCCCTGATGCTCCGTTGGGTTCTGGGTGGCGATCACCAGGAACGGCGCGGGCAGGGGGCGGGTGACCCCGTCGACGGTGACCTGACGTTCCTGCATGGACTCCAGGAGCGCAGCCTGCGTGCGCGGGGATGCGCGGTTGATCTCGTCGGCCAGCACAACGTTGGCGAAGACCCCTCCGGGCCGAAAGGTGAATGTGCGGTCGGCCCGGTCGTAGATGCTGACGCCGGTGACGTCGGACGGCAGGAGGTCGGGGGTGAACTGGATCCTGCTCCACGTGAGGTCGAAGGAGCGTGCCAGCGCCTTGGCCAGGGTCGTCTTGCCCACGCCCGGGACATCTTCGAGCAGGATGTGTCCCTCGGCGGCGATGCCCACCAGGGCGAGGCGAATCGCCTCATCCTTGCCCTGGATGACCTGCGAGACGTTGGCCACCACCGCCTCGAACATCCTGGCCAGGATCTCCGCCGCCGGCGCCGTTGCCGTTGGTTGTCTGGCCACGTGCCTCCTCGTCGGACTCCGGCCGCAGCGTACCGCCCGCCCGGTGTTGCGCCTGGCAGTTCAGCGACCCCCCTTCCTTGCGCCGGAGCCTACGGTGGCGGCCATGACCGGGCTCGATCCGCCTGTCGACGATGACGATCTTGTCCTGGCCGTCGATGTTGGTGGTACCAAGATGGCCGTGGGCCTGGTCGACGCGGCGGGCCGCCTGCGGTGGTCCACCAGGGCCGCCACCCCCCAGGACGGCACGGACCCCTTCGCCGCCCTCGACCGCCTGATGGACCAGGTCCCCTACGGGAGCTCGCCGGTGGCCTGCGGCGTCGGGATCGGGGGACCAATGACCGCTGCGGGAGCGTCGGTCTCCCCGCTGAACATCGCCGCCTGGAAGAACTTCCCCCTCGGTGACCGGCTGGCGGAGCGCACCGGCCTGCGGACGTGGGTGGACAACGACGCCAAGGCGCTGGCTCTGGGGGAGGCCTGGGTCGGCGCCGCTGTGGGTCGTCGCCACTTCCTGTCCATGGTGGTGTCGACCGGTGTGGGCGGCGGCATCGTCGTCGACGGGCGGCTCCTCGACGGCGATGACGGCAACGCCGGCCACATCGGCCACGTGGTCGTCGAACCGGCGGGTCACCGTTGCGTCTGCGGCGGCGTGGGCTGCTTGGAGGCAGAGGCCTCCGGTACGGCCATCACCGCCATCACCGGGCGGCCCCCGGCAGAGGCTGATGGCGCTACGCGACAGCGGACGGGCCGGCTGGTAGGCCGAGGGGTGGCGTCGGTCTGCAACCTGCTCGACCTGCGCCTGGTGACCGTGGCGGGCTCGGTCGCTCTGGGCTTCGGTGCCCCGTTCTTCGCCGCCGCCCAGGCGGAGATGGACCTTCGCTGCCGGTTGGAGTTCTCCCGGGGAGCGGTGATCATCCCCAGTGCTCTGGGGGCGGAAGGCCCCCTGTTGGGGGCGGCGGCCGTGGCCCGGCGAGGTCTGCACGGCCTGCCCGACGTGCCGTCGGGGCAGGTCTCCCGGTGACGGGCGGATCGGACCCGGCGCCTCCGGCCTCCGGATCCCCGGACCTCCGGTCGCCGGACTTCAAGGGGGGCCCTTTGCGGGCCGCCCTGAGCGGGCTGCACCTCGCCCGCCCGGTCCGGACCGCGGTGGCCGTCGCCTCCCACCCCGACTTGTGGAGGACGGCGATCCGCCTGGTGCTGCGGACGGCGGCGCCGGGATGGTGGCGCCACGTGCCGGCGACGCCCGCACCCTCGCTCGAGTACGTGGCGTTCCGCACCGACACGATGCTCGGAGCGGGGGGTCAGCGACGCCTCACCCCCGGCGAGGTCGTCGCGTTTCTGCAGTGGTGCAAGCGGATGCGCGCCATTGGAGGCTGAGGGCGACCCTGCCAAAGGTGAGCACAGTGATCATCCGCCGAGTACATTTTCTGCGTGCTCCCTGGGCCACCAAGAACGGCGACGCCGGTCCCGGCGTCGATCCGGTAGGACGGCAGGCGGCAGGAGCGCACCGCCATGGTTCAGGCCCTCGTCCTCAATGCCTCCTACGAGCCGCTCTGCATCGTGTCCACCCGTCGTGCTCTGTTGTTGAGCCTGGAGCACAAAGCCGAGGTGCTCCATGACACGGGGGGAGTGTTTCGCTCCGAGCGGGTCACCTTTGCCGAACCGTCCGTCGTGCGCCTCAGCCACTACGTAAGGGTGCCTTACCAGGCCCGCATCGCCCTCAACCGCCGGGCCGTCTTCGCCCGAGACGGTCATCGCTGCCAGTACTGCGGAGCGTCGGCGGAGAACATCGACCACGTCATCCCCCGGAGCAAGGGTGGCCCCCACGCCTGGGACAACGTGGTGGCGGCCTGCCGGCGGTGCAACACCGCCAAGCGTGACCGCCTCCTGGAGGAGAGCGGGATGAAGCTGCGGCGCCCGCCGGCGCCGCCCCGGGAGCGGGCGTGGATCCTGGTGGCCAACGGGTCGGTGCGACCGGACTGGGAGCCGTATCTGGGAATGCCGGCAGCCACCCTCTCCGCGTGAGGGTGGCTGTTCGGCGTAGGCGAGCGAGCGACCCACGCCCGTGGACCGTCGAGCAAGCGGCCGGACCCGCAGCGGAGCTGCACGAGTCCTCCGCCGCCCTGATTGCCACGGCGACCTCGGAGGTGGTGAGGGTCATCCGGATCCTGGAGGTTCAGCACCCGACGGTCGTGTTGGGCAGCGGGCAGCCCGAGCACCACGTCGACCGAGCTCGCGCCGCGGCGCTGGGCGTTGCGGTCGCCCGGCGCCGCAGCGGGGGCGCGGCCGTCCTCGTTGGACCCGGCGAGGTCCTGTGGATCGACGTCGTGGTCCCGGCCGACGACCCTCTGTGGTCGGCTGACCTCCGCCGGGCAGGGTGGTGGCTTGGCGGGTGCTGGGCCGCCGCCCTGGCCGACATCGGCATCGCCGGGGTCGAGACCTGGCGCGGCGGGATGGTCTCGGGGCCATGGGCCGCCAAGGTCTGCTTCGCCGGCCTGGGTCCCGGCGAGGTGACCGTCGAGGGGGCGAAGGTGGTTGGGATCTGCCAGCGCCGGACCAGGGCGGCAACGTTGTTCCAATGCGCGATGCCGCTCAGCAAGCGCCTGGGCCGCCCGATCGGTCCGTGGGATCCGACCGGACTGCTCGACGTTCTGTCATTGAGCGCCGGCGAGCGTCAGCAGGGCGGCATCGACCTGGCAAGCGTGGCGGTCGCGGTGAGCGACGGCACCGCTCTGCGCGACGCGCTGATCGCCCGCTGCGCGGAGGCCGGCCTCGGATGAAGAATCTCGTCGTCACAGGAAAGGTGTCGAAAGGTCGAAAGGGAGTCAAACGAGCTTTGGCAGGTCCCAGGTGCCATGATCGGGGACGGCCAGGATGGGACCGCCACCGGGGAAGGTGAGAGGACGTGGGTCAGCTTGAGGGACGGGTAGCAATCATCACCGGAGCGGCCCGGGGTCTCGGTCGGGCCCATGCGCTGCTCTTTGCCTCCGCAGGAGCCAGCGTCGTCGTCAACGACGTCGGCTTCAGTGCCGACGGGCGAGGGGGCGACACGGAGGCGGCCCAAGCTGTCGTGGACGAGATCACCGCGGCGGGTGGCCAAGCGATCGCCAACACCGAGGACGTGGCCGACTGGCAGGGGGGGCAGCGGATGGTCAAGGCGGCGGTCGACGCCTTCGGTGACCTGCACGTGTTGGTGAACAACGCCGGCACCCTGCGCGACAGGATGCTGGTCAACATGAGCGAGGACGAGTGGGACTCGGTCATCTCCGTCCACCTCAAGGGTCATTTCGTGCCCACCCGTCATGCTGCTGCCTACTGGCGGGAGCAGACCAAGGCCGGCCACCAGGTGGAGGCGGCGATCATCAACACCTCGTCGACATCGGGCCTCCATGGCAACCCGGGTCAGGCCAACTACGGGGCGGCCAAGGCTGGGATCGCCGCCATGACCATCATCACCGCCCAGGAGCTGAGCCGCTACGGCGTCCGGGTCAATGCCGTGGTACCCGCAGCCCGGACCCGGCTGACCGAGTCGACGCCCGGCCTGGGGGAGATCGTGGCTGTGCCCACCGACGCGTCCCGCTTCGACGAATGGGATCCAAGCAACGTCTCGCCCCTGGTGGCGTGGCTGGCCACGTCCTCCTGCAGGGTCACCGGGCGGGTCTTCTATGCGTTCGGGGGCACCATCCAGCCCATGACGGGCTGGGTCCGCGAGTCGGGCATCTCCCGGGCCGGGCCTTGGAGCGTGGAGGCCATTGCCGAGGAACTGCCGCCGATCCTGGGCTGACGGCGCGGGCCGGCGGCGGGCCGGCGCGGCGCGGGTCGGGCCGGCGACGATGTGTCGGTCATCGACAGTGTGTCGCTGAATGACGGTATGCGTCGCTGAACGTCACCGCGTCGCCCAAGCAACGCACCCTGGCGCCCAGATGCACCCGGAACGATGGAGCGCTCCGGGGGCGTGACCGGCGCGGATGTGGTGGTTCAGCGCTCGGTCACAGAGAGGTCCCGATGACCGAACGTGAGTTCGATGACTGGGCTTTTCTCCAAACGGTGGTTGACGGTGGGGGCTCTGAGCCATATTGTGGGGGCAAGTGGTGGAAA
Source organism: Actinomycetota bacterium (assembly GCA_030945745.1). Lineage (GTDB taxonomy): Bacteria > Actinomycetota > Acidimicrobiia > Acidimicrobiales > Palsa-688 > JALZAH01. Next base: position 59,375 of record JALYZO010000025.1, read on the forward strand.
GGGGAGGGGCCCCTACGCCACGGGAGATGGAGTGGAGTGAACCGTGACGTTGGGATTCTTTGGGAGGTACGAGCACTCCCTGGACCTCAAAGGGCGGATCATCCTGCCTGCCCGCTTCCGCGCCGAGTTCGACACCAGCGCCTACATCAGCCGACACCTGGAGGGTTGCCTGGCCCTGTGGACCCCAGCAGAGTTCGAGAAGCAGACTGCGGAGATGCTGGCCCGCCAGGATCGCAGCGCCGAGGACCGCAACAACGTCCGGATCTGGGCGGGGACCTCGGCAGCCGTGGAGATCGACCGGCAGGGACGGGTGCCCGTGCCCAAGGCCCTCCAGGACTTCGCCGGTCTGGACCGCGCCGCTTTGGTGATGGGCGCCCTGGACCGCATCGAGCTGTGGAACCCCGCCTTGTGGGACGTCGAGGTCAAGCCGGCGGAGCGGACCTTCATGGGTGGGTCCGGTGCGGCGGTACCCGGATCCCCACCACCCGGATCCCCACCACCCGAGGCCCCACCACCCGAGGCATAGGCACCGGGCCTCGATGTGACGATCCCATCAAGCACAACGAGAACGGCCGTCGCCCTCAGCGGGACCGGCTCATGCGCAGCCTTCCGACTGGCGGGGTGGGAGTCCCCTTCTCCGCCCGCTTCCACTCTGCCCGATCGGGGAGACATCCCGACGGGGTGCTGGTCGGAGGGCTGCGGATGAGCCGGGTGAGCGACGAGTTCGCTCACCAACCGGTGATGGTGCACGAGATCGTGGACCTGGTGGCTCCTGTTCCCCCCGGCGTGGTGCTCGACGCCACCGTCGGCGGCGGAGGTCATGCCGCGGCCATCCTCGCCGCCCACCCGCACCTGAGCGTGGTGGGCGTCGATCAGGACCCGGCCGCAGTGGCAGCAGCCGTTGCCCGCCTGGCCCCCTTCGGACCCCGGGCCCGCCTGATCAGGGCCCGCTTCGACCACCTCGACGCCGTCCTGGCCGATCTCGGCGTCGGGGCCCTGTCGGGAGCCCTGTTCGATCTCGGGGTCAGCTCCCCCCAGCTCGACAGGGCCGGGCGAGGCTTCAGCTACCGGGCCGAGGGACCCCTGGACATGCGCATGGATCCCGACGCCACCCGGAGCGCCGCTGACGTGGTCAACGCCAGCACCCGCGACGAGCTGGCCGCGCTGTTCGCCGCAAACGGGGAGGGTCGTTTCGCTCGGCGCATCGCCGGCGCTGTCGTCGCTGCCCGCCCCATCACCACGACCACGCAGTTCGCCGAGGTCGTGCGTGACGCCATCCCGGCGGCCACCCGCCGCCATGGAGGCCACCCCGCAAGGCGGGTGTTCCAGGCCGTGCGCATCGCCGTCAATGAGGAGCTCGACGTCCTCCCCGCTGCCCTCGGTGCCGCCCTGGAGCGGCTGGTCGGGCGCGGGCGCCTGTTGGTGCTGGCCTACCACTCCGGCGAGGACCGGATCGTCAAGGTCGCCTTCCGCCAAGCGGAGACGGGAGGGTGCGTGTGCCCATCCGGTCTGCCCTGCGTGTGTGGGGCGCAACGCAGTGTCCGCCTGGTGCGTCGTGGGGCGCTCAAGCCGGGCGCTGAGGAGGTGGCCGGCAATCGCCGGGCCGAGAGCGCCCGCCTGCGCGTCGCCGAGCGGCTGGCCGACGGCCCGGGACACGATGGCCCGGGACACGGAGGGAAGCCGTGAACCAGCCGCTGCACGTTCGGGGCGCCGAGCAACGGGGCGCACCGGGGCCGAGAGGCCCGGCGGGCCGCGCCTCGGGGCACCTGGCGGTCGTCGAGGATCCGATCTCGCGTCTGCGTACGGGACCTCTTCGAGCGCGGCTGCTCCTTGTCGGCAGTGCCGTGCTGAGCGTCGTCGTGGCCTTCGCCCTGGTGTACCTGCACGTCGTCATGGCCCAGCGGCAGTTCCGCCTGGACAGCCTGGCCACGCAGGTTGCCAAGCAGCAGATCACCTACTCCCAGCTCCGTCTCCATGTCGCCCAGCTGGAGTCCCCCCAGCAGATCATCGCCACCGCCGAGGGCAGGCTGGGGATGCGCCAACCATCGAGCGTGACCTACCTGGCCCCGAGCACCCCGCTGCCGGCCGGCGGCACCTCCACGGGATCGGGCGGCGGCGCCGGTCGCTCTGCGATGGGGCCGGCAACGATTGCCGCCCCCGCCGGTGACGCTGACTGGCCCCAGATCAAATCGCAGCTGGCGGGGAGCCCATGACCCCGAGGCCCCCAGGAAACGGTCGGGGCCGCCCAATCAGAGCGGACGCCTCGAGAGGCGCAGCTCGACGCGGGACCGGCCCAGGCCGCGGCCGGCCCGGCCGTCCGGTCCACCTTGCACCCAAGCGCGGCCTGTCCCCGCAGGGCCGGGTGCGCGCCTTCGGCCTGCTGGTGATCATGGGCGTGGCGTTCGTGGCCATCGTGGCCCGCCTCACCTGGTTGCAGGGCATCGGCGCCAACCAGTACCTGGCCGTCGGCTCGTCGGAGTGGACCCACACCGTCACCCTGGCCGCCGAACGAGGCAGCATCGTGGATCGCAGCGGCAGGGAGCTGGCCATCTCGATACCCCAGACCACCCTCTACACCGACCCGCACCAGGTGACCGACCCGACCTCCGAAGCGGCCCGCCTGGCTCCTGCCCTGGGCCAGGCGCCGGCCATGCTCCAGACCAAGCTGACCGAGCACAACCACTTCACGTACCTGGCCCGCACCGTTGATGACGCCACCGCGGCGAGCGTCAAGGCCATGAACCTGCCCGGGGTCTACAGCCTCGCTGAGCCGAAGCGGTTCTATCCAGCCGGCCAGTTGGCCCGACCGCTCGTCGGCGTGGCCGGCACCGACGGGACCGGACTGGGCGGCCTGGAGTCGAAGTACCAGTCCATCCTGGAGGGTCGGCCGGGCAAGCTGGTCGAGCAGACCGATCCGTCTGGTCGTCAGATCGCCGGCGGCCTGCAGCAGTATCAGGCACCGGTCGCCGGAGGGGACCTGGTGCTGACGTTGGACAACGCGTTGCAGTACGACGCCGAGCAGGCGCTGGCCCAAGCCATCGTGGCGGCCAAGGCCCGCAGCGGCGTCGCCGTGCTCATGGACCGCAAGACGGGCGACATCGTGGCCGATGCCCAGCTGAGCATGCCCGCCCCAGGCACGTCGAGCGCCCCGGCGGTGCCTGTGGACATCCCGTCGCCAACCGGGACGGCGAGCCCGGCGCCAGCCACGGGCACGCAGCCGGTCGAGGCGGCATCGGCCAGCTCATTCACCCAGGTCTATGAGCCGGGATCGGTCAACAAGCTCGTCACCATCTCCGGAGCGCTGCAGCGGGGTTCGATCACCCCGTCCAGCACGTTCACCATCCCCAACACCTACGACGTGGCCGGCACCACCATCCACGACGCCGAGTCGCACGGCACCGAGCACTGGAACGTGACTGACATCCTCACCAACTCGTCGAACATCGGCACCCTGCAGATCGCCCAGAAGCTGGGCAAGACCGGCATCCTGAACACCATCGCAGGCTTTGGAGAGGGCAGGAAGACCGACATCAACTTCCCCGGCGAATCGGCGGGGATCCTGCCCTCCTACTGGTCGGGGACGACGCTGGCCGACGTGTCGTTCGGCCAGGGGGTCAGCGTGACCGCCATGCAGGTCCTGGCCGCCTACAACGCCATCGCCAACGACGGTGAGTACGTGGCCCCCCGACTGGTGGCCGGCACGATCGACAAGACCGGCGCCGAACATCCGACGCCCATCACCCCCGGCCACCGGGTCGTGTCCCCCACGGTCGCCAAGCAGATGAAGGCCATGCTCGACGAGGTCGTCCGGGTCGGCACCGGCCAGGCCGCCAACCTGAACCCTTACACGGTGGCCGGCAAGACGGGCACCGCCAGCATCCCGTCCCCCAGCGGAGGCTACCTTGCCGGACACTACGTGGCCAGCTTCGCAGGGTTCGTCCCGGCCGAGAACCCCTCCATCACTGGCATGGTGGTCATCAACGACACCCCGGACTTCGGGGCGGCGGCGTCGGCGCCCACCTTTGCCACACTGGCCCGCGACGCCCTCCAGGCCCTCAAGGTCCCGCCGGAGCCCAAGCATGGCCCCCCCGACGGCGTCCCGTTGACCAACACGGCGACGGCCACTGCCGCCGGCGAGTCGGCCGGGACTGCCCTGCCCGGCCTGAGCGCCACCCCCATCGTCCCGGCCACCGGGCCGCCGCCAACCGGCGGGTCCCCGGCCCCGAAGCCGCCCACCACCGCAGCCAAGTGACCTGAGCTCATGCGACTCGGGACGCTCATCGCCGAGGCGGGCTTGCAGCAAGGTGACTTCCGTCTCGTGGGCGACGAAGCTACCGAAGTGGCCGCCATCAGCCTCGATTCGCGCGCCGTGGCGCCCGCCACGCTGTTCGTCTGCATCACCGGGGGTGTCCACGACGGCCATGACCATGCGCCCGCCGCCGTCGCCGCCGGCGCGGTGGCGTTGGTGACGGAACGGCCTCTCGGCCTGGAAGTCCCCCAGCTGGTCGTGGCGTCGGCCCGGGCCGTGGTGGGCCCTTTGGCGGACGCCCTCTGCGATCATCCGACCCGGTCCGCGCTCCGCGTCGTCGGCGTCACAGGAACCAACGGCAAGACCACGACCTGTGCGCTGTTGGAGGCCATCTTCGAGGCCCATGGATGGCGGACCTCGACGATCGGTACGCTGACGCAGGCCCGGACCACACCTGAGGCGCCCGAACTCCAAGCCAAGTTGGCGGAGTGGCGTGAGCGGGGTGGGACCGCCGTGGCCATGGAGGTCTCCTCCCATGCCCTCGATCAGCGTCGCGTCGACGCTGTCCACTTCGCCGCCGGCGTGCTGACCAACGTGACCCAGGACCATCTCGACTACCACCGCAGCATGGACGCCTACTTTGAGGCCAAGGCCCGGCTCTTCGAGCCCGGCCGGGTGGATGTGGCCGTGGTCAACCGGACCGATGCCTGGGGCCAGATCCTCATCGAACGCCTCCGCGCCGGTAGAAGGCCAGTGGAGACCTTCGCCACCGGCGACGCTGGGGGCCTGGAGCTGGCTCCGGCTGGAAGCCGCTTCAGATGGGAGGGCCAGGCGGTGCAGCTGAGCCTTGGTGGTCGCTTCAATGTGGACAACGCCCTCGCCGCGGCCACCACGGCCCGGGCTTTGGGCGTACCCGCAGCGACGGTTGCCCGGGGCCTGCAATCGGTCCGCCGGGTCCCGGGTCGCTTCGAGAGCGTCGATGCCGGTCAGCCCTTCACCGTGGTGGTGGACTACGCGCACACCCCCGACGGCCTGGACAAGGCGCTCCGCTCGGCGCGGGAGCTGACCACCGGCCGTCTGATCGTGGTGTTCGGCGCCGGGGGAGACCGCGACCATGCCAAGCGCCCCCTGATGGGGGAGGTGGCCGCCCGCCTGGCCGACCTGAGCGTGATCACCTCCGACAACCCCCGGACCGAGGACCCCGAGGCGATCATCGCCGACGTGATGGAAGGAGCGCCGTCCACCGGCCGCATCGTGGTGGAAGCCGACCGGGCTGCTGCCATCGCCGCCGCCGTCGCCGCCGCCGGCGCCGGCGACGTCGTCGTGGTGGCCGGCAAGGGCCACGAGACGGGCCAGGACATCGGCGGGTGCATCCTGCCCTTCGACGACGTGGCCGCCACCCGGGAGGCCTTGGAGCGGATCCTCCGCTTCCGAGCCGAGCGCACGCCGATCGACGGTGGCCGGTGACCGCCCTCCTCCTGGGCGGCGGGGTGGCCCTGCTGGTGTCCATCCTGGCTACACCCCTGTTGATCAACAGGCTCCGGGCTCGAGGCATCGGCCAGCAGATCCGCGAAGACGGCCCCCAGGGCCACTTTTCCAAAGCGGGGACGCCCACCATGGGCGGCGTGGCCATCATCGCCGCGGCCGTCATCGGCTACCTGGTGGCGCACGTCACCGGCACCTTCACCACCCGCGGCATCACCTGCCTCCTGCTCATCTGCGCCGCCGCGCTCGTCGGGTTCGCCGACGACTGGATCAAGGTCACCCACCAGCGCAGCTTGGGCCTCAACAAGCGGGCCAAGGCCGGCTGCCAGCTGCTCATCGCCCTGGCCTTCGCCCTGCTGTGCGTGGTGTGGCTGGGCGTCGACACCCATCTGTCGTTCACCCGGTACAACTCTTTGGACATCGAGCTGTCAAAGGTGGGCTGGGTCATCCTGGCCGTCGTGGTCATCATCGGTACCACCAACGCCGTCAACCTGACTGACGGACTCGACGGGCTGGCCGCGGGATCGTCGGCGTTCACCTTCGTGGCCTTCACCGTCATCGGCTTCTATCAGCTGCGCCACTTCGGAATGTACCGCAACCCTGCGGCCCTCGACGAGGCCGCCCTCTCCGCGTCGATGATCGGGGCGTGCGCAGGGTTCCTGTGGTGGAACGCGGCGCCGGCCAGGATCTTCATGGGTGACACCGGATCTCTGGGGATCGGCGCTGCCATCGCCGGTTTGGCCCTGCTGGAGAACGTGGACCTCCTCCTGCCCATCGTCGGGGGCCTGTTCGTGATCGAGGCGCTATCGGTCATCATCCAGGTCTTCACCTTCCAGACCGTCCGCCGACGGGTGTTCCGCATGGCCCCGATCCATCACCACTTCGAGCTGCTGGGATGGCCGGAGACGACGGTCATCATCCGCTTCTGGATCCTCGGCGGCCTGTTCACCGCGCTGGCGCTCGGTGCCTTCTATGCCGACTTCATCGCTCGGGGAGGCAACGGGTGACCGCCGCAGGGCGGCCGCTCATCGTCGGCTTCGGCGTGACCGGCCGGGCCCTTGCCCGCCATCTGGGCCGGGCCGCAGAACCACCGGTGGTCATCGACGACCGGCCAGCATCCGACGCCGGTGTTGTCGCCGCCGACCTGGGCGTGACGCTGGTGGCCGCACCCGGCGCCGCCGCTCTCGAGGGCCTGGTCGGTGACGCCTCCGTGGTCTTCGTCAGCCCCGGAGTGCCGATCACCCATCCGGTGTTCGCCCTGGCCGCGGCTGCAGGGGTCTCCGTTCGCTCCGAGATCGAGCTCGGCTGGCGGATCCTGGCGGAGCGGAGTGCGCCGCGCCCGCTGCTGGTGGCGGTGACGGGAACCAACGGCAAGACGACCGTGACGACGGAGGTGGCGGCCATGCTGGCCGCGTCGGGGCTGGCCGTCGCCACCGCCGGCAACATCGGCACGCCGCTGGTGGACGTGGCCGACGCCGAGCTCGACGTCATCGTCGCCGAGGTGTCGTCGTTCCAGCTCAGCTGCACCGACGGGTGGCACCCCGACGTGAGCTGCTGGCTCAACCTCAGCCCCGACCACTTGGACTGGCATGGACACGTCGAGGACTACGCGTCCGCCAAGGCGCGGATCTGGGCGAACCAGGGCCCGGGCGACACGGTGGTGATCAACGCCGACGACGACACTGTCGTGGCGGCCGCCGCAGGCGCGAACGCCGGTGTGCGCCTGGTCACCTTTTCTGCCGTGGCACCGGCCGACTACTGCGCGGACGGCGACGCGCTGGTGGAGGCCCCCGATCAGGTGCTGGCGCAGCGCGCCGACCTGGTCCGGGGCCTGCCGCATGACCTGGCCAACGCCTTGGCCGCCCTGGCCGTGGCCCGCGCTGCGGGGGCCACCCCGGCGGGCTGCGCCGCCGGCCTCCGGTCTTCGAATCCCCTGCCGCACCGGGTAGAGCTGGTGGCCGAGGCCGACGGTGTCGCCTGGTTCGACGACTCCAAGGCCACCACGCCCGCCTCGGTCCTGGCCGCCGTCGCCGGCTTCGACTCTGTGGTCCTCATCGCCGGAGGGCGCAACAAGGGTCTGGATCTGGACGCACTGGCCTGCGGTGTACCCCCGGTGCATCACGCGGTGGCCATCGGCGATGCCGCCGACGAGGTGGTCGCCGCGCTGCGCGAGGTCGTTCCCGTCACCAAGGTGGCAACCATGGCCCAAGCCGTCGCCCAGGCCGCCGCCGTGGCCGGCCGGGGCGATGTCGTCGTGCTGTCGCCGGGGTGCGCCAGCTTCGACTGGTATCGCTCCTACGCCGAGCGCGGCGACGACTTCGCCCATGAGGTCAGGGCCCGCATCGCCACCAGATCAGCTCCACCCTGCCCCCCGTCACCGGGAGGCTCCCAGGAAGAGGTCCGACCATGTTGACCACACCCAGGCCCGCCCGCAGCCACGGCCCCCGCGTGGCGCCGCAGCGGAAGGCGGCGCTGACGCGGAGCCCGGTTCGCACCGGCGCAGCGGGCAACCCGACGAGGACCGGCGCCCGGGACACCAGGGCATCCCGTGGCGGGGCTCACAGCGCGCCCCGCCCCGGCGGTCTGTACGTCCTCGTCGGCATCGTCGTCGTGTTGAATCTGGTCGGCCTGGTCATGGTGCTGTCCGCCTCTTCGATCCTCAGCCTTCACCAGTACGGATCTCCCTGGCACTACTTCGAGCGTCAGGTCCTGTGGCTGACCCTGGCATCCGTGGTGTTCTTCGTCGTGTCGAAGATCGATCCCGCCCGATGGAGACACTTCGCCCGACCGGCCATGGTCCTCAGCGTCATCGGCCTGACCGCCGTGCTCGTTCCCGGGATCGGGCGCAGCGCCGGGGGCGCCTCCCGGTGGATCGGTACGGCGTCGCTGCGGGTCCAACCGTCCGAGATCGCCAAGCTCACCTTGGTCCTCTTCGCCGCCGACGTGCTCGATCGCCGGGGCGGCCAGCGGAACTGGCGGTATTCCATGGTGCCGGTCATCGCCGCCCTGTTGGCCGTGTCGGTCCTGGTGCTCAAGCAACCGGACATGGGCACCACCCTGGTCTTGGCCTGCATCGTCGTGGCCATGCTCATCACCGCAGGCATCCCGGCCCGCCCTCTGGCCGGCATCTTCGGAGCGGGCATCGGCGCAGCCCTGCTCCTGGCCATCGCTGCGCCCTACCGCTGGCGGCGGGTCACCTCGTTCCTGCACCCCTTGGCGGACAAGGGCAACTCCGGCTATCAGGCCGTGCAGGGGCTGGCCGGGCTCAGTCACGGTTCGATCCTTGGCACCGGCATCGGGGCCAGCATCGCCACCTGGGGCTACCTCCCCAACGCCCAGACCGACTTCATCTTCGCGGTGATCGGCGAGGAGACCGGCTTGCTGGGCACCTTCGCCGTCACCTCGCTGTTCGCCGCCCTGGCCGTGGTCGGCATCCGGGTGGCGTGCCGGGCCCGGACCCGCTACGAAGCCATGCTGGTCGCCGGCGTGACCGCGTGGATCGTCAGCCAGGCCGTCATCAACATCGGCGCCGTCATCGGGATCCTGCCGGTCACCGGAGTCCCGTTGCCCTTTGTGTCCTTCGGCGGCTCGTCGCTCGTCCTGGCCATGTTCGCAGTGGCCATGGTGGCCAACGTGGCCCGCCGCTCGTGAGCACCTTCGCCGTGATCGCCGGTGGTGGCACCGGCGGTCACGTGCTTCCTGCCGTCGCCATCGGTCAGGCCCTGGTCGAGGCCGGCCACCCCGCCGCCACCGTGCACTTCGTGGGCGCCAAGCGGGGCATGGAAGCCCGCCTGGTGCCGGCCGCCGGGTTCGAGGTCACCCTGCTGCCGGGGCGAGGGGTGGTCCGTCGCCTGAGCCCCCAGAACATCGGGGCGGTCGCCGGGCTGGTCGTCGCCGTCGCAAGTGCGGTGGCGCTCATGGGGCGTCTCCGGCCGGCCGTCGTGGTCTCTGTCGGCGGCTACGCCAGCCTGGCCTGCTCGTTGGCTGCCGTGCTGTGGCGGGTGCCGATCGTCGTCGCCGAGCAGAACGCCGTCCCCGGCCTGGCCAACCGCCTGGCTGGGCGCTTCGCCGCCGCCAGCGCCGTCTCCTTCCCCGAGACCCCGCTGCCCCGCGCCGTGGTCACCGGCAATCCCGTTCGAGCGCAGATGCGCTCCATCGACCGATCGCTCCAGGGTCGCCGAGCGGCCCGGGAGGCACTGGGGCTGCCGGTGGACGGCGCGGTGTTGGTGGTGGCCGGCGGTTCCCTGGGAGCCCGCCGGATCAACCAGGCGACCGTGGAGCTCGCGCGCGCCTGGAGCGCCCGCCACGGTGTGGCCATCCGCCATGTGGTGGGCGAGCGGGATCGCCAGGCCATGGCGGACGCCGCCCCCGTGCCTGCGCCGGGCGGGCTCGTCTACCAGCAGGTCGCCTTCGAGGATCGGATGGATCTGCTCTACGCCGCCGCCGACCTGGCCGTGCATCGCTCGGGGGCGGGGACCTGCTTCGAGCTGGCCGCCGCCGGTTTGGCGTCGGTCCTCGTGCCTCTTCCCGGCGCACCGGGGGATCACCAGGGATACAACGCCCGCCGCCTCGTTGCGGCCGGGGCCGCGGTCGTCATCGCCGACGGTGACCTCGACGGCGCCCGCCTGGCTGCGGTGATCAGCGCCCTCCTGGCCGATCCGGACCGCCTCCGGTCGATGGGCGAGGCGGCACGGCGCCTGGCCCGTCCCGACGCCGCCGCCCGGGTGGCCGCTCTGGCCGAGGAGCACGCTCGTGGGTGACCCCTCGGTGGGCGGGGGCATCGACTTGAGCGTTCCCCGGCGCATCCATGTGGTAGGCATCGGGGGGGCGGGCATGAGCGCCATCGCCACCGTGCTGGCCGACATGGGCCATCACGTCTCGGGGAGCGACCAACGTCGCTCGGCGGTCCTCGACCGCCTCGGTCGGCGGGGGATCGTCGTCCACGCCGGCCACGACCCCGAGCACGCTGAGGGGGCCGATCTCCTTGCCGTGTCCACGGCCATCCCCGCCGGCAACCCCGAGGTCGTCGCCGCTCGAACCGCCGGCGTGGCGGTGGCCAGCCGGGCCGGCGTCCTGGCCGCCATCTGCGCCACCCGGCGGGTCCTGGCCATCGCCGGGACGCACGGTAAGACGACCACCTCGGCGATGCTGACCCGGATCCTGGTGGATGCCGGCTGGTCCCCGTCGTGGATCGTCGGCGGCGACATCACCGGGCTGGGCGGCGGCGCCGGTTGGGATCCGGAGGGCGAGTGGCTGGTCGTGGAGGCCGACGAGAGCGACGGCACGTTCCTGCACCTGCCCCGGGAGGCGGGTGTGGTGACCAGCGTCGAGGCTGACCACCTCGACTTCTACGGTGACGAGGCGGCCATGACCGCTGCCTACCAGGACTTCCTGGCCGGCTGCCCGGCGGCCCGGGTGGTCTGCGCGGACGACGTCGGCGCGGCCCGACTGGGAGAGCGTGTGGCCGCGTCGGGGCCCGCCGTCTTCACCTACGGGACAACCGCTGGCTCCACGTGCACCATGAGCGCCGTCGTCGAGTCGAGGACCGCCATCGCCTTCGACCTGGATGGTCCCGACGGACACAGCGGCCATGTCGAGCTGGCAGTGCCGGGAGCGCACAATGCCCGCAACGCCACCGGGGCGTTGGTGGCCGCCGTGGCCGTGGGCGTGCCCTTTGACACCGCCGTGGCCGGACTGGGCCGCTTCGCCGGGGTGGCCCGTCGCCTCGAGCTGCGAGGTGAGCGTGACGGCGTGACCTACATCGACGACTACGCCCACCTGCCCGGCGAGGTGGCCACGGTGCTGTCGACGGTCAGCCGGGCCGGGTGGGGGCACGTTGTCGCCGTCTTCCAGCCCCACCGCTACACGCGGACCGCGGCACTGCACCGCAGCTTCGCCCATGCCTTCGTGGGCGCCGACGTGGTGGTGATCACCGGGATCTATCCGAGCGGGGAGAGCCCGATCCCCGGGATCACCGGTCGCCTGGTCGCCGATGTCATCACCGAGGCCCATCCTGGCGTCGGTGTGCACTACTGCGAGGAGCTCGATGACCTGGAGGGCGTGCTGGGCGGCCTGCTGGCACCCGGTGACCTGTGCCTGACCCTCGGGGCCGGCGACCTCACCGACCTCGTCGGCCGGCTGGTGACGCCGACATGAGCACGAACGACGATATCGCTCCCCGTGTCGCCGAGGCCCTCGACACCCTCGGCCCTCGTGGCCACCTCGACGTCCCTTTGGGTCCTCTCACCACCTACCGGGTGGGAGGTCGGGCAGCAGTGGCGGTGACCGTGGCCACCCTTGCTGATGCGGCGGCCGTGGCGCGCGCCGTTGACGCTTCGGGACTGCCCGTCCTCATCGTCGGCCGGGGCTCCAACCTGCTCGTCGCCCAACAGGGCTTCGCCGGCATCGCCGTGCTGGTGGCCGGATCCGCCGGGCAGGCCGGCCAGGTGGGGGGCGCCACTCCCTTCCTGGCCGTTGCCATCGACCGGGGGAGCGGGGAGCGCACCGAGGTGGTCGCCGGAGCCGGGGTTCCCCTGCCCACCCTGGCCCGTCGAAGCGCGGAGGCGGGGCTGCAAGGCCTGGAGTGGGCGGTGGGGGTCCCCGGCTCCGTCGGTGGCGGGATCCGGATGAACGCCGGCGGTCACGGTTCGGACATGGCTGCGTCAGTCATCGCCGTCACCGTCGCCGACCTGAGTGTCGCCCCGGTGGAGCCCGACCGCCCCGTCACGGAGCGTCGCACGCTCGAGCGGATGCTCTATGGCTACCGCTCATCGTCGATCGAGGCGACCGACCTGGTGCTCGATGCTCGTTTCGTCACGCGTGCCGGCCATGCCGACGAAGCGCGGCGCACCATCCGCGACATCGTCGCCTGGCGGCGCGAACATCAACCCGGTGGCCAAAACGCCGGCTCGGTGTTCACCAACCCCGTCGGAGACTCGGCGGGAAGGCTGATCGAGATGGCCGGACAGAAGGGCCGCCGGTGGAGGAGCGCCATGGTCTCGACCAAGCACGCCAACTTCATCCAGGCCGACCCGGGCGGGTCGGCGGACGACGTGCGGGCCCTCGTGGACCAGGTCCGCGAGGCGGTGGTGGCTCAGACCGGCGTGGAGCTCCACACAGAAGTTCGGATGATCGGTTGGTTCGGATGATCGGTCTCGCTCGTGCCTGCAGGGTTGAGAGCTCCCAAACCTCAACCTCAATAGGAGGTAGAGGATAATGGGGATCTGGACGAACACCACCAAGGAGATGGTTCGTCCGCAATCCGTGCTGGGCTACCCGGAACCGGAAGACGAGCCCCAGGCCCCAGCGGTGTCCTGCGGCCCGGTCCCTGCCCGTTCTGCCGCCTCGTGGCGCACTCCGGCGGACCCGGCGCCACGCAAGGCGCGCCGTGACCCTGCTCGGCTGCCCATGGATCCCCGCTTCAGGGAACGGTGGGTCAGCGTCCGTCGGGAGGAGGGTCACCATCGGCTGCGGGTCACCTTGGTGGTGGCAGCCGTGGTCGCCGTCCTCGGCGGCGGTGTCGGCGTGGCGTTCTCGCCGCTCCTGGCCGTCCGCCATGTGCGGGTGGCCGCCACACCCCACGTCCCCGTGGCCCAGGTCCTGGCCGTCACCGGACTCGGTGATCAGCGGCCCATGGTCGAGGTCAGCTCCTCGGACGCGGTGTCGCGCCTGGACGCACTGCCGTGGGTGGATTCTGCGAAGGTGGTCAGGCAATGGCCTGCCACGGTCAGCGTCACCGTCCATGAGCGTCGCCCGGTGGCAAAGGTTACCGGCCCCGGAGGGGTGGCCGAGGTCGATGGCTCCGGCCGGGTGCTCACCCAGAGCGCAGCGCCTGCCGCCGGTTTGCCCACCCTGGTGGGCGCACCGGCGCCCGGACCCCCAGGGACCTGGCTGGGTGGCGCCTCACGCCGTTCTCGGCCGCCTCATGGCCTTGGTGCGTCGCTGACCGTGGCGTCCGCCCTCCCCGGACCCCTGGCCGGGCGGGTGGGCACCATCACCGTGGACCCCCAAAGGACGGTCACCCTCACCCTGGTCACCGGACCGACGACCGTCACCCTGGGTGAGGTTGGCCCGCCGGGGGATCCGGCGCCGGGCGCAGCGATGACCACTTCGAGCGTCCCGGTGTCCCTCGCCCGCCAGGTGGCGGCACTGTCCACCCTCCTCACCACCGTTGATCTCAGCCATGTTGCCCAGATCGATCTTACCGTGCCGGATCGTCCGGCCTTGACCCCGGCCCAGACGCCAACTACTGTCTCGACCACTTCGCGAGGTTGAAAGGACTCAACCTCGAGTTCAGATCGAGAGTAGGCCGTGGGCACCGGGGGTCCACGGCTTGCGCTCGGCGACGTGTCAGGCTTGCCTTCACCGTTTCGCCGAAGTCGGACGACGCTGGTGACCAACCCATCCATCCAGACCGGCCTCCAACCGGGCTGGTGCTGCGCCCCGGGAGGAAATTCACATGGCCGGTGCCCAGAACTACATCGCCGTCATCAAGGTCGTCGGAATCGGTGGCGGCGGGGTCAACGCCGTCAACCGGATGATCGATGCCGGGCTCAAGGGCGTGGAGTTCATAGCCGTCAACACCGACGCTCAGGCGCTGCTGATGAGCGATGCCGACGTCAAGCTCGACATCGGACGGCAGCTGACCCGGGGCCTCGGTGCCGGGAGCAACCCCGATGTCGGTCGGGAGGCGGCTGAAGAGCATCGCGAGGAGATCGAAGAGGTCCTGAAGGGCGCGGACATGGTCTTCATCACCGCCGGCAAGGGCGGTGGCACCGGCACCGGTGGGGCACCAGTCATCGCCGAGATCGCCAAGACGCTTGGTGCTCTGACGATCGGGGTCGTCACCCGGCCGTTTGCGTTCGAAGGTCGGCGCCGCTCCACGCAGGCAGAATCCGGCATCCAACGGTTGAAGGAGGAGGTCGACACCCTCATCGTCATCCCCAACGACCGCCTCCTGACCGTATCCAACGACAAGACCTCGATGGTCAACGCCTTCAAGATGGCGGACGAGGTCCTCCTCCAAGGCGTGCAGGGCATCACGGACCTCATCACCACGCCTGGCCTCATCACCACCGACTTCGCCGACGTGAAGATGATCATGCACGACGCGGGCACCGCCATCATGGGCATCGGGACGGCGTCGGGCGACGGTCGGGCCGTCACCGCGGCGAAGCTGGCAATCACCTCGCCGCTGCTGGAAGCCTCCATCGAGGGTGCCAGGGGCATCCTGTTGAACATCGCCGGAGGCAGCGACCTGGGTCTGTTCGAGGTCAACGAGGCGGCCGAGATCATCCATGGCGTCGCTCACCCCGAGGCCAACATCATCTTCGGTCAGGTGATTGACGACTCCATGGGCGACGAGGTGCGGGTGACGGTCATCGCGGCGGGCTTCGAGCGTTGGGAGGGCCCGGCCGACGACGTCGTCTCCCCCCGGGCCGGGGGGACCGGGGGTCTCGGACTGCTCCAGATCGATGAGGAGATCAAGCGATCCGGTGAGGTCCCTCGCGTGAGCGATGACGACTTCGACGTCCCGGATTTCTTGAAGTAGGGGCTGTTCGTGGAAGACGGGTCCTCCGTCTCAGCTGCGCCGGAAGTCCCCTCAACCGGCGTGGGCCGTCCCTGCGCGCAGACCGCAGGGTTCCCGGCCGATCGGGTAGCGCCCGCTGCCGGACGGGACCTTCTTGGCGGCGCTCATGTCCGCTGGAGCGACCGGCTCAACGGTGATCTGGCGGGAGCAGGATCGGCCATCCAGCGACGCCGCCAGCAGGTCGTCGACCTCCCCTGGACGGTCCTCCGCCAAGTGCACGGCACCCGGGTGGCGGTGGTCCGCTCGCCAGGTGCGGGTTCGGGCTTGGAGGCTGATGCAGCGGTGACGGCGCAGCGCGGCGCCGCCTTGGCCGTGCTGAGCGCGGACTGCGCTCCTGTCGCCCTGGCCAGCGCCGAGGGGGTGATCGGTGTCGCCCACGCCGGATGGCGGGGCCTGGCTGCCGGCGTGCTCGACGAAACCGTCCAGGTCGTCCGCTCCCTGGGAGGTACCCGCATCCAAGCCGTCCTGGGGCCGTGCATCCGCACAGCCTGCTACCGCTTCGGGGCTGACGACCTCGAGCGAGTGGTGGAGAGGACCGGTCCTGAGGTGCGGGGCCTCGATCGGGACGGTCATCCCGCCCTCGACGTGGCGGCCGGCGTGATCGCTGCCCTCCACCGGGCCGGCGTCGACGAGGTGAGCGACGTCGGCGTCTGCACCGGCTGTTCCGAGGTCCACTGGTCCTGGCGGCGCGGCGGCGATCAGGCCCGGCAGGCGACGGTGGTGTGGCGGTCATGACCGCCGAGCAGATCCTGGAGCGCCTCGAGGGCGTCCGGGAACGGATCGCGGCAATCGGCGCCGACCCCGGGGCGGTCGAGATGGTAGCCGTCACCAAGGGCTTCGGCGTGGATGCTGTCAGGATGGCTCGCGCTGCCGGCCTCGATCATGTCGGCGAGAACTACGCGTCGGAGCTGGTGGACAAGGCCACTCGATGCCCCGACGCCTGCTGGCACTTCCTGGGATCGTTGCAACGCAACAAGACGGCTCGCCTGGCGCCGCTCGTCTCTGTCTGGGAGGCTCTGGATCGCCCGCAGGCGGCCGATGCCGTCGCCGCCCGGTCGCCGGGCGCTGTGGTGTACATCCAGGTCAACATCACCGGGGAGATCCGCAAGGCCGGGTGTCCTCCCGCTGAAGCTGACCAACTGGTGGGCCACAGCGCACGGGCCGGGTTGGACGTCCGAGGGCTGATGACCGTCGGCCCCGCAGGGGATCGAGAGGGCGCCAGGGCGTGCTTCAAGCTCCTGGCCGCCCGGGGCCGGGCACTGGGCCTGCGCTCGCTGTCGATGGGCATGAGCGACGATTTCGACATCGCCGTGGACGAGGGAGCCACATCGATCCGCCTCGGACGAGCGTTGTTCGGTCCACGGCCGACCAGCGCGCAAGCGCAGCGATAAGGTTCGGACACCGGGAGGCACGGAATGGCATCAGGCATGGTCCGAAAGGCGATGGTCTACCTAGGACTGAGCGACGACAACTACCACGACTACGACGCCTACGAGGACGTGCCCCCATCGGCTCCTCCCCGGCGCCCGATCTCCGAGCAGGCCGACCCGGTGGGCGCGGGCGCGGTGTCGGCCGTCCGGCCGATGCCCCGTGACCTCCCGGCCGACCCGAGCAACGGTGTCACCCTCCGCCCCATCGTGAGGCCGATCACCCCCCAGCAGAACGCCAAGGTCCAGGTGGTGGCACCAACGCACTTCTCCGACGCTCAGGAGATCGGCGACCGGTTCAAGAACGTGCAGCCGGTCATCGTCAACCTGCAAGCCGCCGACCGGGAGCTGTCACGAAGGATGATCGATTTCTGCAGCGGCGTGACCTACGCCCTCGGAGGGAGCATGGACAAGGTGGCCGATCAGGTCTTCCTGCTCACGCCCACCAGCGTCGAGATCTCCCCGGACGAGAAGCGGCGACTGCAAGAGCGCGGCCTGTACCGCTCCTGAGCGGCCAGACTTCACCTCTCATGCACATCCTCTACTACCTGGGCCAGCTCTACATCGTGATTCTCGTTGTCCGGGCGCTCATGAGCTGGTTCCCCTACTCCGCGGACTCACCGCTCAACCCCGTCAGGCGGGTCGTGTTCGTCCTGACCGAGCCCGTGCTGGCGCCGTTCCGGCGCCTCATCCCTCCGGTCGGGGGTTTCGATCTGTCCTTCCTGGTGGCCTTCCTCGTGTGCGAGGTCATCGTCCAAGGGGTCCTGTCACGCTTCTGATGGTTGCCGCCGGGGGCATGGTACGTCCGGCGTGCTGGCCAGGACGGCTCGCGCCCAGTGTTTGCTAGCGGAGCGTCCGCTACGGAGCGTCCGCTACCGTGCCTGCGCTGCGCCACTAGCATTGACCCATGGACGTCTCTCCCAAGACGCTTCGAGAGGTCGAGTTCCGCGAGAAGCTTCGCGGGTATCACCCCGAGGACGTCGACCAGTTCCTGGAGGAGGTCGCCGTCGGTCTGGAGGGCACGCAGGATCGACTCCGCCAGGCGGTGGAGCGGGCCCAGCGTGCCGAATCGGCGGCGGCAGTCGCACCCCCTGCCCCACCCCCACCTCCGGCCGACACCTCGGCCAGCGAGGAGACGTTGCGCAAGACCCTGGTGTTGGCGCAGCGCACGGCGGACCTCGCCGTGCAGGAAGCCCGCGAGCAAGCTGCTCGCATCCTGTCTTCCGCCGAGCAGCAGGCTCAGGCCCGCCTGTCGGAGGCTGAGGAACGGGCCCGACGTACCCATGAGGATGCGCTGAGCGACGTCCGTACCGAGCTGACGTCGCTCGAGGTCACCCGCCAGCGGGCCCAGCAGGAGGTCGATGCCTTGAACCGATGGGTTGAAGACCATCGCGCTCAGCTCAGCGTCACGCTCTCCGAGGCGCTCAGTCTCGTGGAGCGCGTCGGGGTGCGCGCACCGGCTCCCACCAGCCGTCCCATCGATGTGCCCGCTGCCCCCCGCCCCGCCGGTTCAGGTGGTGTCCCGGCTGGCGGGCCTCCACCGGGAGCTCCCCCCGTCCCTCAAGGCCCGCTCTCCCCGTCACCGGTTGCCCATGGCCCCGGGACCCGGGGCCAGGTCTCGCCGTTCCAGGCTCCGGCGACGGGGCCTGCGAGCGGTGCCACGTCTTTGCCCACCCGCCCCCCGCCCTCGCCGCCCAGGCCGGGCCCTCCGCCCGGACCTCCCCAAGGCGGCCCTCCTGTTTCGCCCGGGGATCCTCCCGGGAGCCGGTCCGGCACACCGTCGTTCTCCGGCACACCGTCGTTCAAGGTGGCGCCGCTGAGTGAGTCCGACGTCGACGGGCCTCCGACCGTGGCCTGGAAGCCCGTTGACGACCACGGTCACCACGACCTGGGCATGGATGAGATCGATCCCACGCCCGGCCAGGGCACACCCCCGGTCGCGCCGCACGAGGCAGGGGACGTGGGCCCCGAAGAGCAGGCCCTCGATGAGTTCTTCGAAGACGACGACGACAGTGGGTATCTGGGGGAGCGACGTTTTGGTGGCCGCTTGCGCCGAAAGCGCTGACACCGCTGCCGCCCGGCGAGGTCTCGGACATCGATCACAGCAGCGCCGTAACCCTGCCCGGACGAAGGGTCTGGCTCGCTCTATCCTGACGGTCTAGGACCTCGAAGGTGCCTCCCCACTAGGGTGAGGCGGTCCGCTCGTTGGGAAGGTGTTTGGCGTGCTGCTCATTGTTACCGTCGGCTTGGTACTTGCCGGCATTGTTCTGTTGGTCGTCGGTCTGGTCACCGACCATGCCAGCTACATCTATATCTCGATGGGATGCGCCGTGTTGGCGGCCCTGACGCTGTTCGTGTTCTCCCGTCTGGCCCGGAGGGCCGCGGCCCGCACCGGGCGCCACGAGCCGACCGTCGCCGGCAACGCATCAACTGCACCGGCGACCGACGCCCGTGCGGGAGCCCCAGGCGCAACGGCAGCGCCGGCCGCCTCGGCGGGCCAGGCCTCTTCGGGGAGCGAAGCC
The DNA here is from genome assembly GCA_030945745.1 of Actinomycetota bacterium. Lineage (GTDB taxonomy): Bacteria > Actinomycetota > Acidimicrobiia > Acidimicrobiales > Palsa-688 > JALZAH01. The sequence continues at coordinate 78,647 of JALYZO010000025.1, forward strand.
GCCGAGGCGCGCAAGGCTGACGACACGGCTGTCGTCAGCGTGGCGGAGGACTCGACGGAAGTCGTCGGCGCTGGCCGCGCCACCTCGGACCCGGTGGCACGGGGAGCCGCGGCCTGGCAGCCGCCCGCCTCCCCACGCGCACCTGCCGATGCCGACCACCACGAGGATGAGGACTTCGACGATGGTCCGGAGGCCATCGAGCGGGACCAGCCGGTCGCCGCCGGCGCAGAGCCGGCAGTCGGCGCTTCCCTTGGAGACGCCGCCGCCGACGGTGCCGATTGGGACGACGACGATTGGGACGACGAGTTCGTCTTCCCCATCGAGGACTACGACGAGTTGCGGGTCGCCGAGATCCTCCCCATCCTCGGTGAGCTCGAGGACGATGAGCTGATCGACGTACGTGACCGTGAAGCAGCAGGCAAGGCCCGCGGCACCATCCTTCGGCGCATCGAGACCGTGCTTGGCGGCGAGTCCGGGGTCGCTGCGGCGCCACCGGAGCCGGCGCCAGCGCTCGCTGCACCGGCACCGGCTGCCCGGCCCTCTCGGGTGGAGGAAGCGCCGGCCAAGGCTGCTCCGACGGCCGCCAGCCGGCGCGGGTCGGCCAGGAGCCGGGAGCCCATCGCCCGCTACGACACGCTTCGCGTTGCGGAGATCCTGCCGATGCTCGGTGAGCTCAGCGACGCCGATCTGGCCGCCATCGCCGCCATTGAGCGGACTGGCGCCAACCGGGCCACCATCCTCAAGCGCATCAGCCGCCTGCAGGCCAGACGCGGGCCTGGTAGTTCCGCCGCCGGCGCCGCTCGTGGCGCGCGTGCTGTCGCCGCCGATCGACCAGTCTCGCCAGGCGCCGCTCCGGGCGAGGACGAGTCGGCCTCGTCGTCGGCAGGAGGGGGCGAGGATCCACCGGCGTCGGTGCGAGCCCGGGTAGCCGCTGCCGCTCGCACCTCCGGACGGTCCGCGCCCGCCCGTGGTGCAGGCAACACCCCGGCCAAGAAGACCGCGCCGGCCAAGAAGGCCGCGCCGGCCAAGAAGACCGCGCCGGCCAAGAAGACCGCGCCGGCCAAGAAGGCCGCGCCGGCCAAGAGGCGTGTCCCGAGGGCCGCCGTCTCCAGACCCGTCCCCGACCCCGCGGCCCCCGCTCCCTCGGAGCAGGCGCCGCATGCGGCACCGGCCGCCAAGGCCAGTCCCGCCAGAAGGGTGACCGGGAAGCGCACCCGACCCGGTCCGTGACGGGCCCCGGTCAAATTCGGGCGGTGCCCGCTGCCGGTTCAGGCCTGATGGATGTCGATCGAGACCCCCGCCCTGTCAACCGAGGCGGCGCCCGACGCGGGGGGAGCGGTCCCGGCGTGGCGCTCCGTGGCGGAGATGGACAGTGAGGTGGCCAGGGTCTGGCCTGCGATCCAGTCCCGGTGGGTCTCGAGGGCAGTAGCTGTCGCCGGGGGGGCGGCGATGGCCACGACGATGCGGTCGGTGACGGCCAGGCCGAGCTCGCGCCGGCGCTGCTGGACCAGGCGGGCGACGTCGCGGGCGACGCCTTCGGCCTCGAGGGCAGCGTCGGTCTCGACGTCGAGCACCACGAGACCGCCGAGCCCCGGCAGGGTCCTCCTCGTCGTCTCGGAGGCGGCGTCGAGGCGCAGCTGGAACTCGCCGGGGCGGAGGACCGCTGGGCCCACCCGGGCCCGACCGGCGTCGAGGAGCTCCCAGTCGCAGGCCTTGGCTGCGGCGGCCACCTTCGGGGTGTCGGCGCCGAGCCGGGGCGCTGCGACCTTGAACACCACCGTCAGGCTGGGTGACGCGTACTGGTCGACGTTGGTGCTGAAGCGCACCTCCTTGACGTTGACCTCGTCAGCCACGATGTCGCCGAAGGCCTCGAGCTCGGCGGCGTCGGGGGCCACGACGGTGAGTGACGCCAGAGGCAGCCGGGCCCGCCGCCCGGCGGCCTTGCGGATCGAGTGGCCCGCAGAGCACACGTCGCGAACCCGGTCCATCCTGGTCACAAGCGCCTCGTCCTCGGGCAGGGACGAGGCTGCTGGCCAGTCGGTGAGGTGGACGCTGGTCACGGCCAGGTCATTGACCCCGTGGTTGGTCAGACCCCGCCACACGGCCTCGGTCTCCAGGGGAAGCAGGGGGGCGGCCAGGCGGCACAGGATCTCGAGGACGGTGGCGAGGGTGTCGAACGCGTCGGTGGTGTCGGAGCTGGGGCATCGCTCTCCACCCGTGCCCCAGAACCGGTCCCGGCTGCGGCGGATGTACCAGTTGGTGAGGGCGTCGAGGAACGCCTCCACGGCGGCACACGCCCCGGGGATGTCGTAGGCGTCGATGGCCGCGGTGACCCTGACCACGGCCTGGCGGGCCTTGGCCAGGACGTAGCGGTCCAGGGTCCCGGGGGCGTCGGTGCGGTCGAGCCGAGCGACGTAGCCGTCCGCGTTGGCGTACAGGGAGAAGAAGTACCAGGCGTTCCACAGCGGCAGCAGCGCAGCGCGGACGGCATCGGTGATGGCCCTCTCGGTGAAGACGGTGTCGCCACCGCGGACGACCGGCGACGACAGCAGGGCCCAGCGCATGGCGTCGGCCCCGTGCTTGGCGAACATCTCCTCGGGGTCGGGATAGTTGCGCAACCGCTTGGACATCTTCTGGCCGTCGTCGCCCAGAATGACGCCGTGCGCCAGGCAGGTGGAGAACGCCGGCCGGTCGAACAGGGCCACGGCCAGCACGTGGAGCGTGTAGAACCAGCCTCGGGTCTGGCCGATGTACTCGACGATGAAGTCGCCGGGAAAGTGATCCTCGAACCACTGCTCGTTCTCGAAGGGGTAGTGCACCTGGGCGAAGGGCATCGATCCGGACTCGAACCAGCAGTCGAGGACGTCGGTGACGCGTCGCATGGTCGAGCGGCCGGTGGGATCGTCGGGGTTGGGTCGGCTCAGCGCGTCGATGCTCGGGCGGTGGAGATCGCTTGGGCGCACCCCGAAGTCGGCTTCGAGCTCGTCGAGGCTGCCGTACACGTCGATGCGCGGGTAGGCGGGGTCGTCGCTCTTCCACACCGGCAGCGGCGAGCCCCAGAAGCGGTTCCGGGAGATCGACCAGTCCCTGGCCCCCTCCAGCCACCGCCCGAAGGAGCCGTCGCGGACATGAGTGGGGACCCAGGTGATCTCGGCGTTGTTTGCCAAGAGGCGATCCTTGACGGCCGTCACTGACACAAACCACGAGCTCACCGCCTTGTAGACGAGCGGTGTGTCGGTGCGCCAGCAGTGCGGGTAGCTGTGCACGTAGGAATCGGCTCGAATCACGCGGCCCTGAGCCCGCAGGGCCCGGATCACCGGCTGGTTGGCTTCGAAGACCTGGAGGCCGACGAAGTCGGCGACGTCGCCGGTGAAGCGGGTGCGGTCGTCGACGGGGCAGACAACGCCGATACCGGCCGCCGCGCAGGTGATCTGGTCGTCCTCGCCGAAACCGGGCGCCATCTGCACCACCCCGGTGCCCTCATCGGTGGACACCCAATCGGCGGCCAGGATCACGAAGGCGTTCGGCGCGTCGGCGAAGTAGTCGAAGAGGGGCTGGAAGTGGCGGCCGACCAGGTCGACACCTTTGACGGTGGCGATCGGGACGGCCGCATGGAGCTGTTCCTCGTAGCCCGCCGCCGTGGCCGCCCCGACCACGATCCGCCGGCCGTCGAGCTCGAAGACGGTGTAGTCCACGTCGGGGCCGACGGCCAGGGCCAGGTTGGAGGGCAGGGTCCAGGGCGTCGTGGTCCACGCCCACAGCTCCACGCCGGCGCGCAGCACCTCGGGGCCGTCGTTGACGGTGGTGAGCTCGAAGGCCACGGTGACCGCCGGGTCCTGGCGGTCGCGGTAGGCGTCGTCCTGGCGGGTCTCGAAGTTGGACAGGGGCGTCTCGCACTCCCAGCAGTAGGGCAGCACGCGGTAGCCCTCATAGAGCAGGCCCTTGTCGTAGAGCGACTTGATGGCCCACATGACGCTCTCCATGTAGGGCAGATCCATCGTCTTGTAGTCATTGTGGAAGTCGACCCACCGAGCCTGGCGGGTGACGTAGCCCTCCCACTCGCGGGTGTAGCGGAGCACCGAGGTGCGGCAGTATTCGTTGAACCGGTCGATGCCGAACTCGGTGATCGGCCCTCTCCCCGAGACCCCCAGCTCCTTCTCGGCCTCGGTCTCGGCGGGCAGGCCGTGGCAGTCCCAGCCGAAGCGCCGCTCGACGCGGCGGCCGAGCATGGTCTGATACCGGGGGATGGCGTCTTTGACGTAGCCGGTGAGCAGGTGACCGTAGTGCGGCAGCCCGTTGGCGAATGGCGGTCCGTCGTAGAACACGTACTCGTTGGCGCCTGCCGGGCCCGGCGGGCGTTGATCGACGGAGATCTCGAAGGTCTTGTCGCCGGCCCACGCCGCAAGGGTCGCCTCCTCCATGGCCGGGAAACGGGGCGAGGCGTCTACCTCGGGGTAGGGACCAGCAGCGTCGGGGCCGGGCATCCTCCAAGGATACGGGCCCTGCGCCGTAGTCCCGGCTCGGGGCCTGGAGCCTGGTTAGAAGGCGAGCATGACAGGAGCTGGGGCCGTGATAGGGTCCCGGCTCCTCCCGAGCGTGGGACGTGATGGTATGACCAAGGCGCAGAAGGCTTCGACTGCCCAGGCGGCAAAGCCAGCGACATCGACGACCAAGAAGGTGACTAGAGCTACCAAGACGGCCAAGGCACCGGCCCGGTCGGCAGCGAGCCGTAAAGAGCCAGCGCCCAAGAAGGCGCGATCTTCCAAGCTGCCACCATTCCTGGCCACCCAGAAGGGGCGGCTGAGCGAGGAGCGCAACACGTACCTGCGCTCGGCCAACGAGCTCAAGGCCCAAGCGGACTCTCTGGCCCTCGAGCACGAGCCTGGCGACGTGCAGTTCGACGAGGAGGGCGGGGAGGGTGGCACCTCCAACGTGGACCGGGAGCTCGACCTGGTCCTGTCGGCCCAGGCCCTGGCCGCCGTCAACGAGATCGACTTTGCCCTGGAGAAGATCAAGGCCGGCACCTACGGGCGCTGCGAGCAATGCGGACAGCCGATACCCGAGGCGCGCCTCGAGGCTCTCCCGCACGCCGCTCTGTGCGTTGCGTGCAAGAGCGGCGGCTTGTCGTCGCGCCGCTGAGGACCGCACCCGTGACCCGCCGGCTCGCCCCGGTGGTGGTCGTCGGTGTCGTCGTGGCCGCGGATCAGGCCACCAAGACCTGGGCGCTGCACCATGCCCTCCACCCGCGCCACGTCGTGGGCCCGGTATGGCTGACCGTGGCGTTCAACTCGGGGGCCGCCTTCGGCCTGGGCCGGGGGATCACACCCGTGGTCTCCGCCGTCGTGGTCGCCCTCGTCGCCGGTCTTCTGGTCCTTGGGCGCCGGGCTGCTCGCCGGGCGTCCGTTCATGCCGCCGTCGGCCTCAGCCTGGTCGTGGGCGGGGCGATCGGCAATCTGGTCGATCGGGTGGTGCGTCACGACCACGGCTCGGTGATCGACTTCATCGCCGCTCTGCGCATCGGCACCCATGACCGTTGGCCGATCTTCAACGTGGCCGACGCGGCCATCGTGGTCGGCGCCGTGACGCTGGCCACCACCTACTCGTTCCGCCGCCCGCCGGCTCCGAGCGACGACAGCCGGCCCCAACGCAGCTTGTCGCCCGATCACCGCCCGACATGAGCCCGTCCGGCGGCGAGAAACCCGACGTTGGCCCATCGTGGCGGGTGCCGGTCGCCCTCGACGGTGAGCGTGTCGACCGCACCGTCGCCCTGCTCACCGGGCTGACCCGATCCCTGGCCGCCGAACTGGTCGGCGCCGGTCGTGTCCGGGTCGGTGGAGGGGCGCCGGTGCGCTCCGGGAGCCGCCGGGTCCATCAGGGCGAACGGTTGCGCATCGATGGGACCCTCCCCGTCGTCGACCTGATGCCGACCGAGGCGCTGGCCGACCCGTCGGTGACCGTGCCCGTGATCCATGTGGACGACGACGTCATCGTGGTCGACAAGCCGGCCGGGCTGGTTGTCCACCCCGGTGCCGGCCACGCTCGGGGCACCTTGGTGCAGGGACTGGTGGCCGCCTACCCGGACCTGATGGACCTGGTGTCGGGAGCGCACGGTGACGCCTCCCTGCGGCCGGGCATCGTCCACCGCTTGGACCGGGGCACGTCCGGGCTGTTGATGGTGGCCCGCACGGAGGCGGCGCGCACGTCGCTGGTGGCGCAGTTGGCGGCCCGCACGGTGGAGCGCCGCTACCGGGCCCTCGTGGTCGGAACCCTGGCGTCCGACGAGGGCTTGATCGATGCCCCGCTCGGTCGGTCGAGCTCCGACCCCACCCGCCGGGCGGTGCGCGCCGACGGTCGGGAGGCCAGGACGACCTACTCGGTCATCAGCCGCTTTTGTTCGCCGCTGGCCGCCACGCTGGTGCACTGCCGGCTGGAGACGGGGCGGACCCACCAGATCCGCGTGCACCTGGCGGCCATCGGCCACCCCTTGATCGGCGACGGCCGCTACGGGGGGGTCGGGGTTGGCACCGGCGACGCTGCATCGACTCTGGCCGACCACGATGGTCGTCCGTGGCTGCACGCCGAGACCTTGGGTTTCGACCATCCGTCCTCGAGCCGACGGCTGACGTTTCACTCGGCGCTCCCCGACGATCTGGGCGCCGTCCTGGCCAGGTGTGGCGCCCCTACTGGTAGTACCCGGTGACGTCGACGATCACGTCGGTGCTCGCCGCGTTGTTCACCACGGTGATGCTCCCGTCGCTGCCGGGTCGGATGACGGCCAGGTTGGCTCTGGTTTCGCCGGGCGCCCAGTTCAGGTCCGATGCCAACGGTTGGCTCTGGCCCGTGGGATAGGCGGTGAGGAAGCTGGCGGCGGTGGTGTTGGTCACCGTCAGGTTGATCACCACGGCGTTGACGCTGGCCGGAACGCCGCCGGTGCCGGTCACCGGCACCCTCAGGGACCCACCCGGTCCGAGGGTCAGCCCCTGGCCGGGTTCGCCGCTCAGGCGCCGGGTGTCGGCCAGCCGGGTCGGGCCGGCGGCGTTGAACGAGGCCCCGGTGGCCGTCGGGATGGTGCTGTCGGTGAACCAGCCGGACACGTCGACCACGACATCGACCGATCCTGTGTAGTTGTAGAGCCTGACATTGCCGTCGGTGCCGACCGGCACGATGACTCGGTTGGGCGCCGTCTGGCCGGCGGAGACGTTGAGGTTCGATGCCAGGGGGCGGCTGGTCCCGTCGGGGAAGGCGGTCAGGAAGGTCGGGGCGGTGACGTTGGTGGCGGTCACGTTCAACACCACCGCGGCGGCGCCGAGAAGTGGTACTCCCCCGACCCCGGCGACGCGCACGGCGACGGTCCCTGCCGGGCCGAGGGTCTGGCCGGCATTGGGTTGGTTCGAGTCGCCACGGGTGTCGGCGATGCGCGCCGGGGACAGCGCGTTGTAGGCCCCTGCCGGGGTGGCGCCGGGTCCGACGTAGCCTTCGACGTCGACCACGGCATCAGCGGTGCCCGCGTTGTTGTAGATCGACACCTGACCACTCGGGCCCAGGCCGACCTCGACCAGGTTGGGCACGGTGCTGCCGGCCCTGACGTTGAGGCTCGATGCCAGCGGCCGGGCCGCTCCGGTCGGGTAGACGGTGAAGAAGCTGGTGGCGGTGGTGTTGGTGGCCGTCACGTTCAACACGACGGCGGTTGACCCGCCGGGCACGCCGCCCGTCCCGGTGACCTGCACGGCCAGGGTCCCGGTCGGGCCGATGGTGTTGCCGGCGCCGGGTTCCCCGCTCAGCGGGCGGGTGTCGGCGACGCGCGCCGGGGGCAGCGGATGATACGGGCCGTCGGGCCGCTGAACGCATCCGGCGACCAAGGAACCGCCGGGCGTCTTGGCATCACCTCGGCCGACGGAGTAGTCGGAGTTCGAGAACTCGCCCTGGGTGAAGTAGTGGGCCCCGTTGATCGTCTGGTTGTACATCGTCCCCGTCGCCCCCGGGTGGGCCACACCGGTGGAACCGAGCGACACCCCGTACGTGAAGGCGCACTCATCGCCGTTCTCAAAGCCTTGCGCGTCCTGCCAGGCGCCGAATGCGTTGGTGATCGCCTCGTTCGCCTCGTGGCTGACCACGCTGATGGCGGCATCCGCGTACGGGTCGCCATTGGGCGCCTGGGCGCCGTCGAAAGGGTCCGCGCAGCCGCGGAGCGGCGGGTAGGGCTCGTTGGCATAGATGGCCGGGCGGGCAGCACCGGGGCCTTGGTAGAAGCCGCTGTGATACCCGCAGTAGGCATTCGACGAACAGGGGTTGGTCTGCGAGGCCACGCCGGGGCCCACACACGTCTCGACCCCTGGCGGGAAGAAGACCATGTACAGGTGCGCGTCGTCGGCGCTGAGACTGCGGCTGAGCAGGGTGTTGTTGAGCTCCGTCTGCAGGCCCCCGTCAGTCACGCAGGCCGTGTAACCGCTGTCCACGCCGCAGCCGGTCGGGCCGCCCTGGGCCGGATAGGCATCGGAGGTGTCCACCTCAGTCCCGGCGGCCACGGCATAGTCGATGTGTTGGACAGGACCGCCGGTGCCCTGCTGGTAGTACTGGTCGGCCACGGCGAAGACGTTCCCGTTGGTGTGGCTGGCGGCAGCCACGTTCGTGAGGTAACCGTTGATGATGCTCCGGTAGGAGCTGGTGAAGCCGTAGCCCGACGGTGCCCAGTAGACGGGGGTGATGAGCACGTGGCCTGGGGTTCCGGTGCCCCCGCCCATGACCGCTGTGTTGGCAGCGAACAGCAGCGGTGGTTGGCACGCTGGACAGTCTGGGTTGCTCTGGCCAGAGGCGCCCGCCCTCGTCGCCGCGTGCCGTGCACCGACCCGATAGACGAAGCCGCGTGGCTTGTCGAGCGCTGCTCGCTGCGCGGGCGCCGGCCCGGTCGTCGTCTGCACCTTCGAGGCTGAGCCGCCAGGTGCCGCAGAAGCGCGGGGCAGTTGGGCGACGTTGCCCAAGGCAACCAGGGACCCTGCCACGAGAACGCCAGCCAGCCGCTGTAGGCCACGGGCCCATCGCCCGTTGCGCCCGCCTCGCCGACCTCCCGGTACCGATCCTGAGGTGACCGTCATGTGCTTGCCCCTTGCCGTTACTGGCCGGAGCCGGGGACGCCCGGCTCGCCTGCGCCTATCCTCCGGAACCGTACACCACCGCAGAACGGCGAACGTTTGCCTCCGCACCAGCCGCCACCCTGACCACGAAGGTGGCCGCCTGGCTGACTGCGGCGTCCGCGGCGCTCACCAGGCCGGCCTGGATCGGATAGTCGTGCCACAGTCCCGGCGCTCGGGAGTAGGTGACGTCGGTCCCCGCCGAGCGCGCCCGGGCCGCGAAACGGTCAGCGTCACCGATCAGGACGTCATCGGCACCGGCCTGAACGAGGACCGGCGGGAGCGGGGCGAGAGGACCGAAGAGCGGGGACAGGGCCGCGTCGGCCGGATCGGTGTCACGGGCGTAGGCACGGACGCAGGCCTCCAGCCACCCCGGTGTCAAGAGGCAGTCGCGCCGGAGCAGTTCTGGCTCCGCCCGGCGATCGGCCGTCAGGTCCAGCCACGGGGAGATCAGGATCAGCGCAGCCGGCCCGGGCCGGCCATCGGCGTGGCGGGAGGCGCAGCGCCGGGCTCATGCCGGGACGGCCCGTTCACCGGCGGCGGGGGCAATGTCGAAGTCCAGCAGGTCGAGATGGCGGAGCTTGCGGCGGTAGAGGAAGGTGAACGTGGGCCAGTTGTTGATGTTGCGCCCCGAGGCGTTGGCGTACCAGCTGTGGCAGCCGCTCTTGTACGCCACCGCCACGCCGGAGAGGCCGGCCCGACCATCGATGTCGGGGAGCACCGGGCGCGTCAGCTGGCCGACGGCGGACACCACCACAGTGGCGGTGACCGTGGTCCCATCAGAGAGGGCCAGGGTCCAGCGTGCACCCTCCTCGTCCCAGGTGGCCATCCCCACCCCGGCGCCGAAGCGCAGCCGGTCCCGGAGATCGTAGCGGTCGACCTGATCCTCCAGGTAACCGAGGATCTCCGGCTGGCGGGAGTACCGCCTGGGCCACACCGGCTGGGCGAACGAGTACGAGTAGAGGCGGGAAGGCACGTCGCAGGCTGCCCCGGGGTAGCTGTTCTCCCGCGACACCCACCGACCCCCCTGCTGCGCTCCAGGATCACCAGGGCCCGTTCGCCTCGCTCGAAGAGCTTGATGGCCATGCCGATTCCACCGAACCCCGCTCCGATGACGGCGACCCGGTGATGTTCCGCCACCCCCAAGGCCAGATCGCCTCCGGTGCCTTCGGCGATGGTTGCGGTTCGGACAGGCATGTTCCCTCTCGTCAGCGACAGCGCGCCAGCCTATGCACAGCCGGGCTGCCGATCGGTGGCGTAGCCTGTCCGGCGCCGTCGTCGAACCTGAAGGAGCGCCCCGTGGCCTTGTCCATCGGCATCGTCGGCCTCCCGAACGTCGGGAAGTCGACGTTGTTCAACGTGCTCACCCACAACTCGGTCCTGGCTGCCAACTACCCGTTCGCCACCATCGAAGCGAACGTGGGTGTCGTCGGCGTGCCCGATGCCCGCTTGCCTCGGCTGGCCGAGCTGTACTCCGCCGAGCGCGAGGTCCCGGCCACCGTCACCTTCGTCGACATCGCCGGCATCGTGGCCGGAGCTTCCAAAGGCGAGGGTCTGGGCAACGCCTTCCTGGCCGCCGTCCGCGAGTGCGACGCCATCTGCGAGGTGGTGCGGGTCTTCGACGACCCCGATGTCATCCATGTTGACGGCCGGGTCGACCCCGAGGCCGACATCGAGACCATCAACACCGAGCTGATCCTGGCCGACCTGGCCACGGTCGATGGCCGGGTGGCCCGACTGACTCGCGAGTCGCGCACCCGACCGCAGCTCAGAGCCGAGCTCGAGGCGGTCACCGCGGCAACCGACGTGCTCGACTCCGGTCGGACGGTGGCCTCCGCGGTGAACGCCGGCGAGCTCGATCCCGAACCTCTCGGCGACCTGCACCTGCTCAGCGCGAAGCCATTCATCTACGTCTTCAACATCGACGAGGGCGACCTGGATGACGGGGCCAAGGCCAAGGCGTTGATGGCTACCGTGGCCCCCGCCGAGTCCGTCGTGCTCTGCGTCCAGATCGAAGCCGAGGTGGCCGACCTCGACGAAGCAGAGGCGGCCGAGCTGCTCGCCGGCTACGGACAGAGCGAATCGGGGCTGGCGCAGCTCATCGGGGTCGGGTTCCGCACGCTCGGCCTGCAGACCTACCTGACGGCCGGCCCGAAGGAGGCCAGGGCGTGGACCATCCACATCGGCGACACCGCCCCCCAAGCGGCCGGGGTCATCCACACCGACTTCCAGCGAGGCTTCATCAAGGCCGAGGTGGTCTCCTATGACGATCTCATCGCCGCCGGTTCCATCCCCGCCGTACGGGCGGCGGGCAAGGCTCGGATCGAGGGCAAGGACTACGTCATGCGCGACGGTGACGTGGTGGAGTTCCGCTTCAACGTGTGATCAAGCGGTCCCGGGTCCTAAAGTCCCAGGCCAGAGCCTCGTACTGTCCCGTCGTCCTCCTCCTGGTCCTCAATAAGTCCTCAGCTTGATCGCGTGGGCGGGTCCATACGATGGGGTCGTGGTCCTTCGAGGGGACCCGGCCCACGACCCGGAGACCTGGGCCCGGGCCGGTCCTGCAGAGGGACTTCCCGGCGTTGATCGAGGCCGAGCGGTGGCTGCGCTCCCACCCAGAGCCCAGGTCCACGATGTCCACCGGGTGTTCCCCGACGCCATCGACCTTCGCTACTGCCAGGCGGAGTCCGCCTCACCGGCCCGCTGAGCAAAGGCCGCCTCGACTGCGGCTCGGGCGCGGTCGTGGTCGGCCGGCATGAGGTGGGCGTAGGTGCCCAACACGACGCTCGGCGTGTCGCCGAGGTACTCGGCCGTCGCGGCCACGGACACGCCGTTGGAGAGCAGGACCGAAGCGAACGTGTGGCGCGCGTCGTGGAAGCGGGCCGTCTCGGCGACCTGCGCCCGGTTGCGGGTCCGGCGCCACAGGTAGCCGAAGCGAGCAGCGTTCAGGCCCTGACCGTGTTCGTGGACCAGGAGACCGGTCCGCCCCCGTCTCGAAGTCGCGGACATGAGCGGCCAACTCGGCCACGGTCGAGTCGGCCAACGGCGGACCGAAGATGTCGACGATCTCGGGATGTCTCAGGAATACCTGCGCAAGCTCGCTGCTGACGGGCGCGCCGGGCGCACGGTCTCTACCGGTTGACCGCCCTGCCGGTCACCCGTTTCGACGAGTACCACGAAGCGGTGCAGTTGGCGGGCCACGACGCTGCCGTCGGCGGGGAGGCGGCATTGGACTTATGGGACGTGGCCGACGTCAACCCTCGTCGCATCGACGTCGTCGTCCCGCGAGGACGTCGGCTTCGCGGTCGGGGAGGGGAGCGTTACGCCGTCACCCATACAGACCTGGGGCCAGCTGACATCGACTTCGTGGACGGCGTCCCCGTCGTGGTGCCGGCCGCAGCGATCCGACAGGTCATCGACGAGGGCATGGACGGCACGCTGGTCGAGCAGGCCATCACCACCTCGGCCCGACGTGACCTTCTCTCGCCGCTCGCCGAGGCCCGGCTCCGGGTGGCTCTTGCTGATCGCCACCAAGGCCCTCCTCGGGCGAAGGCAAGGCCGTTGTGAGCCAAGTCCCGGTCAGCCACGTCGTGCTCGACGGGGTGAAGGGCAACACCTGGGAGCAGGCCGTCGCCGGCCTCCTCGAAGCGGACGACCGGGTGGCTTCCTTCGTGAAGAACGACCATGTCGGCTTCACCATCCCCTACGAGTGGGAGGGTCGCACCCACCAGTACCTGCCCGACTTCCTCGTTCGGCTGGCCGGCGACGCCGGTGACGTCACCCGCACCCTCATCGTCGAGGTGTCCGGGGCCGCAAGAGCCCGGGTCCGACGAAGGTCAAGGCCGACACGGCCCGGGACCAGTGGTGCACAGCCGTCAACAACGACGACCCCGACGCTCGCTGGGGCTACGTCGAGCTCACCTCCATGCTCGACGCCGCCGACCGGCTCGGCGACGCCATCGACGCCCTGCTCGCCGACGCCCCCATCACCGGTGATCCCGACCTCGCCGTCACCACCCGCTGAGGAACCCCGTTGTCACCTGCCAAGAATCGCTCCACCGGCCCCACCCCCATCGAGGCCATCGTGCACCCCGACAAGCGGGCCAACCTTCCCACCGCCGACGCCCGGGACCTCATCACCCCCGAAGTCGGGGCAGACCTCACCGTCAGCTAGCCCCGAGACCTGCACACCCCGATGCTCGTGTGGCTGGACCCCCCGTACGGCATCAAGTTCGGCTCCAACTGGCAGGTCTCCGCTCGCCGGCGGGACGTCCGGGACGGCAAGGTCGAAGACATCGCCCGTGAGGTCGAGCAGATCAAAGCCTTCCCGGACACGTGGGAGCTCGGCATCTCCTCGCATCTGAGCTATCTGAGCGACCGCCTCCTCGTTGCCCGGGACCTGCTCACAGACTCAGGCAGCGTCTTCGTCCAGATCGGTGACGAGAACGTCCACCTCGTGCGCAGCCTCCTCGATGAGGTCTTCGGAGCCGACAACCTCGTCAGCCAGATCGCGTTCAGGACGACGTCGGGAGCTACCGGGCGTTACCTCGGAGGAACACTGGACCACGTCCTCTGGTACGGGAAGGATGCCGAACGGCTGAAGTACCGATCGCTCTATCTGCAGAAGGTTGCCGGCGGCGCCGGCGAGGGCCAAATACACCTGGTTCGAAGGCCTCGACGGAGTGCGGCGACGCGAGATCGGAGAACAAGGCGATCGCCCCCTACGGATGGATAACCTCACCAGCCAAAATGCGTTGGGCGTCTGTGGATGGTCGACACCGACTACGACGGTGAATCGTTCTTCGTCCGGCACTGCTACTTCACCGGTGTGCAAGACCCGTACAAGCGGCGGCGCCAGGCGCTCAAGGCGGACATCGATGCCGACGCCTGGGAGACGCTCTACCGCACCACCTCGAGGCGTTCGCCCCACCCTCCACCGGTAAGCTCGCCGTCAAGGTCATCAACGACTATGGGGACGAGGTCGTGAGGGTCATCGAGGCACCAGGAGTAGGTGGGTAGGTGTGGCGACGGGGCCCTCGTCCGGCGACGAGATTCGGTCTCCCCTCGACCGTCCCGCCTGGCTGTTCGACCCGTTCCTCTACCGGCGAGACCCGGCTGCGCTGCGGGCCCTTGACCTCCACTTCGCGGACTGGTGTCGGTGGCCGGGCCGGGACCACTCCTGGGTGCGGTTGCAGATCCAGTGGGAACCAGTCGACTCCTTTGCCTGGTGGCAGCTCGACAGCCCGGAGCAGGGTCGTCCGACGCCGATCATCGAGGTGGCCGCCGAGCCGCCGTCAGCGGTACTGCCGACCGGACTGCCAGAGGCCGTTCGGGAGGCGGGCTGGTGGATCCTGGCCAGGATCGGCCCCGAAGAAGCCCGGCAGTGGATAGCTGCCGGGGTGAGGATGGCGTTGTGGGCGCGACAAGATGCCGACTGGCTGGGCGAGCAGGTGCAGGTGCGCTTTCCGGAGACCAGGCTTGCCGAGCGTCGCGACGGGGTCTGGCGCCCGACTTCCGACGGGCTGGCCGTTGTCGCAGGTTTCAGGGAGCTCGGCATCCGGACGGTCATGCTGCGGGGCTTCGAGCTGAGACAGCTGGCGTCGTGGTCCCACGGCCGCCTCGGTGAGACCTTCGAGCAGCTCCGCGACTGGCAGGCGCTGCTTCGCTCCACGGGCCATTGGCGGGAAGACGACGGGGAGGTACCGGAGGCTGCGCTGCGCTGGGCCTGTGGTCGCATCCGCTTCGAAGAGGCGCCGGCCTGGCTCGACCCCGGCATCACGAAGGCCTACGAAGCAGAGCAATGGTGGCTGCAGGGCTTCAGCGCCGCCGGCGCGCTGCTTTGGCGGATCATGCCCCCCGAGCGCAAGGTCGGGCCGCTCGCCTACCGGCAGGAGCCACTTGTGGACCCCTGCGATGCCCGCCGCTGGCATCTCGACCTCTATGGCCTGTCCGAGGACCTCGGCCCGAAGCGCTTCGGCCGACGGATCAGCCCGTGGACGCCGCCGCTCACCGAGCAGGAACGGCGCCAACGCCGCCGCGATCGTTGGGACCTGTTCCGCATGCAGGTGAGGTGTCTACCGGCGCGTCTGCTGCGCCGCTGGCCTTGGGATGGCAGCGACGAGGAGTGATGAGCCCGGAGCCAGTCCCTGATCGCGGCGCGGCGATTGGCGGCACCTGACTGAGTCGGATCCAGCCACCATCGGCCGGCGCCGGCGCAACGCGCGCAGGGGCGCCCAGGCTGCTTTGGAGTGAGCCTCCCGGGAGCACGACACACCGCTGACGCTGAGTTCTCAACCGCTTGTCCACAGTCCGCCCATGAACATGGCCACGGCAGCGACCGCGTCGTTGGCCAAGACGTTTATGTCCAGGTCAGTGTGCATTCCGCTCATGGTCGTGGCATAGGCAACGCTCCCCTGCGAATCCGCGTCGGTAAAGTTGGTGGACAGCTCCGTCAACGCCGTCTCGGTTGACCCGACGAGCATGTCACCGAAGCGGAC
>JALYZO010000034.1 GCA_030945745.1 Actinomycetota bacterium
ACCCGGCCGGGCTGGGGGCCATCCTGGCCGGAACCGGGCCCGTCTTCGATCCGCAACTGGGAGCGGTGACCACAGCCAACGTGGTGCCTCTCACCCTCAACGTCGTCTACCTGGCCTTCCCCAACCGCTCGACCCGCCAGAGCTACCTGACCGACGTGGGACGAGAGTCGTTCGCCGCCCTGACCAGCGCCAGACTGCCCAGCCTGCGACCGCTCGCCTCGGCCCTGCTGGCTGCCACCAAGGCCCGCCACCTCATCGTGTCTGCCACCGATCAGAAGACCCAGAGGGCCATCAAAGACCTCGGCGCCGACGGTGCGCTGCCGGGTCCCGGTGTCGACTTCGCCCAGCTCACCGTGCAGAACTTCGGGGCCAACAAGCTCGACTACTACCTGTTCAGCAGCCTGAACATCACCGGGACCCGCCCCGGTGGCGGTCCGGTGGGCCACCTCAGCGCGGCCATCGATCTCATCAACGCCGCCCCCCCCAGCCGTCGTTCGCAGTACATCTTCGGCCCCGGTCCCAACAAGGCCGACCCGCCAGGCGAGTACCGGGGCCTGGTCACGCTCTACCTCCCCGCCGGCACCCACCTGGCCGGTTCCCAGGCGACGAACCTCGCCGGCGGGGCCTCGGCGGAGCGAGCGGGCACCACCACCCAGAACGGCCTGCGGACCATCACCTTCCTGGTCACCCTGCCGTCGATCAGCCATCTCCGGGTCGTCCTCAACGTCGACCTGCCGGGCCGCCCCTCAGGTCCGGAGCACTTCACCGTCGTCCCCACTCCCCGGGTGCAGCCCACCTACGCCGCCGTGAAGCTGTCATGAGCCTTCACAGAAACCGTCGCCACGGAGCGAATGGCTTGACTCCGGCATCGCCTAGCAGCAATGATGCATTCCGACGGCGCTCAATCACAGCAAGCGTCCTGGGGAAGGGTTCGGTCACGCACGTGTCGAAGATTTGCAGGTCACGATCAACGAGCAGCAGGCGGCCCCGGCTGGGCCTGTGGCTGAGCAGCCTGACGCTGATGATCGGGCTCTTCGGTGCCTTCACCATGCCGGTCGCCCAGGCACAGACGTGCACGACCGACTCGACGGGCCAGTGCATCTCCAACCCGTCGACGTCGGACAATGCCAATGCCAACCCCGGGGTGTCTGACACCGCGGCGACCGGGACGAACACCGGGGGCAGCGGTGGCGCCCTGGCCTCCACCGGAGCGGACATCTTCGTGGCGCTCCTGGCTGCAGCGTTGTTGATCCTGCTGGGCACGTCGCTCACCCTTGCTGCTCGACAGCACCGCCAGGCGGCCTGATCCCCTCGGGGCGCTGCCGACGCTACGCCCTGGTTGACCGAAGAGCGCACCGATCGCTGAGACGGTGAGCATGAGAGCGTTGAGCGTCCCATCGGGGAGCGAGCGGGGTCGCCCGGTGGCGATCACGAGTGTCCCCGCCGGGCCACGCCGCCGGTCGTGGCTGGGCGTCCTCGAATCGTGGCACGGGGCACAACGCCGCCTGATCCCCGTCACGATGGATGCCGCGGTGGCCGGCGCCTTGACCGCCTGGGTCACGGGTTCCACCAGGACCGGGCTGCTGGCCGCGGCGGTGCTGATCAGCGCCGGCCTGGTCTTCGGTCTGTTCAAACCGCGGGTGATCCTCGAGACCCAGGGGGTGGCGTGGTATCCGCTGCGATTCCTCCCGGTGGCGACCAGCATCCTGTTGGTGCTCGACACCGGAGTGGACGGGACCACCACCGGCCAGGCGTGGCGGGCCGCCCTGGCCGTCCTGGTGATGCTGACCGCCGTACGTGCCCTGCTATGGCTGATCATCAGCGCCGCGCGCCGGCGAGGCAAGGGCCTGCGACGAACCCTCGTGATCGGCCCCGCCGAGCGGGTCGAACAGATGGTCCACCGCCTGCGGACCTACCGGGAGGCGGGGTTGGTGCATGCAGGCTCCTTCGTCCCCACTGGGCCCGAAGGGCACGGACCGAGCGACGGCCGGGCGCTGGTCGAGCGACTCCTGGCCGTCCACCGGGTCGAGCAGGTGCTCTGCGTGGTCGACAGCATCAACGAGGCGGTCTTCCGTGACCTGGTTCGCTTCGCCGGCAACCGGGTGGACTGCGCCATGGTGCTGCCGGTGCCGGGCATCGCCGTCCATCAGACCAAGGCGCACCTGGGCGATCTGGCGGTGATCCCCATCCGGACCAGCCCGTCGTCGGGGTCGAGCATGGCCAAACGGGTCTTCGACGTGGTGGTGGCCTCGGTCGTACTGTTCCTCATCAGCCCCATGCTGGCCAGCGTGGCACTGGCCATCCGCATCGACGACCCGGGTCCCGCCATCTTCCGCCAGCGCCGGGTCGGTCGCAACGGCAGGAGCTTCACCGTCTACAAGTTCCGTTCCATGATCGTCGACGCCGAGGCTCGCCGCCACGAGCACCTGACCAGCAACATCAACACCGAAGGCCTGCTGTTCAAGCTGGAGAACGACCCTCGCATCACCCCCGTCGGTGCCGTCATCCGCCGCTTCTCCATCGACGAGCTGCCCCAGCTGGTCAACGTCATCAAGGGTGACATGAGCCTGGTGGGGCCTCGGCCGCTCCCCGTCGACCCCGACGAGTTCGACGTGTCCGCCCAGATCCGCCACAAGGTGTCGCCCGGCATCACCGGGCTGTGGCAGGTGCACGGCGCCAACGCCCTGCGCTACGCCGACATGGTCGACCTGGACCTGACGTATGTCACCACCCGGTCCATGGGCCTTGACCTGGTGCTGCTGGCTCGCACCCTTCCAGCGGTGGTCTTCCGGCGCGCCAAGGCCTATTGACCACCGGGCGGCCCTCTGCGAGCCGAGCACCGCGGGTCCTCCACGTCCTCGAAGCGGTCCGGGGCGGCACCTCGCGCCATGTGACCGACGTGGTCGGATCCACGCCCGACGCCGACCACCATGTGGCCCTGCCCCCCCTGCGAAGGTGGGCCGGCGCCTCGGGGGCGGTCTTCGACAGCGACGCCGTGGCGGCCATGGCCGCCGCCGGTGCGGTCCTGCACCGCATCGACATGCGCCGTTCGGCCACCCGCCCAACGAACCCTGTGGCCGCCGCCCGCCTGGCCGCCCTGGCCCGGCGGATCGAGCCCGACGTGCTCCACGGCCACAGCTCGGTGGGCGGGGCCCTGGCCCGCCTGGCCGGCACGGCCAGCCGGTTGCCGGTGGCCTACACCCCCAACGGCCTGGTCACCGGCGCTGCCACGGTCCGCGTCGAACGGCTCCTCGGTCGGTCAACGGCCGCCCTGGTCGCGGTGTCCAACAGCGAGGCGGCCCTGGCCCGTCGGCTCAACCTGGTCAAACCAGAGCGCATCTGGCTGATCCCCAACGGGATCGACCTCCACCCGAGGCCGCCAGCGGACATCCCCGACCTGCGGGCTGGCCTCGGCCTCCCTCCGGGCGTGCCCCTCGTCGGCACGGTGGCCCGTCTGGTGGACCAAAAGGCCCCTGAGGACTTCGTCGCCGTGTGCGCTGAGGTGATCCGCCGGCGCCCCGACGTCCACGGGCTCCTCATCGGCATGGGCCCCCTCCAGGGCCTGATCGACCAGGCCACGGCCCGCGCCGGCCTGGCCGGCCGATTCCACCAGATCCACCACCTCCCCGGCGCCGGCGCCGTGCTCGACCAGCTCGACGTGTTTGTCCTGGGGTCGCGCTTCGAAGGCGGTCCCTACGCCCCCCTCGAGGCCATGCGGGCGGGGGTGCCCGTCGTCCTCTCCGACGTGGTCGGCAACCGCGACGTCGTGGAGCAGGGGCGTTCGGGGTTCCTGTGCGCGTTCGGTGACATCGACGGCATGGCACGCGCCACCCTCGACCTCCTCGAGCACGGCGGTCGACGGGGAGCGGTGATCGAAGCTGCCACCACGCGGCTCCAGGAGCACTTCGACGTGGCGAAGATGGGCGAGGCGCACGGTGCGCTGTACCGGTCGCTGGCGGGCCTTCTTCGGTGACGCCCATCCCGCACGGGCACGCCAGACCGGGTGACGGCACTTCCTCGGCCCCGTCGCCATCCAGTACTGTCCGCGGGATGGATCGAAGGGGGAGCGAGTCGGAGGATCTTGACGTCAACATCCCCTGGCCGGGACCCGAGGCACCAAAACCAGACAGTCGACCCCGGGGACGCCAGGGTTCGCAACGGCCGGCCCCCCGCCGAGCGCCCTCCAGGTCCGCAGACGTGCCAGAAGCCATCGCGGAGCCGCAGCATCGAGCTCCCGACGATGCCGCCCTGGAGGACAGGATGGACCTGGTCATCAACACGCTGGCCACGGTCACCGATCAGATCACCGCTCTGGCCGCGCAGACCTCGGCCCTGCGCGATCTGGTCCTTGACCGCGTCACCCCTCCAGCCACCGGTGCGGCGGCGGCCGGGCCGAGCAGTGGCCTGACCGCCAAAGCGCACCGAGACATCCAGGACCAGGCGACGATGGAGATCGTCGAAGCGGTGGCCGAGAGCGGGCGAGCGACCGGTCGGGTCGAACAGATGGCCTCGGCCCTGTCCTTCGAGTTGGCCGACGTGGCCCAGAGCGTCAGCGACCAGCTCTCCCGAAACGCCGAAGAGGCCAACGGGGCACTCACCGGCGGGCTGGACCAGGTCAGTCGCGAGATAGAAGGCCTCAACGAGTCCGTGTCCGCCTCGCTCACGCAGATCGCCGACCAGCTCAGCGCCTCGGCCGACGCCAGCGCCGAGCACGATGAGGGCCAGGCCATCGGTCTGCATGTCGAGCACCTGGTCGAGGGGACCTCCGACGCCGTGGCCCGCATCGAGACCCTCGCCGAGATGCTGATCGAGACCGCCGAGGAGCGGCCCGTCGATTTGAGCGAGCACACGACCCGGACCCTCGAGCGCCTCGGCCTCACCGTCGGTGCCCGCATGGAGGCCTCGGCCACCACCGCCGCCCAGGCCATCGACGAGGCCGTGACCGAGGCGATCGATCGGGCGATCAAGGAGTTCAAGGAGACCGCCCCGCCGCCGGTCGATCGTTCGACGACGTCGGCCATCACCCGCCTCGAGGAGCGCATCGCCGAGCTCACCCGCCAGCAGGACACGACCGACCGCCAGAACAAGGCGACCCTCAACAGCCTGGAGGAGACCGTCGGGCGGCTGGCATCGGCCCAGGCGGAGGACCTCGAACGCATCCTGGACACCATCGACGGGGTGTCGACGACGATGGGATCGGCATCCGACAGGACCGATTCGGACCTTTTGGAGCGCGTCGAGGCGGCCATCGCCTCGATCACCGCCGTCGGAGCCCGACCGGGATCGACTGACGACATGACCGAATCGATCACCGCGCAGCTCCAGGCGGTCAGGCGCCAGATGGATGCCATCCGCCGGCGCCTTCCGGTTCGGGCCCGAACCGCGTCCGCCACGCCCGCACTCGACGAACGAACGGTTCGTCAACTGGCCGACCTGGTGGCCGAGCACCTCCGGACCGTCGCCACCGCCCGAGGAACGGCCGAAAGACCGTCCCGGCCGGCCAGGGCGGCGCGGCCGGCGCGGCCGACACGCGCCAAGGAGGCCACCGTCAGTCGAAACCGGCGGAAGCCGTCCGATTGACCTGTGCC
>JALYZO010000047.1 GCA_030945745.1 Actinomycetota bacterium
CCTTGCCGGCGATGAGCACGTCGGGGACCACACCTGAGCGCTCGAAGGCCCACATGGAACCGGTGCGGCCCGCTCCGGTCAGGACCTCGTCGAAGATCAGGAGTGCCCCCATGCGGTCACAGAACCGCCGCAGGTGGGCGAGGAACTCCGGCGGATGGGCGATGACCCCCCCGACGCCCTGGACCGGTTCGATGATCACCGCAGCCAGTCGGCCCTCGCCCGCCTGCTCGTAGAACCCCTCCAGCGAACGGGCGCAAGCCACCTCGCAGGACGCGCGGTGCAGACCGAGCGGGCACCGATAGCAGTAGGCGTCGAAGCTGCGGATGACCCCGGGGGCGTAGGGGCCGTAGCCGTGCTTGAGCGGCGAGGCGCCCATGAGCGACATGGATCCCTGCGTCCGGCCGTGCCAGGCCCGGTCGAAGGCGACGACCTCGTAGTTGCCGGTGTAGGACTTGGCCAGGCGGATTGCAGCCTCCACCGCCTCGCTCCCGGTGGTGTACATCTGGAACGTCGCCAGCTCGGGGGGAAGGGTTCGGGCCAGCGCCTCGAAGAACTCCGCCCGGGCGGGGGTGGCAAAGTCGAAGAAGTGCATGAGCCGCCCCATCTCCTCGGCCAGGGCGGCGACCACCGGTGCGGGTGAGTGCCCGAGGTTGGTCACCACCACGCCCGAGGAGAGGTCGATGAACACGTTGCCGTCGGCGTCGCGGACAAGGGCGCGATGACCGTCGGTCATCACCAGACGCAGCAGCTGGGCCGGCGGCGACGAGTTGGAGGCGTGATGACGCGCGTCGCGCTCCCACAGCTCCGCCGAGCGGGGGCCGGGGATGTCGGTGCGCACCACCGGTGCGGCGTCTTCGTCCAGGTCGGCAAGGGCCACGGCCGCCGCTCCGGTCACCGGGCCGCTCACCGTGACGCCAGCAGCGGGACTCGCTCCCGGACCAACTGCTCGAGAAGTGCGACACCTTGGGCCGGGCCGGGCATGGCCGCCATCTCGCCGGCCAGGCGGGCTGCCGCCTCGCCGTAGCTGGGCTCGTCCAGCAGGCGCAGGACCTCGGTGCGCACCGACGCCGCGTCGAATTGGTCCGGCAGGAGCCTACGGCCGGCGCCACTGGCCACACAGGCCTCGGCGTTGTGGAACTGGTTGGCCCCTTGGGGCAGCACCAGCACGGGTCGCCCGTGGCCGAGGATGGACAGGATGGCCGTCCCTCCCTGGTTGATCACCACGTCGCAGCGGGGAAGAATCAGGTCCTGGGGGATGAAGGCTTCCACGTGCACATGGTCAGGCTGAGGACCGAGGACGGCCGGGTCTGAGCCCGGTCCGAGGGTGACGATGAGGTTGAGGTGCTCGTCGCTCAAGGCCGCCAGGACGGTGGCGAAGACGCCGGGGTCCTGGTTGAAGATGGTGCCCAGGCTGACGTAGACGGTGGGCCGGCCACCGTCGAGGGCGTCGATCCACTCGGGCAGGCCCTCCCCGGCGGCGTCGGTCGTCAGGTTGCTCATCAGATGGGCCACGTTGATCTGGGCGATCTCGGCCGACTGCAGGCTGGGAGGGCACACGTCGAGGTAGAGGTAACGGAACAGCCCCGCCCAGGGACCGAGGTCGACGCCCCACTCCTCGGCCAGCGGGGCCAGGGTGTCGCCGGCCAGACAGGCCATGGCGAGCGGGCGCAGGATGCCCACGGCCTGATCGGCCCACAGGATCCCGGCGGCCGCGGCGGCCAGTGGACCGCCGAGCTCGGTCTCCTCGTGGACAACCAGGTCGGGTCGCCAGTCCTTCAGGAACGGCAGGAGGTCCCGGGCCCGGGGGGGTGCGGCGACGCCTCCCAGCATCCTCGGTACGAACGCGGTGAACCGCTCCTTGCCCGGGGGCATGGCCGCCTCGGGGATGGTGGCGCCGGCCTGTTCGAGTTGACTGGCCAAGCTGATCCCGGCCGGGAACGAGCCGAAGCCCATCTCCTCGACGTGGGGGCAGAACTCCTCGGCGGTGGCGAAGACCACCTCGTGGCCGGCGGCCACCAGTGCGGTCCCCAGGGGCACCATGGGATAGAAGTGCCCGAATCCGGGCAGGCAGGT
>JALYZO010000057.1 GCA_030945745.1 Actinomycetota bacterium
GGGGGGGGGGGGGGGGGGGGGGGGGGGGGGGGGGGGGGGGGGGGGGCCGGCCGGGGGGCGCGCCGGCGGGATCGGCTCGCGGCCGATCCCGGGCGGTTCATCAGTTGTCGAACAGGGTGGTGAGCCCCGGTGGCCCGGTCTGTTTCGGATCGCCGGGGTCGCGGGCGGTGGCCGGCCCGGTCCAGGCCCACTGGCCGGGAGCCCCGGTGAGGGTCCACCCGTCGTGGGTCTTTTGGTGGTGATGATGGGCGCAGAGCCTGGCCAGATCGTCCATGGTGGTCGTGCGGGTGACGGTCCATCCGGTGACATGGTCGATCTCCAGACCGACAGCCACATGACACCCCGGGACCACGCAATGCGGGTCCCGGACCGTCAACGCGGTGCGCTGGCGGGCCGTGACCTGCCGGCCGAGATGAGCCACTGAGCGGATGTCGATCCCATCAGAGACCACTGCGGCCAGGAACGCATCAGCGGTCATGGCCCGCACGGTGGCCACCGGAACCGGGCCCACCCCCTCAATCACACATGTCTCGCCGTCCTCGGTGTGACCGCGGAGCAGAGCGTCGTGGGACACCACCGCGATCACCGTCGAAGGAGGGCCGGCGGGCTTGGGGCTGGGATCGTCGGGGCCACGGCCGGGGTCGCCGATATCAGGACCGGGATCTGTGTCGGGGCCGGCGGGGTGGCGGCGGGCTGCTGCGGCTCGGGCCATGGCCACCAAGGCATCAGCGGCGTACGCTTCGTGACGCTCCCGGCGTCCCTGCAAGCGGGCCAGGTCGAACTCGGCCTGCACGAACGGATCCAAACACGCCCGGATCGTCGCCAACGCCTCCGGTGTGAGTTTCGCCTCGACGCGGCCTGCCCCGTCGTCATCAACCCACAGCCGGCAATACCGGCCTTCATGGAGCCGGCGATGCTTCTCCGCCTCATCCTCCGCAGATTGGGCGTTGACGATCGTCTCCCGGCACGCATCCTTCAAACCCTTGTGCGACGAGGACTTGGCTTTGCTGATCAACTTCCTCGCCGCTCTGGGGTCCGCCTGGGCGGCCTTGGTGATCTCCTTGGTCTGCGCGGAGGAGATCTCCCCCTTCCTCCACGCCTCAGCAACCTCCGCCTGATCGTCGACTTGATCGGCCAGCTCCAGCTGATCCCTCGCGGTGCCGAGCCCGGCGCCGATCATGCGGGCGTACCACTCTTCGGGAGACCGGAACCCGTCCCTCGACCACTGCGCGCACTCCGACGCCCGTTTCGCACACACCGTCTTGGCCACCGCACAGAGCCGCTCGCCCGGTCGAACATCAAGGCCAGCCGGCCGGCGTCGTCGCCGGCCAGGAGCCCCGGCTGCACGTCGTGGACAAGCTTGTCGAGGTCATTGACCACCTCTTCCGCTCGACCTCCCCACGTGCACTCCGGCATGGAACCAACCCTACGAGCGGGGTGTGACATTCAGCTTGGGTCGTAGGATGGACTTGGGAACTCAGCAGCATCCGAGAACTGGTCAAGCGGGGCGGCGCTGGGAGCCCAAGGCAAGGGTCCGGCGTCGGCGAGCTCGGTGGGTAGGCCACCGGCGATCGTCAAGGTCGGCCGTTGGTAGAGCGCGCCGCCCGTCGACAGGGCATCCTCCACCATCCCCATGGCCGATCCGGTCAGGATCAGGCTCAGGCGCGGTGGGTCCGCTTGAGCGGTCAGCCAGTCCCAGACGACCTGAACCTCGCTGGCGAACGAGGGAGTGGACGACATCAGGTACGTGGCTTCGTCGATGGCCACCACAAGTGGGTGGCGACGAGCGGCGAAGGCCGTCAAGCGCAGGGCCTGCTCCCACGAGGTGGGCGTCGGTCCCGGAGGAAGGACGTCTCCTGGAAGGGCCGCGCTCAGTGTCCGGTGGAAGCGGGCGATCTCGGCTGCCGGCCCGGCCTGCGTTGCCTCGAAGTAGAGGGGGACCACATTACCGTCCCGCCCGGCGAGCAGCTGCTGAACCAGAAAGGTCTTGCCAACGCGACGCTGTCCCGACAGGAGGATGAGCTGCGGACGCGTCTGAGCCACGCTGACGCGCAGCAGCTGCAGTTCATTCGTGCGCGCTCGCAGCGCGAGCAGACGAGACATGGACGCCAGCGCAGCCCCCGCCTCACCGAGGCGGGCATCGCCCACTGGTGGCGTCAGCTGCGGGCGGCCACCACCAAAGAGGAGTGGGAGCTGGTGGGTGATGTGACCTTCCACGATCTGCGCCACGACTTCGGACACCGGGCCCGGGAGGCGGGGCGGAGCCTGGAGGAGGTGGCCTAAACGTGGACCCAGCCCACCTTGGGCCCCCGCATGCACTACGGCCTCGTCGGCGACCTCCGCCCGGCGACTGATAGCGCACTCCAGGTCGCGAGGCTATGGGGCGTGCAAGACATCGACACATGGGCTGAACGACTCAGTGCACTTGCCACCGTCGGCGCCTCCTGAGGCCGCTCGACATTGGCCAACTTCCCCGACGTTGGCCCAAGTGCTCCGGCGCCCGTTGGGTCGTACGACCCCGCTATGGCGGGCCGACTGACCTGGTCGCGCCAGGCCAGTATCGCCAGAACGTATGTACGCTTTCTGCGTTAGCGAGCGGGTACGTGCGGTCCGTCGGAAGGCGGGCGGCGGCACTGGTCACTCCTCGTCGTCGTCCGGGGTGTCAGGGGGGTTGATCGCCGGCCAACACACAGGTATGGTCCTCTCTCGAACCGCCGGGCCCCGTGTTAGCGGCGTGACTGGCTGAGCATCGGGGGGCAGCGCCGGTCACGCTGTTCGTGCACCGAGGTGGCTGGGCCTGGCGTTGTGGGCGGGGCTGCGGCGAGGATTGGCGGTCCATTGAACGCGAGGGACCCCTCCCGCTTGCAGCTGAGCCGAGAGGAGATCCGCAACGTCAGCGCCTCCTCTGCCGGGTGCAGCGCCGCCGAAAACGATCGGATCGCATCGTCGTGGCGTGGGTGGCTCGATGCACTCCGCTCGGCAGCGGACCATCAGCTCCGCCAGTACCTGGTCGCACCGGCGTTCCCTGCAGGCCACGTGCTCGGCCACCCACGCCGTCAGCTTCTCTGCGTCGTCGACGCTGCACTCCCGAAAACCCAGATGCTTACGTATCTGGGCACGGTGGTACTGGATGGTGCGCCCAGTCCAGAGGTAGGAGTCCAGATCGGAGGCTGGCACCTGTACCTGCCGGGCGACGAACTCAACCACCTCGGCGGGAACGCACCTCGTCCAGCGGAAAGTTGCCACGGTTCGTGTAGAACTTCAGCAGCAACGCGAAGCCCAATCGAGTCGCGCCACGCTTGCCGGCGACAAGATCGCGCTCGTCCGGGAGCACCGTCCAGTGCTCAACAAGGTCATCAACGCCCATCCGCGACGTTCCCATGCCCGCCCATCTTGCTCGCGATGGCTCAGCGACGTCGACCTTCGCACGCCAGCGGCTACGTCAGCCCTGGTTTGCGGCTGGTGACACCATTCTTACCGGCACCCCGAGCTGCGGCTCCTGGTGACCGCCCGTGGTCGGTTGCGCCCGGGTGCCAACGCCGCCCGGCCGCCTGACCTGGATCACCCGGAATGCCTGGTGGTGGCGTCCAAACCGCTGGAATCGCCCGGGGGGATGGCCGCGACGCGGGTGTAGGATCGAGCCTCTGGGCGAGCCGTTCGCCCCCTTTCCGGAAAGAAAAGGCCCCCTCCTTCATGACCGACTCCACGACGACCACCCTCACCGCCTCCGACCCCGACGGTCAGGCATCCCGCATGGGAACCTTCGATGAGAGCGGTGCCTACACGCCGCGTCAGATCGTCGCCGATGACCTTGACGGCACCACGCTCGAAGAGGCAATCGCCGGCACCATCGTCGAGTTCGATGACGGTGACATCGTGGGCGGGACCGTGGTCAAGGTGGACAAGGACGAGGTGCTGCTGGACATCGGCTACAAGTCCGAGGGTGTCATCCCGGCCCGGGAGCTGTCGATCCGCCATGATGTCGATCCCTCCGAGATCGTCACCGTTGGCGACGCCATCGAGGCCCTTGTCCTGCAGAAGGAGGACAAGGAAGGGCGCCTGATCCTGTCCAAGAAGCGGGCACAGTACGAGCGGGCCTGGGGCACGATCGAGGAGATCAAGGAGCGCGACGGTGTGGTGTCGGGCCCGGTCATCGAGATGGTCAAGGGCGGCCTCATCCTCGACATCGGCCTTCGCGGCTTCCTGCCGGCCTCTCTGGTCGAGCTGCGCCGGGTTCGCGACCTGCAGCCCTACGTGGGGCGGAACCTCGAAGCCAAGATCATCGAGCTGGACAAGAACCGCAACAACGTCGTCCTGTCCCGCAGGGCGTGGCTGGAGGAGACCCAGAAGGAGCAGCGCGACGAGTTCCTGGCCAACCTCAAGCCGGGCGAGGTGCGCCAGGGCACGGTGTCGTCGGTCGTCAACTTCGGTGCGTTCGTCGACCTTGGCGGCATGGACGGCCTCATCCACGTGTCCGAGCTGTCGTGGAAGCACGTCGACCACCCCTCCTCCGTCGTTGCCGTCGGCGACGAGGTCGAGGTCAGGGTGCTCGATGTCGATCTGGACCGGGAACGCATAAGCCTCTCGCTCAAGGCCACGCAGGCCGATCCGTGGCAGGAGTTCGCCAATGCCCACCGCGTCGGCGAGCTGGTCTACGGCCGGGTGACCAAGCTGGTGCCCTTCGGCGGGTTCGTGCAGGTCGGCGAGGGCATCGAAGGGCTGGTCCACATCTCCGAGATGGCCAGCCACCACGTGGACCTACCCGAGCAGGTCGTCACCCCCGGCGAGGAGCTGTGGGTCAAGATCATCGACATCGACCTGCAGCGTCGCCGGATCAGCCTGTCGATCAAGCAGGCCGCCGAGGGCGGCGAGGTGTCGGCCGAGTACCGAGACGCGTTCGGCGAGCACGCCTACGACGACGCGGGCAACTACGTGGGAGCCGCATACGGCGACTTCGAGCCCGAGTCCGAGGCACAGCAGGCGTGGGCGGAGTTCCTCGAGGAGAGTGGCGGAGCGGTGGCCGGTGACGATCCGGCTGGTGCGGCTCCGGCGCCGGTGGCTGACGAGCCGACCAGTGTGCCCGACACCGCCCCGGTTGCCGAGACCGCTCCGGACGAAGATCCATCGGTCACCGACAGCGAGTAGCGCGACCCCCGGGGGTACGGCATCGGCTCAGATGGTGGCGGATCGTCTGGTGCCGATGTTGGTGACCCCCGAGGACGCCGAGGCGGTTGGCTGGCCATGTGTCTCCGGCCGTGACTCGTAGCCTTCCTCCGCGGCTTCCAACAGACGCCTGACCTGGTCGGCCGGGTAGCGCCGATGACCCCCTGGCGTCCGCACCGAAGGGATCCGACCCTGTCGGGCCCACTCCGAGACGGTCCGTTCGGAGACCTGGAACAGGTTGGCCACGTCGACCGTGCGGAGCAGGAGTCCGCCGACGCTGGCCGGCACGTTGGTGCCGTACAGATCGGTGAGCAGGTCTCGGCGCCGGCACTCTTGGCTTTGATCGTCACTCACGTGATCACCTCGGCGCATCCGGGAAGGGGGGCACTCTTGGGATCGTCCATGGTAGGTCGTTGTACCGCATGCGCCCTTCCACCGTCGCGACCGGCAGACCATCTGGCAATAGTCCGGTCGAACTATTTCTGACCTAGTCCTTCGGTTTCGACCTCGTCCGGATCGGGCGTCGAGGTGACCTACGGTGGTCTGATGCTGCTGGTCGGTCTCACCGGGGGAATCGGCAGTGGGAAGTCGACCGTGGCTGCTGGCCTTGCTGAACGGGGTGCGGCGGTCATCGATGCCGACGGCATCGCCCGCCAGGTCACCGAACCCGGGGGCCGAGCCTACGCCGCGCTCGTCGAGCGGTTCGGACCCGACGTCCTCCACGACGACGGCACGCTCGATCGTCGGGCCATGGCCTCCGTGGTGTTCTCCGACGCTTCCGCTCGCGCTGACCTCGATGCCATCACCCACCCGGCGATCGGCCAGGTCATGGCCGAGCAGGTCATGGCCCACGCCCGAGCATCGATCGTCGTGCTCGACGTGCCCCTTCTCAAGGCAGAGACGGTGCGCTCCTACCGTCTGGCGGCGGTCATCGTCGTTGACGTGTCGACCGACCTGGCCGTTGACCGCCTGGTGGCTCAGCGGGGCTTCAGCGAGGCTGACGCCCGGGCCCGGGTGGCGGCCCAGATGACCCGGGAGGAGCGACGTAACCTGACCGAGCTGGTGGCCCTCGGCCTGATCATCCACAACGACGGCGACCGCCAGGCACTGGAGTCGGAGATCACCCGGGCCTGGTCGCTCCTGTCCGCCCAGGTCTGACGGGCCGGCAGCCTGTCACAGGGTCCCGGTACCATCGTCGCATGCCCGCTTTCGAGGTCGTCTCCGAGTTCGCTCCGGCCGGCGACCAGCCCAAGGCCATCAGCGAGCTGGCCCAGGGCATCGAGCGCGGCGACCGCTTCCAGACGCTGCTCGGCATCACCGGGAGCGGCAAGAGCGCCACCATGGCGTGGACCATCGAGGCGGTGCAGCGCCCCACGCTGATGATCGCTCCCAACAAGTCCCTGGCTGCCCAGTTGGCCAGCGAGATGCGGGAGTTCTTCCCCAACAACCGGGTCGAGTTCTTCGTCAGCTACTACGACTACTACCAACCCGAGGCGTACCTCCCCTCGAGCGACACCTACATCGAGAAGGACAGCTCGATCAACGACGAGATCGACCGGCTGCGCCACTCGGCCACCTCGGCGCTGCTCACCCGGCCCGACACGATCGTGGTGGCCTCCGTCTCGTGCATCTACGGCCTCGGTTCGCCGATCGAGTACGCCAAGCGCATCCTCCACGTCAAGCGGGGTGTTGAGCAGGATCAGCGCGCCATCCTCCGCCGGTTGGTGGACATGCAGTACGAACGCAATGACGCCAACCTGGTCCGGGGGAAGTTCCGGGTGCGGGGTGACACGATCGAGGTCCACCCGGCCTACGAGGAGCACGCCGTGCGCATCGAGCTGTTCGGCGACGAGATCGAGCGGATCACCGCCGTCGACATGCTCACCGGGGAGACGCTGGGGGAGCTCGAGGAGCTGGTCATCTTCCCGGCCACCCACTACGTCGCCGGCGACGAGCGGATGCAGCGGGCCATCGGGCAGATCGAGTCAGAGCTCGCCGAGCGGCTGCAGTTCTTCGAGAAGGAGGGCAAGCTCCTCGAAGCCCAGCGGCTGCGCATGCGGACCTCCTACGACCTGGAGATGCTGGCCGAGGTCGGGGTGTGCTCGGGGATCGAGAACTACAGCCGCCACATCGACGGACGTCAGCCGGGCGAGGCGCCCAACACCCTGATCGACTTCTTCCCCGACGACTTCCTGCTGATCGTCGACGAATCGCACCAGACCGTCCCCCAGCTCCACGGCCAGTACGAAGGGGACCGGTCCCGCAAGGAGACGCTCGTCGATCACGGCTTCCGGCTCCCCTCCGCGGCCGACAACCGACCGTTGCGCTTCGATGAGTTCTACCGGCGGATCAACCAGTGCGTGTTCCTCTCCGCGACGCCTTCGGTCTACGAGATCGATCAGTCGACGCAGGTCGTGGAGCAGATCGTTCGACCCACCGGGCTGGTCGATCCTGAGGTCACGGTGAAGCCCACCAAGGGCCAGATCGATGACTTGATGAACGAGATCCACGGGCGGGTGGAGCGCGGCGAGCGGGTGCTGGTCACCACCCTGACCAAGAAGATGGCGGAGGACCTCACCGACTACCTCCTGGAGATGGGGATCAAGGTCCGCTACCTGCACTCCAACATCGACACCCTGCAGCGGATCGAGATCCTCCGGGACCTGCGGCTCGGGGAGTTCGACGTGCTCGTCGGCATCAACCTCCTGCGTGAGGGTCTCGATCTGCCGGAGGTCTCGCTGGTGGCCATCCTCGACGCCGACAAGGAAGGGTTTCTCCGTTCGGAGACCTCGTTGGTCCAGACCATCGGCCGGGCGGCTCGCAACGTCGACGGCCAGGTGGTGATGTACGCCGATCGCACGACCGACTCGATGCAGCGGGCCATCTCCGAGACGCATCGCCGCCGAGCCGTGCAGCAGGCCTACAACATCGAGCACGGCATCGATCCGCAGACCATCCGAAAGGCGATCACCAACATCCTGGCCATGTTGGGCAGTCGGGGGGGCGCGTCGGCGCTGCCCGGGCAGAACCGGAGGGACCGGCGCCGGGACAAGGCGCGCAGCGACCTGGCCAAGCTGCCCCCTGGCGAGCTGGCCCGGCTCATCTCGTCGATCGAGGAGGAGATGCGCGATGCCGCCGCCGATCTGCAGTTCGAGTACGCCGCCCGCCTGCGCGACGAGATCGAGGACCTGAAGGGCGAGCTCAAGGCGCTGGCCGGATGACGATCAGGTGTGGTCGGCCAGATGGTCGACGAGCAGACCACCGACTCGGGTGGCTTCGGTCTCCGGTAACCAGTGCGAGGCCTCCTCGATGATCTCGAAGCGGTAGGGGCCCTGGACCCAGTCGCCGCAGCGGCCGGCGCTCTGGTGGCCCAAGAAGGGGTCCTTGGTGCTCCACACATACAGCGTGGGGACCTGAACGGCCCCGGTGCGGCTCATGTCCGCCTTGCTGAACGGGAGCGCCCGATACCAGTTCAGCGCGCCGCGCAGCGCCCCGGGTCCGCGGAGGGCCGCGATGTAGGCCTCGGCCAGCTCGGCGTCGAGGCCCGTGCGTTCGAGGATCTTCGGTCCTGCGGCCAAGCCAACCCGCTCGGGGAGCCGGGGCAGCTGGAAGAACGCCAGGTACCAGGAGCGGAACGCCTGGGTGCTGCCGAGGGCACGGAGGAAGGCTCGGGGGTGGGGAACGGACAGAGCGGTCAGGGAGCTGATCCGCTCGGGGTAGCGGGCGGCCAGGGCCCAGGCGACGGCGGCGCCCCAGTCGTGGCCGGCGACGGCGAAGCGGGCGAGGCCGGCGTGATCGGCCAGGGCGACCACGTCGTCGACCAGCTCGCCCAGCCGGTAGTCCCGCCGGCGCGAGGGACGGGCACCGGGGCAATAACCGCGCTGGGCAGGTACCAGCACCCGGTGGCCGGCATCGACGAGGAACGGGGTGACCCGCTCCCAGGACCGCGGGTTTGCGGGAAACCCGTGGAGGAGCACGACCGGTGCGCCGTCGGCCGGGCCAGCGTCCACCACGTCGAAGGTCAGCCCGGCGCGCTCGAAGGTCTGCATGGTCGGCTCCTGAGGGTGGACCCGGAGCTTACGGGTGGTGGGTCGGCGAACACGCGTTCGCTGCTAGCCTGGCGGGGTGTCTGACCGCCTCGTCGTGCGCCGTGCCCGCGAGCACAACCTGCGCAACGTCTCCGTCGAGCTCCCCCGGGACCAGCTCATCGTCTTCACCGGCCTCTCCGGGTCAGGGAAGAGCTCGTTGGCCTTCGACACGATCTACGCCGAGGGGCAACGTCGTTACGTGGAGTCGCTGTCGAGCTATGCCCGTCAGTTCCTGGGCCAGATGGACAAGCCCGACGTCGACTTCATCGAGGGCCTGTCGCCGGCCATCTCCATCGATCAGAAGTCGGCGTCGCGCAACCCCCGATCCACGGTGGGGACGACCACCGAGATCTACGACTACCTCCGCCTGCTCTACGCCCGGGTCGGGGTGCCCCACTGCCCCCGGGACGGCACCGTGGTGGCCCGCCAGACCCCCCAGCAGATCGTCGACCGGATCCTGGAGCTGCCCGACGGGACCCGCTTCCAGGTCCTGGCCCCGGTGGTGCGGGGCCGCAAGGGGGAGTACGAGAGCCTCCTGGACGAGCTGGCCGGGCAGGGCTACGCCCGGGCCCGCATCGACGGTGAGGTGGCCGAGCTGTCGGATCCGCCCAAGCTGGCCCGCTACGAGAACCACACCATCGAGGTGGTGGTGGATCGCCTGGTGCGGCGCGACGGGATCGAGCGGCGCCTGACCGACTCACTGGAGACCGCGCTCGACCTGGCCGAGGGCGTCGCCGAGATCCAGATCGTGCCCCGCGACGGCCAGACCACCGTGGAGGCAGAAGGAGGACCCGAGGAGATCCTGACCTTCAGCCAGCACCTGGCCTGCCCGGTCTGCGGGTTGTCGTTCGACGAGCCCGCCCCCCGCAACTTCTCGTTCAACTCCCCCTACGGCGCCTGCCCCCACTGTGACGGTCTGGGCACCCGCTTCGAGGTCGACGCCGACCTCGTTGTGCCCGATCCGGACCTGTCGATCGACGACGGGGCCGTCGTCCCCTGGGCCGGGGCGCGCGGCGAGTACTTCGGCCGGGTCCTCGAGGCCGTGGCCACCACCTACGAGTTCTCCACGGCCACCCCGTGGCGGGAGCTCAAGCGCACCGAGCAGAAGATCCTGCTGCACGGCTCGGGGGCCAAGCAGATCCATGTGCAGTACCGCAACCGCTACGGCCGGACCCGCTCGTATCACACCACCTACGAGGGGATCATTCCCTACCTCCAGCGCCGGCACACAGAAGCCGAGTCGGACCACCAACGGGAGACCATCGAGGGTTACATGCGCGAGGTGCCCTGCCCGTCGTGCGGAGGAGCCCGGCTCAAGCCCGACAGCCTGGCGGTGACCGTCGCCGAGCGCAGCATCTTCGAGCTGTGCGACCTCCCCCTGGGCCAGGCCCTCGACGTCATGGCCAGCCTGACGCTCAGCGAGCGCGACCACATGATCGCCGACCGGGTGCTCAAGGAGATCAACGCCCGGATGCGCTTCCTGCTCGATGTCGGCCTGGACTACCTGAGCCTCAACCGCTCGGCGGCCACCCTGGCCGGTGGCGAGGCCCAGCGGATCCGCCTGGCGTCGCAGATCGGCAGCGGTCTGGTCGGGGTCCTCTACGTCCTCGACGAGCCGTCCATCGGCCTGCACCAACGAGACAACCGCAAGCTGATCGAGACGCTGCTGCGCCTGCGCGACCTGGGCAACACGGTCATCGTCGTCGAGCACGACGAGGAGACCATCCGGGTCGCCGACCACGTCGTCGACATCGGCCCCGGAGCCGGCGAGCACGGGGGAGAGATCGTCGTGTCCGGCTCGGTGGCCAAGCTGCTCAAGACCCGTCGCAGCCTCACCGGCCAGTACCTCAACGGCAAGAGGCGGATCCCCGTCCCCGCCGTGCGCCGTCAACCCAAGGGTGCGATCACCGTCCGTGGCGCCCGGGAGCACAACCTCAAGGGCATCGATGTCGAGTTTCCACTCGGGATCATGGTGGCGGTCACCGGGGTCTCCGGGTCGGGCAAGTCCACATTGGTCAACGACATCCTGCTGCGGGCGCTCATGAACCGCATCTACCGGTCCAAGGAGGTTCCCGGCAGGCACCGGCGCATCGACGGGGCGGACTCGGTGGACAAGGTCATCTCCATCGACCAGTCGCCCATCGGGCGCACCCCGCGCTCCAACCCGGCCACCTACACCGGAGTCTTCGACCACATCCGGAGGCTGTTCTCCACCACTACCGAAGCCAAGGTGCGGGGCTACCTCCCCGGGCGATTCTCCTTCAACGTCAAAGGAGGCCGTTGCGAGGCGTGCTCGGGCGACGGGACCATCAAGATCGAGATGCACTTCCTCCCCGACGTGTACGTTCCCTGCGAGGTGTGCAAAGGGGCACGGTACAACCGTGACACCTTGGACATCACCTTCAAGGGGAGGAACATCGCCCAGGTCCTCGACATGCCCTGCGAGGAGGCGGCGGAGTTCTTCGCCAACCAGCCGGTCATCGCCCGCCACATGCGGACCCTGGTCGATGTCGGTCTCGGCTACGTCCGCTTGGGCCAGCCCGCCCCCACCCTCTCCGGCGGGGAGGCTCAGCGCATCAAGCTGTCCTCCGAGCTGTCGAAGCGATCGACGGGCCAGACCCTCTACGTGCTCGACGAGCCGACCACGGGCCTGCACTTCGAGGACATCCGCAAGCTGCTCACCGTGCTGTCGCGCCTGGTCGACGCCGGCAACACGGTGCTGGTCATCGAGCACAACCTCGACGTGATCAAGACCTCGGACTGGATCGTCGACATGGGTCCCGAGGGGGGCAACGGCGGGGGAACCGTCGTGGTCGAGGGCACCCCCGAGGAAGTGGCCAAGACGAACGCCAGCCACACCGGGAAGTTCCTGGCCCCACTGCTCGTTTGAGACGACTGGACTAGACTTAGTCCATGTCGTCACCCTATCGGCCTGGACCGGTCGTCAACATCCACGAGGCCAAGACGCACCTCTCCCGCCTGATCAAGCTGGTCGAGTCGGGCACCGAGATCGTCATCGGCAGGACCGGCAAGCCGGTGGCCCGACTCGTTCCCTATGGGGGCGCCAGCTCGTCTCGCCGCCAGGGCCGCTGGGCAGGCCGGGTCGAGATGGCGGCCGACTTCGACGAAACCCCCGCCGAAGTGGTCGACGCCTTCGAGGGAACGAGTTGAACCTGCTGCTCGACACCCACGCCCTGCTGTGGTGGCTGACCGGAGTGGAGCTCTCCGAGGAGGCTGTGGCCGCCATTGCCGACCCGAACACCCTCGTCGTGGTCAGCGCAGCGTCGATCTGGGAAGCAGGCATCAAGGCCGCCCTGGGCAAGCTCCGCACCCCCGAGCCTCTCTCGGAGGCGGTTGCCGATGAGGGGTTCGAGGCCCTTTCGATAACCCACGCCCACGCCGAGGTGGCCGCCGGCCTCCCACCGCACCACCGCGACCCGTTCGATCGGATGCTGGTGGCCCAGGCGCTCGTCGGGAGCCTGGCTGTGGTCACCCGGGATCTGGCATTCGCACCCTACGGGGTGAGCATCCTCCCCTGCTGAGGATGGGTCGCCGGACAGGTCCCCGGCCTGCCCTGCGCGAGCCCCATCCTCACACGCGGCTCAATCTCAGGTGATGGCCAGCATCCGTTCCAGGGCGACCCGGGCGTTCGCCGCGGTGGCTTCGTCGACGGTGATCCGGTTGAGCACCCGACCCTCCACCAGGTTCTCGAGGACCCAGCACAGGTGGGGGGCGTCGACGCGGAACATCGTCGAGCACGGGCAGACCAACGGGTCGAGGGACGAGATGGCGAGCTCCGGATGCTCAGCGGCCAGGCGGGCCACCAGGTGGATCTCGGTGCCGATGCCGATGGCGGTGCTCGCAGCAGCCTCGCCGGAGGCGACCCGGGAGGACTCGGCCTCGACGGCGGCGATGATGGCGTCGGTGGAGCCCACCTGATCGGCCAGGGCCACCACGTCATGGGAGCACTCGGGATGGGCGACGACCAGACCGCCGGGATGGTCGGCCCTCCACGCCTGGACATGGGCGGGGCGGAAGCGCTGGTGCACCGAGCAGTGACCCTTCCACAACAGGAAGGTGCGCTCCTTGACGATGCGCTCGTCCAACCCCCCCAGCTCTGCTCGGGGATCCCACACCGCCATGTCGGCCTCGGTGAAGCCCAGCTGGTAGCCGGTGTTGCGGCCCAGGTGCTGGTCGGGGAAGAACAGCAGCTTGGTGGCCGGCCCGCGCTGGGCCAGGGCCCAGGTGAGCACGGCCTGGGCGTTCGATGACGTGCACACGGCGCCACCGTGACGGCCGACGAACGCCTTGAGGGCGGCCGAGGAGTTCATGTAGGTGATGGGCACCACTGTGGTCATGTCGGTCACCTCGGCGATGGCCTCCCACGCCTCTTCGACCGACTCGATGTCGGCCATGTCGGCCATGGAGCAGCCGGCGTTGAGGTCGGGGAGGATCACCGCCTGCTCCGGTCCAGTCAGGATGTCCGCCGACTCGGCCATGAAGTGCACGCCGCAGAACACCACGTAACGGGCGTCGTGGTTGGCGGCGGCCAGGCGGCTCAGCCCGAACGAGTCGCCCCGAGAGTCGGCCCAGATCATCACCTCGTCGCGCTGGTAGTGGTGTCCGAGGATGAGCAGCTGGGAGCCCAGTGCGGCCTTGGCGGCCTCAATCCTCGAGGCCAGCGTCTGGGGGTCGGCGACCGTGTACTCGTCGGGTAGGGGCGATTGAAGCCGGAGCATCAGGAACCTCCATTGCGGAGAGACCTCAATCGATGGTCGGCGGGGACAGCCCGGTCGCCCATCCGCGGGGATGTCGACCTCGAGATCGGTATGTCGCCGGATACCGGGCCGGCGTGGATCCAGCATAGAGCCTCAACGTGGGCAAGCGCGGGTTTGTGCGGCACACTCGATGGGTGTTGCAACGACCGCCGGCCGGCACCATCCCCGACGCCCCCGGGTCCTACCAGTTCCGGGACGGCGAGGGGCGGGTCATCTACGTCGGCAAGGCCAAGTCCCTGCGTGCCCGCCTGTCCAACTACTTCGGCAACCCTGCGCACCTCCTGCCCCGCACCGCCCAGATGGTGGCCTCGGCGCAGAGCGTGGAGTGGATCCAGGTCCGCAACGACGTCGAGGCCCTGATGCTCGAGTACAGCCTGATCAAGCAGCACAAGCCTCGCTTCAACGTCCGCCTCCGCGACGACAAGAGCTACCCGTTCCTGGCGGTGACCACCGGCGACGAGTGGCCCCGGGCCATGGTCCGCCGGGGGGCCAGGACCAAGGGGAGTCGCTACTTCGGTCCCTACGCCCACGCCTATGCCATCCGCGAGACCCTGGACTCGCTGCTGCGGACCTTCCCGATCCGCACCTGCAGCGACAACAAGCTGCGCACGCATCAGCGCCAGGGTCGACCGTGTCTGCTCTTCCACATCGAGAAGTGCTCAGGCCCGTGCATCGAGGCCATCGGCGCCGACGTCTACCACGACCTGGTCTCCGAGCTCATCAAC
The DNA here is from genome assembly GCA_030945745.1 of Actinomycetota bacterium. Taxonomy (GTDB): domain Bacteria; phylum Actinomycetota; class Acidimicrobiia; order Acidimicrobiales; family Palsa-688; genus JALZAH01. The sequence goes on from JALYZO010000057.1 coordinate 14,755, forward strand.
TTCCTCGACGGTGACACGACGCCGGTCGTCCGCCGCCTGGAGGAGGAGATGCACGAGGCAGCCGAAGGTCTCGAGTTCGAGCGAGCCGGCCGGCTCCGGGATCGTCTGGCTGCGGTGCGCAAGACCATCGAGAAGCAGCAGATGGTCACGCAGAGCGCTGATGCCCTCGACTGCTTCGGCATCGTCGAGGACGAGTTGGAGGCCGCCGTCCAGGTGTTCTACATCCGCCGGGGCCGGGTGGTGGGCCGCAAGGGCCTGATCATCGACAAGGTCGAAGATCTGACCCGCGAGCAACTGATCGGCCAGGTCCTCGAACAGCACTACGCGGAGCCCGCGCTCGGCATCCCGCCGCTCATCGTGGTGCCCGACCGGCCCGACGACGAGGACGTACTCAGCGCCTGGCTGGACGTGCAGCGCAGCGCGGAGGAGACGGACGGCCCGGCGGTTCCGGGCGTTGGCGAGGAACCGCCCACCAGGCTCGAGCCGGACCTCTCCGACGCCCTCGAGGCTGAAGATGCCGAGGCCGCCGGCACCGCGCGCCGCTCGGCGGTCGGTGCGGGCGAGTGGTGGGCGGCGACGAGCCGCTACCGCGTCGAGCGCAGCGTCAACCCTGAGGCCCGTTCGGGCGCCCACGTCGAGATCCGGGTGCCCCAGCGAGGGGAGAAGAAGGCCCTCCTGGAGATGGTGACCCGCAACGCTGGGGAGGAGTTCACCCGCCACCGCTTGAAGCGAGCCGCCGACCACAATGCCCGGGCCCGGGCCCTCAACGCCCTCCAGGACGCGCTGGACCTCCCGGAGTCGCCGCTACGCATCGAGTGCTACGACATGAGCCACCTGCAGGGCACCGACTACGTGGGGTCCATGGTGGTCATGGAGGACGGCATGGCCCGCCCCTCGGAGTACCGACGCTTCAAGATCAAGACGGTCGCCGGCAACGACGACTTCGCGGCGATGGGGGAGGTCCTGACCCGCCGCCTCACCGCCTACCTGGCCGAACGGGACCGGCCGGTCGAGGACCGCAAGCGGCGGTTCGCCTACCCACCCCAGCTCCTCCTGGTCGACGGCGGAAAGGGCCAGCTGGGGGTGGCCACCCGGGTCCTCGAAGAGCTGGGGCTCGACGAGGAGATCCCGGCGGCGTCGCTGGCCAAGCAGTTCGAGGAGGTGTTCGTCCCCGGTCGCCGCGACCCGATCCGGATCCCGCGCAGCTCCGAGGCCCTCTACCTCCTGCAGCAGATCCGTGACGAGGCCCACCGCTTCGCCATCACCTATCACCGCAACCTGCGGGGCAAGCGGATGACGACGTCAGTCCTCGACGACATCCCCGGTCTGGGCCCGACGCGGCGCAAGCGGTTGATCAGCGAGCTCGGTGGCGTCGCCGCCGTCAAGGCCGCGTCCCTCGAGACCCTCATCGCCCTGCCCTGGCTCCCCGACGCGGTGGCCGCAGCGGTGTTCGCCAAGGTCCATGGGGCGGCCGGGTGAGCTTCTCCGACCCCCGAGACGAGCTGTGGGAGATCAACGCGGGTTGGTGGCAGGAGGGATTCAGCGAAGGGGCGGACGAGGAGTACAACGAGCAGATCCTGCCCTTGGCCGCGCGCCACCTGGCTGGGGCGCAGCGCGTCCTCGACGTTGGCTGCGGCGAGGGCCAGATCGGCCGGCTGGCGGCCCAGGTCGACGGTGTGGAGCTCGCCATCGGCGTCGACCCCACGCCCGCTCAGGTGGCCGCGGCCGCCCGCCGGGGAGGGGGCGTGCACGTGGCGCGGGCCGGCGCGGCATCCTTGCCGTTCGCCACCGCTTCGTTCGACGCCGTCGTGGCGTGCCTGGTCTTCGAGCACATCGATGCCGTCGACGAGGCCATAGCCGAGGTAGGGCGACTGCTCCGGCCCGGGGGCCGGTTCCTGTTCTTCTTGAACCACCCCCTGCTCCAGACGCCGAGCTCCGGGTGGATCGACGACACCATCCTCGACGAGCAGTACTGGCGCATCGGGCCGTACCTGGTGGAGGACTCCCGGGTCGAGGAGGTCGACAAGGACGTGTGGATCCCCTTCATCCACCGGCCCCTGTCCCGCTACGTCAACGCCATGATCGCCGCCGGGCTCTACGTCACGCTGATGTCCGAACCCGCCCCGCCGCCCGGGTTCATCGCACGAGCGAGCGAGTACGAGCAGGCGGCGACCATTCCCCGCCTCCTGTTCCTGCGCGCCGAGGTCCTCGCCGCACACCCATGACCGGCAGCGGCGAGCGGAGCAGCCGGGCAGCCACCAGGCTGGCGGCTGGACCACAATGGTCCTCATGGCCGAGTACGCGATCATCACCGGCCTGTCGGGGGCCGGGCGGTCCCAGGCCGGCGCCACCCTCGAGGACCTCGGCTGGTTCGTCATCGACAACATGCCCACCGCGCTCATCACCAAAGTTGCCGGTTTGGCCGCCGGGCCCTCCTCTTCACCGCAGCGCATCGCCTTGGTGGTCGGTCGCGACGCCGACCAGATCAGCGATCTGCAAGCGGCCGTCGAGCAGCTGCGGGCCGGTGGCGACTCGGTGCGGGTCCTGTTCCTGGAGGCATCCGACGAGGTGCTGGTCCGTCGCTTCGAGGGGACCAGGCGCCGCCACCCCCTGGGTGTCGAGGGCGTCAACGAGGCCATCAGCCTGGAACGGGCCCGCCTGGCCCCCATCAGGGAGTGGGCCGATGTCAGCATCGACACCACGGCCCTCAACGTCCACGAGCTCCGGGAACGCCTGCACCACCTGTTCCTGGGGCCCGAGGGCGGCCAGATGCAGGTGTCGGTCATGTCGTTCGGCTTCAAGCACGGGGTCCCCCTCGACGTCGACAACGTGTTCGACTGCCGCTTCCTGCCCAACCCGCATTGGGACGAGCACCTCCGGCCACTGACCGGCCTCGATGACGAGGTGCGCCAGTTCGTGCTCGACCGGCCCCAGGCCCGCGACTTCGTCGAGCGGGTCGACTCCCTGCTTCAGCTGGTCGTGCCCGCCTCGCTGGAGGAGGGCAAGTCGTACTTCACGGTGGCCGTGGGCTGCACCGGGGGGCGGCACCGTTCGGTGGCCATCGCCGAGGAGTTGGCCAAGCGGATCGAGGCCCGAGGCTTCAGCCCCAGCGTGCACCACCGGGACCTGAAGCGCTGACGTGTTGACGAACGTGCGCGGGCCATCGATCGTGGCCATCGGCGGGGGCCACGGCCTGGCGGCCACGCTGGCCGCTGCCCGCACCTACGCGGGTGAGGTCACCGCCGTGGTCTCGGTGGCCGACGACGGGGGATCCAGCGGCCGCATCCGCCAATCAGTGGGTATCCCCGCGCCGGGCGACCTGCGTCGCTGTCTGGTGGCCCTGGCCGATCCGAACTCGGTGTGGGCCAAGGTCTTCGACTACCGATTCGGCGCCGGGGACCTGGAGGGTCACGCCCTGGGCAACCTGATCATCGCCGGGCTGAGCGAGGCGACCGGCGATTTCACCGCCGCCCTGGCCGAGGCCGGGCGCCTGTTGGGCGCCGCCGGGCGGGTGCTGCCGGTGACCACGTCGCCGACGACGCTGCGGGCGTCGGTCAACGGCGCCGAGATCATTGGCGAGGTCCAGGTCAACACGTCGGCCGGTCCCATCGCCTCGGTGTCCGTCCTTGGTCCCGACGGCGCCGAGACCCCGGCCCACCACAGCGTCATCGAGGCGGTCAGGGGTGCGGATCAGGTGATCATCGGGCCCGGATCGCTGTTCACCAGCGTCCTCGCCGCCTGCGTGGTTCCCGGCGTGCGCGAGGCGCTGGGTGCCCGGCGCGGGGGTCGGATCTACGTGGCCAACCTGGCGCCCGAGCACCGGGAGACCGAGGGGATGTCGCTGGCCCAGCACGCGGCCGCCCTGGCCGACCACGGGGTGACCGTCGACGTCGTGGTGTGCGACCCGGCGGCGTTCGAGGCGGCCAGCGATGTCCGAGCAGCCGCCGAACCGGCCGCCTCCATGCGGGTCGGCGACACCGACATCCCCGTCCGCCTGGAGACCGCCGCACTGGCCGGTCCGGGAGGCAGGGAGCACCACACCGGTCGGTTGGCCGCCGTGCTCCGAGCGCTGGTGGAGGGGTGATGGCGTGACGTCGGGGACCGCAGCGGTGGTGCGCGGGGCGCTCCGGTGCCATAGTTGGCAGCGGCGACGACAGGGCGTCGTTGGCCACAGGGGGCGGGCACGAGCTGATCCGCCCAGGAGGTGCTGACATGGTGGTCCGAGTAGGGGTCAACGGGTTTGGGCGCATCGGCCGCAACTTCGTGCGGGTGACGCTCGATCGGGAGGACATCGAGGTGGTGGCGGTGAACGACCTCGTGCCGCCGGCCACGAACGCTCACCTGCTCCAGTACGACTCCACGCACGGGACGTTGGCTGAAGAGGTGACCAACACCGACGACTCCATCTCCGTCGGCAGCCACATGCTGAAGGTCTACTCCGAGCGCGACCCCAAGGCGCTGCCCTGGGGCGACCTGGGGGTCGACGTGGTGGTGGAGTCGACGGGGATCTTCACCGACGGCGAGAAGGCACGTGCCCACATCGATGCCGGCGCCCCCAAGGTCGTCATCTCAGCCCCGGCCAGCAACGTCGACGGGACGTTCGTGGTGGGCGTGAATGACGACGAGTTCGACCCTGCTCGCCACACCATCGTTTCCTGCGCTTCGTGCACCACCAACTGCTTCGTGCCCATGGTCAAGGTCCTCGACGATGCGTTCGGGGTGACCAAGGGGGTGATGACCACCGTCCACGCCTTCACCAACGACCAGAACCTGTTGGACCTGGCCCACAAGGACCTGCGACGGGCCCGAGGGGCGGCGGTCAACATCGTGCCGGCGGCGACGGGAGCGGCCCGGGCGACGGCCCTCGTGCTCGAGTCGATGAAGGGCAAGTTGGACGGCAGCGCCCTGCGGGTCCCCGTCTCTGCTGGTTCGATCACCGATTTCACCGGGATCCTGGGCCGGGACGTGACCGTCGAGGAGGTCAACGAGGCCTTCCGGGCGGCGGCGTCCTCCGGGCCGCTGGCCAAGGTCCTGACCTACAGCGAGGCCCCTCTCGTGTCCTCCGACATCGTCGGTCTGCCGGCATCGTGCACCTTCGACAGTGGCCTGACCCTGGCCATGGGCTCGCTGGTCAAGGTGTTCGGCTGGTACGACAACGAGTGGGGTTACTCGAACCGCCTGGTGGACCTGACCGTCATCGTGGGTGGCGGTGCCGGTGCCTGAGACAGGGTTGGGCAATCTCCGCGTCCTCGAGGATCTGCCCCCCGTCGAGGGCAAGAGCGTGCTGGTCCGTGCCGATTTCAACGTCCCTCTGGTGGACGGCCGGATCATCGACGACATGCGGATCCGCCTGCCCCTGCCCACCTTGACCTGGCTGCTGGACCACGGTGCGGCCGAGGTGACGGTGATCAGCCACCTCGGACGGCCCAAGGGCAAGGTCGACCCGGCGCTCTCGCTCACCCCGGTGGCCGAGCATCTGGCCGCGCTGTTGCAGAGAGCGGGGGCCGACGGTGGGCGGGTCCACCTGGCCGAGAACCTGCGCTTCGACCCGGGGGAGGAGGCCAACGAAGCGGCGACGGTGGACCGCCTCGTCGACGGCCATGACCTTTACGTCAACGATGCCTTCGGCGCCGCGCACCGGGCCCATGCCTCCATCGTGGGCCCGCCGGACCGGTTGCCCTCGGCCGCCGGTCGGGTCCTGGCCCGGGAGGTCGAGGTTCTCGACACCCTCCTCCACGGGGCGCGCCGCCCGTTTGTCGCCGTGCTCGGTGGCTCCAAGGTGAGCGACAAGTTGGGGGTCATCGAGACCCTCTCCGAGAAGGTGGACACGCTGATCGTGGGGGGCGCCATGTGCTTCACGTTCCTGGCCGCCCAGGGCCACCAGGTCGGCGCCTCACTCCTCGAGGAGGACCAGATCGACACCTGCCGGAGGTTGCTCGCCTCCGGCAGGCCCATCCTGGTACCGGGCGACCTGACGGTGCTCAGCCCGGGGTCGAGCTTCGGGGCAGGCAAGCCAGCGACCGGCGAGGTCCGCCAGGTCGGCGCCGATGTGCCGGATGGGTGGATGGGCCTCGACATCGGCCCGGGAACGGCCGCGGACTTCTCCGACGCCATCGGTGAAGCGGCAACCGTGTTCTGGAACGGGCCGATGGGGGTGTTCGAGGACTCCCGCTTCGCCGCCGGCACCCGGGCGGTGGCGCAAGCGGTCGCCGACACCCAGGGCTTCACCGTCGTCGGTGGGGGCGACAGTGGTGCGGCGCTGGCCGAGTTCGGTCTCGACGATCGCGTCGACCACCTGTCCACCGGGGGCGGGGCCTCGCTGGAGTATCTGGAACGGGGGGACCTGCCCGGCCTGGCCGCCCTTCGTCGTGGGGTCGGCGTCGGCGCTGGCGCATGAGCGAGCGCCGGTCCAGCGGCTCGGGTCGCAAGCCGCTGATCTCGGGCAACTGGAAGATGCACCACACGCACCTCGACGCCATCAACATGGTCCAGAAGCTGTCGTACAGCCTCGACACCTTCGACTACGCCCGGGTCGACGTGTCCGTGCACCCGGCGTTCACTGCGCTGCGCTCCATCCAGACCGTTCTCGACGCCGACGACATCCCCATCGCCCTCGGTGCTCAGGACGTGCACTGGGAGGAGAAGGGGGCCTACACCGGCGAGATCAGCCCGATCATGCTGGCCAAGCTCAAGGTCGCCTACGTGATCGTCGGCCACTCCGAGCGTCGGGCTCTCTTCGCAGAGACCGACGAGGACGTCAACCGCAAGGTGGCCGCCGTGCTGGGCGCAGGCATGACCCCCATACTCTGCGTCGGTGAGACGCTCGAGGAGCGGGAAGCGGGCCGGACCGAGGCAGTCGTGGCCGGTGAGCTGAAGGGCGGCCTGGCCGGCATCGCCCCCGAAGCGGTGGCCGACCTGGTGGTGGCCTACGAGCCCATCTGGGCCATCGGCACCGGCCGCACGGCGACGCCCGATGATGCTCAGACGGTCTGCTCGCTGATCCGATCGGACGTGGCGGCGGCGCACGGCCGGCCGGCCGCGGAGGGGGTGCGGGTCCAGTACGGGGGCTCGGTCAAGGCCGACAACGTCGTCGACCTCATGGCCTGCGCCGACGTTGACGGGGCGCTGGTGGGCGGGGCCAGCCTCGACGCCGCCGACTTCGCCGCCATCGTCACCTACGGGCGCCCGAGGCGGTGATCGTGGAGCATCCGTTACGGGTTGCCGCCCCTCGCAACGCGGATGTCTCGAACGTCGGGCCCGACGCTGCTATGTTCTCGTCCGCCAACCGAATCAGAGGAGGCGACGCAGCCTTGCTGACCGCCATCGTCGTCGCCGTGCACATCACCGTCTCGCTGGCCCTCATCGTCATGGTGCTGCTGCACAGTGGCAAGGGCGGCGGCCTGTCCGAGATGTTCGGCGGTGGCCTGGGGTCCGCTGCCGCGGGATCGTCGGTGGTCGAGCGCAACCTCGACCGGGCGACGATCTCCTGTGTGGTGGTGTTCTGCTTCACAACCATCATCCTCGGCGTCCGCCTGCAGTGACGTTGGAGCAGCAGGGGGGAACGGTTGCATGACACATCAGGGCCCTCGCTGCCGGCGAAGGTCACGGGACGAGGATTCGTCTCGAAGATGCGACATTCGAGACGAAGGACGGTCTTCGCGGCATCGTTGGCGTGCGTGGCCATGGTCGCGGTCGCCTGCGGGAGCAGCGCCAAGACATCGGGCAACACTGGTGGCAGAACAAGCAACCAGGCCGGCCCTGGGGTCAAGTACGACAAGAACGCCAAGATGTCGCTGGCGATCGACCAGGAACCCACGAACTTCAGCTGCAACTCCGCAGACGGCAACGAGCAGGCTTGCATCAACATTGTCGATCGCATCTGGCCCTCGGTGTTCCACCTGACCCCGGACTTCACGACGCAGTTGGACACGACGCTGATGCAGTCGGCCACCGAGGTCAGCCAGAGCCCGCAGGTGATCGACTACAAGATCAACCCCAAGGCGGTGTGGGCCGACGGCACGCCCATCACGTACCAGGACTTCGTCTACAAGTGGCAGGCCCAGAGCGGCGACCCGCAGTACAAGGACGCCGACGGCAAGGCCTTCGCCCCGGCCGCCACCGGCGGCTACTCCCAGATCGCCAGCGTGGTCGAGAACAACAACGATCCCTACGACGTCAAGGTCACCTTCAAAACGATCTACGCCGACTGGCAGGGGCTGTTCGGGGCCGACGACCCCCTCCTGCCGGCGCACATCGCCCAGAAGGTGGGCTACAACGACGGCTTCACCGACCCGGTCAAGGACCTGGTCTCCGGTGGTCCGTTCATGGTCCAGAACTACAGCAAGGGCCAGTCCATCACCCTGGTCCGCAACCCCAAGTACTGGGGCGCCCCCGCCAACCTGTCATCGGTCACGTTCCGCTTCCTCACCGACACCAACCAGATTGTCCCGGCCCTGCAAAACGGTGAGATCAACGGCGGGATCCCCACCCCACAGCTCGACCTGGTCAACTCGCTCAAGTCGCTCTCCGGCGTCAAGCTGGACCAGCGGGACGGCCTCCAGTTCGAGCACCTGGACTTCAACCAGACCAACCCGTTCCTGAAGGACCCCGCCCTCCGCCACGCCATCATGTTGTCGGTCGACCGCAAGGCGCTGATCGCCCAGACGGTCGGCCAGTACGACCCGAAGGTCAAGGTGCTCAACGACCGGATGTTCGTCACCAACCAGCCGGGCTACCAGGACAACTCCGGAGGCAGCTACAACGGGGCCGACGTCAGCCAGGCCAAGCAGATCCTGATGCAGGCCGGCTACGCCTATGACGGCTCGGGCAACCTGACCAAGAATGGCCAACCGGTGACCATGCGCATCACTGCGACGCAGGGCAACGCTCTACGCCAGGACGAGGAGCAGTTCGTGATCTCCTCGTTGGGCAAGATCGGCATCAGGGCCACAGAGATGGACACGCCCAAGCTGGCAGACACCCTGACCAAGGGCGACTTCGACATGATCGTATTCGCCTGGGTGCTCACGCCGTTCCCGACGCAGAACGACGCCCTGTACCAGACGGCCAACCCTCAGACGGGCACCGGTTCGTCCAACTACTTCAGCTACAGCGACCCCAAGGTCGACCAGCTGGTCACCCAGGTGGACGGGATCCAGGACCAGGCCCAGCGGGTGAAACTGTACAACCAGATGGACGGCGAGCTGTGGGCCTCCTACTTCGACCTGCCGCTGTTCCAGCGGGCCACCCTGACCGCCTACCAGGACAAGTACCTGAACATCTACACCAACTCGACGGCTGAGGGCACCACCTACAACATGGAGGAGTGGGGAGTGAAGGCCGCCGCGTAACAGGCCGGCTTCCCCGGCCCTCTCGTCGCCCACCGAGGTCCCTATGGACGTGCTGCGCTTCATCCTCCGGCGGATCCTGATCGCCATCCCCGTGGTGATCGCCACCTCGATCATCACCTTCATCATCGCCGCCAACACCGGGGACCCGCTCAGCCAGCTGGCGCTCAACCCACGGACACCGCGGTCGGTGTTGGTGCAAAAGCGCATCGACCTGCATCTCAACGACTCGATCCTGCATCGCTATGAGATCTGGGCGTCGCACTTCATCCGGGGCGACTTCGGCAAGCGGGTCAACGGGTCCAGCGTGCACACCGCGCTGTTCGACGCGTTGGGCACGTCGTTGCGGATGATCCTCCTGGCCGCCCTGCTGGCCGTCATCCTGGGCGTCACCGTCGGGGTGATCAGCGCCGTGCGCCAGTACACGCCGCTTGACTACTCGGCCACGTTCGCCAGCTTCCTGTTCTACTCGATCCCCGTGTTCTGGCTGGCCGGGCTGCTCAAGATCATCGGCATCTTCATCAACCAGCACGTCCACCACACGTACTTCTTCACCCTGGGGGCGGCGACCCCCGATCAGACGGGCTCGTTCTTCAGTCACATGGGCGAAACCCTGGGGCATCTCTACCTGCCGGTGCTGGCCCTGACCCTGGTCACCTACGCGTCCTGGAGCAGGTACCAACGGGCGTCGATGCTCGACGTCATGGGCTCCGATTACGTCCGCCTGGCTCGGGCCAAGGGTCTCTCCGCCCAGCGGGTGCTGGTCCGCCATGCACTGCGCAACGCACTCATCCCCATCACCACCGTGGTGGCCATCGACTTCGCCAGCCTGTTCAGCGGGGCCGTGGGCACCGAGAAGGTCTTCGGCTGGCAGGGCATGGGAAGCCTGCTGGTCGACGGCGTCACCCATGCCGACACCAACGTGGTCCTGGCCTGGCTGATGGTGACGGCCGTCATCGTGATCGCCTTCAACCTGCTCGCCGACCTCCTCTATGGCGTGCTCGACCCGAGGATCCGCTGATGGCCGATCTCGACATCCAACGCACCACCGCTGCCGCCGGCCTGTCGGGGGACGTGGGCACCGGCCCGGCGGGGGGTAGCGGCCCGGAGCGGGAGTTCACGGTCAGGGCCAGGACCCAGCGCCAGCTCATCACCCGCCGCTTCTTGCACCACCGCCTGGCGGTGGTCAGCCTCGTCGTGTTGGTGATGCTGTTCACCGTCGCGCTGCTGGGAGGCAGGATCTGGCACTACGACTACACCCAGTCGACGACCGACTACTCGGTCCGACCCACGTGGTGGCCGTACTTCAACGGCACCTTTCATTGGGGTCAACTGCTCCATTGGAAGCATCCCATGGGCACCAACGAGCGGGGCATCGACACTTTCGCCCAAGTGTTGCGGGGGGCCCAGAAGAGCTGTCTCATCGCCTTGATGGTGGCGCTCGGCTCGACGGTGGTGGGGACCCTCCTGGGTGCTATCGCCGGGTACTACCGGGGCATCTCCGACACCTTGATCATGCGGCTCACGGACCTGTTCCTGACCTTCCCCCTGGTGGCCATCGCCGGAGCCATCGGGTTCAAGTTCGCCAGTCGCAGCGGGGGCTGGATCTACCTGGCCATCGTGTTGGCCATGCTCACCTGGATGTCCATCGCCCGGGTGGTCCGGGGGGTGTTCCTGTCCCTGCGGGAGAAGGAGTTCGTTGACGCCGCCCGGGCGCTCGGTGCCAGCGATCGGCGGATCATCTTCCGCCATCTCCTACCCAACGTCGTCGGGCCGGTGATCGTCAACGCCACCCTTACCGTTGCCCTGGCCATCCTCACCGAGACGATCCTGTCCTACGTCGGTCTCGGGGTGCAGCCCCCGGACACCTCACTGGGGCTGCTCATCAGCAGCGGCGAGCAGGCCGCCCAGACCCGGCCGTGGTTGTTCTACTTCCCGGGGCTGTTCATCATCTTCATCGCCCTCAGCGTCAACTTCGTGGGTGACGGTTTGCGAGATGCCTTCGACCCCAGCCAGACTCGAGTGCGGGCCTGATGGCCGCCGATGATGGTCACCAGCTGGCCGGTGCCGACGACCAGACGGCGTCGTCTTCCGACGCCCTGGGCCGGTCCCTGGGAGCTGACAGTCTGATGGAGGGGTCGGTGATCGACGACGGCATCGAGCTGTCGACCACCGCCCCCCTGCTGGAAGCCGAGGACCTCTGCGTCGACTTCCCGACTGACGACGGTGTCGTGCACGCCGTTCGGGGCGTCACCTTCACGCTGCGCGAGGGAGAGGTCCTGGCTGTCGTCGGCGAGTCCGGTTCGGGCAAATCGGTCACCTCGCTGGCCATCATGGGCCTGTTGGGCCGGTCGGCGAAGGTCAGCGGATCCGTCCGCTACCGGGGTGTGGAGCTGGTGGGGATGAAGTCAAGGACCCTCTCGAAGCTGCGGGGTCAAGAGCTGGCCATGATCTTCCAGGACCCCCTGACCGCTCTCAACCCGGTGTACCGGGTGGGCTGGCAGCTGGCCGAAGCCATTCGGGCCCACCACCGGGACGTCAGCAAGAAGGTGGCCAAGGAGCGAGCCGTCGACCTGCTCGAGCTGGTCGGCATCCCCAACCCCGTCCAGCGGGCCCGCAGCTACCCGCACGAGTTCTCCGGGGGCATGCGCCAGCGGGCGGTCATCGCCATGGCGGTGGCCAACAACCCCGATGTCATCATCGCCGACGAGCCGACAACCGCGCTCGATGTGACGGTCCAGGCGCAGATCCTGGAGACGATGGAGAAGGCTCGCCAGGCCAGCGGTGCCGGGATGGTCCTCATCACCCACGACCTTGGCGTGGTCGCCGGGGCGGCTTCGAAGGTGCTGGTCATGTACGCCGGCCGACCGGTCGAGGTGGGCACGGTGGACGACATCTTCTACCGGCCGGCCATGCCCTACACCGTGGGGCTGCTCGGCGCCATGCCCCGGGTGGACACTGATACCGAGAGCAAGCTGTCGCCGGTGCCGGGCAACCCTCCGTCGCTGATCAACCTGCCACCGGGCTGCCCGTTCTCCCCCCGCTGCCCGCTGACCACCCCCGAGTGCAACGAGCAGGAGCCGGAGCGGGTCGAGGTCGGTCCCGGACACTGGGCGGCCTGCCTGCACCTCGACCGGGTGGCCGGCCTGGCCGAGGAACGCCTGGGGGCGGGGCGTTCCGGGGTGAAGGTCCCGGATCTACAGCCTGCAGAGCCCCAGCCTCCAGGGCCACAGCCTCCGGAGCCATCGCGTTCGGCCACGGGCGACCTGGACACCCACGACGCCGGGACAAGCTCGGGCGTGCGCAGCACCGGGGTAACCGGCGAGGCCGGCCGGTGAGTGAGGTGACACGCACGTCGTCGACCGGCGCATCGACCCAGCCCGCCCCAGCACCGGGGACCGACGCCGAGGCGGTCCTGTCGGTCCGCGACCTGGTCAAGCACTTCATCGTCGGGAGTGCCGCCAACCGGGCGATCGTGCACGCCGTGTGCGGGGTGTCGTTCGATCTGGCCCGCAGCGAGACGCTCGGGCTGGTCGGCGAGTCCGGGTCCGGCAAGTCCACCACCGGTCGGGCCATCCTCCGCCTCGACGATCCCACCTCGGGCCAGGTCCTCTTCGAGGGCCAGGACCTGGCGACGTTTTCCAAGAAGGAGATGCGCGCCGTCCGCCGCGACCTTCAGGTCGTCTTCCAGGACCCCTTCGCTTCGCTGAACCCACGGATGCCGGTCAACGACATCATCGGCGAGCCTCTCCACATCCGCAAGGAATGGGGCAAGGAGAGCGGGCCGACCCGGGTGGCCGACCTGCTGCACACCGTAGGGTTGAACCCCGAGCACGGCAACCGGTACCCGCACGAGTTCTCCGGTGGTCAGCGTCAGCGCATCGGGATCGCCCGGGCCCTGGCCCTCGACCCCAAGCTGGTGATCCTCGACGAGCCCGTCTCCGCCCTCGACGTCTCCATCCAGGCTGGTGTCATCAACCTGCTCGAGGACCTGCAGGACACCTACGGCATCGCCTACCTGTTCGTGGCGCACGACCTGTCCGTCGTTCGCCACATCTCGGACCGAGTGGCGGTGATGTACCTGGGTAAGATCGTGGAGATCGGCACCCGCAGACAGATCTACGCCGAAGCCTCCCACCCCTACACCCAGGCGTTGCTGTCCGCAGTGCCCGAGCCTGACCCTCGCAAGGAGCGGTCCCGGCAACGCATCGTGTTGCAGGGCGACCCACCCAGCCCGATCGCCCCGCCGTCGGGCTGCCGATTTCGGACCCGGTGCTGGAAGGTCCAGGACATCTGCGCCCAGGAGGAGCCCGAGCTGTTGGACCGGGGCGACGGTCACCCCGTGGCCTGCCACTTCGCCGAGGTCGTCGACGTCCTGTGAGCTCCATGGCGCGAAACCCCTCACCCCTCTTCGACCCCGAAGCCTGGCGGGAGGTGGAAGGTTTCGAACTCAACGACATCACCTACCATCGGGCAGTGGACCACGGCACCGTGCGGGTGGCCTTCGACCGCCCCGAGGTGCGCAACGCCTTCCGGCCGGGAACGGTCGACGAGCTGTACCGGGTCCTCGACCACGCCCGCCAGAGCCCCGATGTGGGTTGCGTGCTGCTGACGGGGAACGGTCCGTCGCCGGTCGACGGAGGATGGGCGTTCTGCTCGGGAGGCGACCAGCGGGTGCGCGGCAGGGATGGCTACCAGTACGCGTCGGGGGATGACGCCACCACGGTGGACCCGGCCCGCACCGGCCGTCTCCACATCCTCGAGGTGCAGCGGCTCATCAGGTTCATGCCCAAGGTGGTCATCGCCGTCGTCCCCGGGTGGGCGGCAGGCGGCGGCCACAGCCTGTACGTCACCTGTGACCTGACCCTGGCAAGCACCGAGCACGCCAGGTTCAAGCAGACCGATGCCGATGTGGCGAGCTTCGACGGCGGCTTCGGCTCCGCCTACCTGGCCCGCCAGGTAGGCCAGAAGCGGGCCCGGGAAATCTTCTTCCTGGGCCGCACCTACACCGCCGATCAGGCCGAGTCGTGGGGGGCCATCAATGCCTCCGTACCCCACGACGACCTTGAGCGGGTGGCACTGGAGTGGGCCGCCGACATCAACGCCAAGAGCCCCACCTCGCAGCGGATGCTCAAGTACGCCTTCAACCTCATCGACGATGGGTTGGTCGGCCAGCAGCTCTTCGCCGGAGAGGCCACCCGCCTGGCCTATGCCACCGACGAGGCCGAGGAGGGTCGCAACGCGTTCTTGGAGAAGCGTGCGCCGGACTGGTCGGGGCAACCCTGGCACTACTGAGGTCCGCTCGGTCCCCGACCGCCCAGGTCCTAGCCGCTAGCCTCCGGGCTCGTTCGATCCGCTTCTGGGGGTTTGGTTGCACTACGACACCGGTGATACCGCCTGGGTCCTGACGAGCAGCGCAGCGGTGCTGTTCATGACGCCCGGCCTGGCGTTCTTCTACGCCGGCATGGTCCGCCGCAAGAACGTCCTGGCCATGTTGATGCAGAACTACGTCACCATGGCCGTCGTCGGTCTACTCTGGGTGTGGGTCACCTACAGCCTGGCGTTCGGTCCGGACTGGGGCGGTGCCGGCCTGCTGGGGACGCTTCACTTCGCCGGCCTCGGGCACCTGACCCAGGCCGTCCCCGGTTTCTCCGGACGGACGGCCATGACCATCCCGCCGGTGGTGTTCATCGCCTTCCAGATGATGTTCGCTGTCATCACTGCCGCCCTGCTCTCTGGGTCGGTGGCCGAGCGGATGAAGTTCTCGGCCTGGGTCGTGTTCATCGCCGTGTGGTCCATCGTCGTCTACGCCCCCATCGCCCACTGGGTGTTCTCCCCGAACGGCTGGCTGGCCGTGCGGGGTACGGAGGACTTCGCCGGGGGGACCGTGGTCGAGGCCACATCGGGGATGAGCGGCGCCGCACTTGCCCTGATCCTGGGTCGCCGGGCCGGGTGGCCACGCCAGATGGTGCGACCGCACAACGTACCGTTCACCGTGCTGGGCGCCGGGATCCTGTGGTTCGGGTGGTTCGGCTTCAATGCCGGTTCGGCGTTGCGGGCCGCCGACGCCGGGCAGGCCTTCATCAACACCAACACGGCCACAGCCGCTGCCCTGCTCATGTGGCTGGTCGTGGAGCGGATCAGGACGGGCAAACCCACGACGCTGGGGGCGGCCACGGGTGCCATCGCCGGTGCCGTGGCCATCACCCCGGCCTGCGGGTTCGTCAACACGCTGGGGGCTACGGTCATCGGCGCCTTCGCCGGCGTGCTCTGCGCGCTGGCCGTCGGGGTCAAGAACCGGCTTCGCCTCGACGACTCGCTCGACGTGCTCGCCGTCCACTTCGTCGCCGGGGCCACCGGCATGATCCTGCTCGGGTTCTTCGGCACGGCCAGCGTCCTCGGCCGCAACGGGCTGCTCTACGGAGGTGGGGGCGCCCTCCTCGGCTATCAGGCCCTCGCCGTGGTTACCGTCTCGGCGTACGCCTTCGGCGCCACCGCACTCGTTGCGCTGATCATCAAGGCGGCGATCGGTCTACGGGTCAGCGACGACGACGAGCTCATCGGTCTCGACCTGTCCCAGCACGAGGAGACCGCGTACGACTTCGACTCCGCCGGCGGGGCCCTGCGCACCACCGGCCACGGCTCCACCCGGAGAGGGGCAGCACCATGAAGCTGGTCACCGCCATCATCAAGCCATTTTGCCTTGAGGACGTCAAGGACGCCCTCCGGGCAGCCGGCGTCGCCGGGCTCACCGTCCACGAGGTGCAGGGGAGCGGTCGTCAGCAGGGCCACACCGAGGTGTACAGGGGGGCCGAGTACACGGTGGACTTCGTGCCCAAGATCCAGATCGACCTGGTGTGCGAGGACGCGGAGGTGGCGCACATCGTCGATGTCATCGAACAGGCGGCCAGGACCGGCAAGATCGGCGACGGCAAGATCTGGGTGGTGCCCGTCGAGGAGGTCGTCAGGATCCGGACAGGGGAGCGAGGTGGCGAAGCCCTGTAGGTCCCTTTCCCGGCGGGGCCGAGGTCGCCGACTTGGTATGATCGTCGACCTCGCCGGGTTGGATCCGGTAGCCACGTCGGAGTGGCGGAATAGGCAGACGCGCTAGCTTGAGGGGCTAGTGTCCGCAAGGACGTGGGGGTTCAAGTCCCCCCTCCGACACCAGCTCTGAGCAGCGGGAACGCTCGGAGGAGAGTAGTCGGCTCGGGTCGGCCGGCGGGGCCGATGTCAACGGACGAGCACCAGATTCTGGCGGATGTCGACCGAGGCGCCCTCGAGTCCAACGCCAGCCCAGCGCAGCCCGAGCATCTCTGAAGTGAGGCCGGGGAGGCTCCTTCAGATCAGAGAAGGGGTTTGTCTGAAGCTCCTGCTCGGTCCACAGACCGTTCACATGTCCAGCTCCGGGTCGACGGCGTTGGCGACCCGGGGACTGGATGGGGCGAGGTTCGTCGCTTCAGGATGCCGGGACCGTTTCGCCGACCTCGATGGCGCCGCCATGCGCCAGGCCGGGGCAGCCCTTGGCCAGGTTGACCGCGGCATCAAAGTCATCGGCGCTGATCACGATGTAACCGCCGAGGACGGTGGCGGGGTCGGCGCCGCCGGCTCCGAGGCGGGTCGATCGTCCAACACGGTTCCCGGCGTCGACGATGTTTGCGCCGATTTCGCCGAGCCAGCGGCCCCATGCGGCTTCCTGGTCGGGACTGCCCTGCCGGTTGGGGTCACCGCGGAAGGAATACACGTAGTTGGCCATGGCATTGCTCTCTTTCTGTGTGGCCGACATCGTGCCGGCTCTGGTCTTACGACACTTCGCCGCCGCTCGAATCGACAGCCCAACCAAATTCTCCGGTTGCCTCGGCCCAACTGGTGGACCCCGCCGGGCCAACCCGGGCTGCACCGAAGCCGCCCGCGGTCGGCCCGGTCTTCCGGTGCCGCAGGCCCGCGGCGCCTTCACTGGACCAGACTCAGTTGCAGTTCGGACCGCGATGTCGATTCCGACGAGGTCCGTTCGTCGGAAGACCACACCTGCCCGCCAGGGGCCGCACCTCCAGGAGGATTCCCCATGTCGAAGTACCTCATCTTGATCTACGAGGACCAGAGCCGCTGGGACGAAGCCGACCCGGCGACCTTCGCCGAGGTGCTGGAGGGTCACCAGACGTTCGGTGAAGCACACGGCCCGGCCATCCGGGGCGGCGACGCGTTGCACCCTGAGGCCACGGCCACCTCGATCCGCCGGGACCCCGACGGAGGGTTCGTGGTGACCGACGGGCCGTTCGTGGAGACCAAAGAGGCGCTCGGCGGGTATTACCTGATCGAGGCGGCCGACCTGGACGAGGCGCTTGCGGTTGCCAAGCAGGTCCCCGCCCTCTTCGGTGGGGTCGAGGTCCGCCCGGTGCGGGTGTTCGACTGAGACCCGATGACCGTCGATCCTGCTGTGGCTGCGGCGGTGGCCGAGGCTCACCGGGCTGAGTGGGCGTTCGTGCTCGCCTCGACCGTGCGCGTCGCCGGTGACATCGACGTGGCCGAGGAATGCGTGCAGGAGGCCTACGGGCGAGCCCTCACCGCCTGGGAGACCAGCGGTCTGCCGGCCAAACCGGGCGCGTGGCTGACCACCGTGGCCCGGAGGGCAGCATTGGACAGGCTCCGCCGGGACGCCACCGGCCGGCGGGTGTTGCCGCTGCTTGTCGCCGATCCCGTCGAGCGGGAAATGGATGGCCCGGTGGTGCATGAGATCGACGATGACCGGCTGCGACTGATCTTCACCTGCTGTCATCCGACGCTGTCGATCGAGGCCCAGGTGGCGTTGACGTTGCGGCTGATCTGCGGTCTGACCACCACGGAGGTGGCCCGCTCGTTCCTGGTCGCAGAGGCGACGATGGCGGCGAGGATCACCCGGGCCAAGAAGAAGATCGCCGGCGCCGGGATCCCCTACAGGGTGCCGCCGGCCGAAGAGTTGTCGGAGCGGTTGCGATCGGTCACCTCGGTCGTCCATTTGGTGTTCACCACCGGCCACACCGCGCCCCTGGGTGCCGACCTGGTACGCCGTGATCTCGTCGAGCGGGCCTTGGACCTGGCCCGCATGCTGCGGGCCCTGCTTCCCGGTGATGCCGACGTGGCCGCTCTGTTGGCGCTGATCTTGCTCACGGACGCCCGCCGGGCCACCCGCGTCGGCGTCGACGGACGTCTCCTGCTGCTTTCCGAGCAGAACCGGTCGTGTTGGGATCCAACGGAGATCCGAGAAGGCATCGACCTGGTCCGCGAGGCGCTGGGTCGACGGCCGCCCGGGCGTTTCGCGTTGATGGCGGCGATCGCCGCCGTGCACGCCGAAGCGCCGAGCTGGGATGACACGGACTGGCGGGAGCTTGTCGGCCTCTACGACGTCCTCGTCGGGCTGTGGCCGTCGCCGGTGGTGGCGCTCAACCGGGCGGTGGCGGTCGGCTTCGCGGACGGTCCCGCCGCTGGGCTGGTCGAGCTCGACGCTCTGGCCACCGACCCGCAACTCGCCGGGTACCGCTACTGGGCCGCGGCGCGCGCCGACTTCCTGCGCCGCCTCGGACGCACTGACGAAGCACGCCTGTCCTACCAGGAAGCCCTGATGCTCACCGACAACACCGTCGAACGGGCCTTCCTCGAGCACCGCATCGAGGCGCTCAGCGACGGATAGCACCCTCCCGCCGCTGCCCGAGCTGCTCGGGCCTCAACTGGAAACCGCTGGCTCGGGTGATTGACGGCCCAGCTACGGCCTGCCAGGCCCGGGCCGCCCCACTCGGCGTGCCGCACCCCCCCCCGTAAACGAAAAATTCATGGGCGCGCCCAACCGCCCGGAGCGTCTCCACAGCTCGCCCGATGTGCAACAGGGCGTGCACGCTCCCATGTTGGCGCGTTTCTCTTTGCCTTGGTTCCATGGTCCCCGGCCTGGCGTGACTCCTCGGTCCGTTGTTCCTCAAGAGCCGCAGGCCCTACAGTGGACGGGCGTGGACCCGTGGCCCGCCGTTGCCATGTCGGCGTCGGGCGAGGCAGCCTCCCTCCGCACCCGGCCCAAACCCCGGGCCGAGCGCTACGCCTTCGGCAAGGGCCTGCGCCAGCGGGTGCCGCGCTCGTCCCTCGGCGACTGGTGTCCGCAGGCGGGTCGACGTGACCCCGTCGAGCAGGTCGTCGCCTCCCACGAGGGTCGCCTCGGGCGTCTGATCCCCATCCGGGTCGGACGGATGGTGGCGTCCCCTTATGGCTTCCTCCGCGGGACGGCCGGCCTGATGGCCGAGGACTTCGCCTCACTGCCCGCCACCGGCATCACCCCGGTGATCTGCGGTGACGCCCACCTCGGCAACTTCGGCTTCTACGCGTCCCCCGAACGCCAGCTCGTGCTCGACCTCAACGACTTCGATGAGGCCCACCCCGGTGCGTGGGAGTGGGACCTGCGCCGCCTGACCGTCAGCATCTGGGTCGCCGGGCGGCACAACGGCTTCGGCGAGGACGACTGTGAGACAGCGGCTCGCTCCTGCGTGAAGGCCTACCGGCACCACGTGGGCTACCTCGCAGACGAGCCGCTGTTCTCGCGCTCCTTCGAGCACCTCGGCGTCGGCAGGCTCAAGGCCAACGCATCCGACGGCTCCCTCATCGAGGAGATCGAGCGGGCATCGCGCCGGGCCCAGGCCCGCACCAGCGACCGGGCCCTCCCCCGGTTCACCGAGCGCCGCGACGGGCAGCGGCGACTCGTCGTCGAGCCCCCGCTGATAACCAGGGTCGACGACGCCGATCGCATCGCCGAGGCGCTCGACGGCTACCTGCTCACCCTGGCGCCGCACTGGCGCCGCATCCTCGGCGGTTACACCGTCGTCGACGTCGCCCACAAGGTCGTCGGCGTCGGCAGCGTCGGGCTTCGCGCCTATGTCGCGCTGTGCGAGGGGGACAGCCCCGACGACGTCGTGTTCTTGCAGCTCAAACAGGCCCGGCGCTCGGTGGTCGGGCGCTTCGTCCACGGTGACGCCGCCTGGCACGCCCATCAGGGCCAGCGCGTAGTCGAGTATCAGCAGGCCCTCCAGACCGTCAGCGACCCGCTGCTCGGCTGGACCAGCTCTGACGGCCACCAGTACTACGTCCGCCAGTTCCGCAACATGAAAGGCGCCATCGCCGTCGACTCGATCGGCCCCGGCGCCCTCGTCGACTACGCCGGCATCTGCGGTCGCCTCCTCGCCAAAGGCCACGCCCGCACCAGCGGGGCGTCTATGATCGCCGGTTACCTCGGCCGGTCAGAGAAGGTCGACGCGGCGTTCTGCCGCTTCGCCCGGTCTTATGCCGACCAAACCGAGCGGGACCACCAGGCGCTGGTCGACGCCGTGGGACGTGGCGCTCTTCCCGCGGAGCGCCTTGCCTGAACACACCGGCGCAGTCGACATGAGCCCAGGCCAGGTGCGTGCTCCACCTTCGCCGTACGCCGCCTGCCAAGCGGACATGAGTTCGAGTCCACCGTTGACGGTCGAGGGAGATGCACGTCCCAACCAAGCCTGCTCGGCGAACACGTTGGAAGATCACCCTCAACGGACGACCGCGTCCGAGTCGACCTCAACCTGCGCGCCTACACCCCCGTCCTCATCGACGCCGGCTACCCCGAACTCGACATCGCCATCCCCTGGTGGGGCAACCGCACACTCCGCTTCGGGTTTTCCCACCCCGATGAACCTCAACCCGACTACTTGAACAAGCCCTCCCGAGGATCGAGGCTAATGAGGGTGTGGGAGAGCGGAGCCTGCTAGCCGCCGAGGGCCTTGCGTACGGTGGCCAGGCGGTCAGGCTCGACCCTCCACCACATCCACCGGCCCCGCTTCTCACCCACCAGCAGCCCGGCCTCGGAGAGGACCCGGGTGTGATGCGACACGGTGGGCTGGCTCTTGGCCAGCGGAGCTTCCAGGTCGCACGAGCAGACCTCCACCTGGCAGGCGACCAAGGAGAGCAGTCGCAGCCTGACGGGATCGGCCAGAGCCGCAAGGACGCGCGCCAGCTCGTTCGCCTCGGGCTCGCTCAGGGGGGCCTCGACGACGGATGACACGCACAGATCATCGGTACAGCACTGCGGGTTCGTTGCCGTCTTGGCCAACAGCACTACTCCTTTATGTATTGACAGATGTCGATGCAAGAGCCCTTTGGTAGTGGGTATCGACAAGAGTCAATCTACCAGGAGAGTCTGCCCGTGTCACGAGTGCAGCTTGCGATCAACCCCCGCCGACATCGAACGAGGCCATCAGCTTCTCCTCGAAGCTGTTCGCCACCGAACCGGCCAAGGTCCGCCCCGGGGAACCAACTTTGCCGTCATCAACCCGCCGCTCAGCTGGTGCTGATCGAGGACACCAACCAGACGCCAGGGTCGCTCAACCATCTTGGACCATCGGCCTCGAGATGAAGACCCAGATGCTCGACCTGGCCCGCCGCAACGCCGCCGAGGCCCGGGTCACCAGCGTCGAGGTCGACGAGACCCACTGGGTCCACACCAGCGCCTTCTCCGCGATCATCCCCGCTCCCAAGCCTGCAACACGGGACGTGTGACGACCCGGCTCGGTGTGTGACGCTGGGCAGGTGACTCGACGCCCACGGCGAGGTGTGCTGCTCCGTTCGCGGCCGTTCCGGCGTCTCTTCGCGGCTCGAACGATGTCCCAATGGGGTGACACCTTCAACGTCGTGGCCATCGTCATCCTGGTCTACCGCCTCAGCGGCTCCGGGCTGTCGGTCGCCGCCACGGTCATCTTCGAGATCGCCCCCGTGCTCCTGCTCGGCTTCGTGGCCGGAGCCGTGGTCGACAGGATGCCTCGCATCGCCGTCATGGTCGGCGCCGACCTCGCCCGCGCCGCCATCGCCGGGGTCCTCGCCGTGTTCGGCCACCACCTGTGGGTCGTCTATGCGGCGGCGTTCGCGATGTCGGGCTTCACCGTGTTCTTCAACCCGGCGGCGGCCAGCGTGGTCCCTGCGGTGGCGGGCGACGACCTCCTGGACGCCAACTCGATCATCTGGTCGGCCGCCGTCGTCTCCCAGGTCGCCCTCGCCCCTCTCGCCGGTCTGCTCGTCGCCACCGCCGGGGCCGGCCCAGCGTTCGGGATCAACGCCGCTTCGTTCCTCATCTCTGCCGCCCTCCTCGCCCGCATCCGGGTCCCGCACAGCCCAGCCCCCGCCGCCCGGCGCCGCCTGGCGGACATCACAGACGGCTTCGCCTACCTGAGGGCCAGCCGCTTCCTCACCACCCTCGCCGTCGTCCAGGCCATCGCCGCCCTGTCCGCAGGGGCCACCTCCGCGCTGTTGGTCGTGCTGGCCCAACGCCACCTCCACCTCGGCGCGGGGCGCTTCGGCGTCCTGCTCGCCGCCATTGGGGTAGGTGCCGGTGCCGGGCCGTTGCTGTTGCGCCGCCTCGCCCGCGACGTGTCCCGCCCCGCCCTGCTCTTCGGTCCCTACCTGCTGCGTGGTCTGGTGGACCTGTCCCTTGCCACATTCGGCTCCTTCGCAGGCGCCCTGGCCGGGCTCGCCGCCTACGGGATCGGCACCTCCACCGGCAACGTCACCTACCAGACCATCCTCGGCTCCTTCGTCCCCGACGAGCGGCGAGGGCGGGTGTTCGCCTTCTACGATGTCGTCTGGCAGACCGGCCGTCTGGTCAGCATCGGCGTGGGTGGCGTCCTGGCCGACACCCTCGGTATCACCGCCGTCTACTACCTCGGCGGCGCCCTCCTCGTCGTTGCGGCGGCCCTCGGCCTCACCCGCCTGCGAACCGGCGATCTCCGCGCCCCCGAGGCTCCCCGGCCACCATGAGACTCCGGGGGTCGGGAGGGGGCTTCCCCCGCCGAGGCAGACCACGGTGCTGCTGGCATCCGTGGGGCGCTCGGCGTGCCAGCTCAGCCACCCGCCTGCTGGAGCTTGTCGAGGCTGACGGCGCCGGCGGGCACCCCTGGGACCCGACCCTTCCCGTACTGGTCGAAGGTGAGGCTGCCACTATGGTCCCCGCCGCCGTCGACGCCCTCGATGACGGGCTTGCCGGTAGCAGCCACAAACACGGTGCGGTTGCCCGAGGACCTGGAGTCGATCACGGGTACGACGGACACTCCGTTGAAGGTGGTCAGCTTGCCCGTTGACAGTGCGCCCGAGGGTTTGAGCGCGTCGACCAGCTTGGTGATGTCGACCAGGCGGCCCAGTTCGGTGAAGTTCTTGTTGGCGGCCGTGGTCTGCAGCCACCTTCCGGCGAGCAGTTGGGCTGTTGCCCGACTGTTCGTCAGCTTCGTCCAGCTGGCTTCGTCCGCCATCACATAGAAGTTCGGTTGGTGGAGGACCACCTGCAGGTTGGCCCCGTTCTCACCGATGGTTCCACCGCCGTTGCCCATGGCGGCGACAAGGTCAAGCTGTATCGCCGTGCCAGTCGAGGAGATCTTCCCCTTGACGTGGACCGACGGCTGCGCCGCCGTCGCCTGCTGAGCATCTTTGAGGATCTGATCGGAGCTCTTGTTGATCTCGCCGTTCGAGGTGGAGGAGCTTCCGCAGCCGGCGACGCCCAGACCGGCGACGATGACTCCGGTGATCACCATCTTGGCCCAGATGCTTCGTGCGCGGGGCGTCGCGACATACTTGGAAGGCGTCATGGACGGAGTGTAGGTGAGCGTTGCCAGGAGGGCACGGGGATCAGCTGGGGGAACACGAACCCCCACAGCGACCCCCGCAGTCGCTCGGCCCCAGGCCTCAGTGCTCAGTCCGGCTCCTGGCCCGCCACCCCGCTCGCCAGTTCCTGGAGCAACTCGGTGGGGCTGAGCCCGGTAGATGCCGACAGGACGGCCAGCACATCCTTGGCCACGGAGAGGACGCCGAAGAGGACCTCCCGGGGGTCCCGGTCGCCAGCGACTCGGGTGATGTCCGCGGCGCGCCGATCAGCTGGGCCGATGTAGGCGGTGAGGACGCCGAGCCCGACCTGCCGGCGTTCCCTGGCCGTCATGGTGATCTCCCGAGGATCGTCGTCGCTGGTCACGTCTACGAGGGAACCACACCTCCGATGATGAGCGATACTGCTGCCATGGCTGATCGCAATGTCCTGGGCGGCGAGCTCGAGCCGTGCGGCAGGGACCCGGTCACCGGGTTCTACCGCGATGGCTGCTGCACCACCGGCCCGGAGGATCTGGGCAGTCACACCATCTGTGCGGTGGTGACGGCCGGTTTCCTCGAGCACCAGCGGCGCATCGGCAACGATCTGAGCACCCCGGTACAGCACTTCGGGTTCCCGGGCCTTGTGCCCGGAGACCGCTGGTGCGTGACCGCCGCAAACTGGCTGCGGGCGCACCACGATGGCGCCGCCGCCTATGTGGTGCTGGCGTCGACCCATGAGCGGGCCCTCGACGTCGTGCCACTCGAGGCTTTGCGGGAGCACGCCGTCGATGTCCCGGCCAACCCCAGCACCCTCACCGACTGAGACCGGCGGGGACGGAGCGGTCGTGGACGGGTTGCAGGTCGAGGTAGATCCTGCCGACGTCGGTCTCGACGCCGAGCGGTTGAGACGCATCGACCGCCACTTCGGCCGCTACGTCGACGATGGCCGTCTGGCCGGCTACCTCGTGTCGGTGGCTCGACACGGCAAGGTGGCACACCTGGCCACCAACGGGTACCGGGACAGGGAGGCGGCTCGCCCCGTTGATGTCGACACCATCTGGCGGATGTACTCGATGACCAAGCCGATCACCTCCGTCGCCGCCCTCATGCTCTGCGAGGAGGGTTTGGTGGACCTCAAGGATCCGCTGCACCGCTACCTCCCTGCGTGGGAGCAACCACGGGTCTACACCGGCGGTGCCGGAGCTGGAGTGGTGACCAGACCGGCCATGGAACCCATCCGGGTCTGGCACCTCCTCACCCACACCGCCGGTTTGACCTACGGGTTCCTCCACGCCCACCCTGTTGATGCCCTGTACCGGGCGGCCGGTTTCGAGTGGGGCACTCCCCGGGGTCTGGATCTGGCCGCCGCCTGCGACGCCTACGCTCAGCTCCCCCTGCTCCACGACCCGGGTGCGGAGTGGAACTACTCCGTGGCCACCGATGTGCTCGGGCGACTGGTCGAGGTCGTGTCGGGCCAGAGCCTGGAATGCTTCTGCGCTGAGCGGATCTTCGAACCGTTGGGGATGGCCGACGCCGGTTTCTCCGTCGACGTCACCCGAGCCGATCGCCTCGCCGCTCTCTACGGCCCGGATGCCGACCGCCGGGCCACACCGCTCAACGGCGGCGCCGCCCTACGCCTGCCGGCGTGCATCTCCGGTGGCGGCGGGATGCTGGCTACCGCCCGGGACTATCACCGGTTCACCGAGATGCTCCGGCGCCGGGGGGAGATCGAAGGCGTACGCCTCCTCAGCCCCCGAACGGTCGACTACATGACGACCAACCACCTGCCCGGCGGAGCCGACCTGTTGAAGTTTGGCCGCCCCCTCTTCGCCGAGTCCGGCTTCGAAGGTGTAGGTTTCGGCCTCGGGTTCGCCGTGACCATCGACCCGGTGAAAGCCAAGATCCTCTCCAGCCCCGGCGAGTACAACTGGGGAGGGGCGGCCAGCACCACGTTCTGGGTCGACCCGGTGGAGGATCTGACCGTGCAGTTCCTGACCCAGCTCCTCCCGTCGAGCACCCACCCCATCCGGCCCCAGCTCAAGCAACTTGTCTACCAGGCACTGGTGAGCTGATCGGTGTGAACTCCGCCGGTCTCCGGCTCCTCAAAGAAGGCGAAACCAGGCGTCACAACCACCTCTCCACGGCCTCGGCCAGCCTCAACCGCCGGGCTCGGAGCTCAGTGATCGTCGAGCGGTGGTGACGCAGGGCCTCTGCGCTCCGGGTCATCCCACCGGCCCGGTCCAGGCGCTCGGAGGCCAGGACGGCCACATAGCCCGACGCCGGGGTGGCGACGAACGCCACCAGCCCCGCCAGGGCTCCATGGCGGCGAGCGACGAAGACAGCAAGACCCAGATACGTCAGGGTGAACAGACCGAAGCCGCCGCCGACCTTCACCGTCGCCCGCATCCCTTCGTTGTCCGGGAGGCGGGCCAGGGCCTTGATGAGCCGGTACGGCACGGCGTGAACGGTGATGGCGATGCCGACGACGGGGGCGGTGACGGCCACCTTGAGCACCGACCAGGCCAGGGTCCGGCGGTAGCGGCACCGCGGGTAGTCGGCGATGAGCTGCTCGTCGCTCAGGCCGAGCTGGGCCACATCCCGACGGTAGGTGGTGACCTCGGCGCTCAACCGCTCGAACGGCTCGCGGTCACGGCCGGCCAACTCCGCCACCCGCCTGGTCACGACCTCCCGGTCAGCGAGGTGGGCCGCGCCCGGCGGTCCGGGCCTGAGGACCGCCAGATCTGCCACATGGGAGCACCGCTTGGCAAACTCCCAGCTCCGGTAGTCGGGGGCGACGGCGCGCAGGTCGCCGGCGATGTCGTCGGTGAGCGTCCGGACGGTTCCCCGGGCGTCGGTGGCATAGGGGGCCACGTAGGGCTCCACCGGCCGTGCCTCGCCGACCCGGACCACGGCCCGCGACCGGAAACGGCTCTTGTCGTCGTAGAGCAGCCCGGCAGCCACGACGACGACATCGGCCAGGGCATCTTCAGCCGCCGCTCCGAGGGCGATCCGCGCGGCCCCGGTACGAAGAGGTTGCACGCTGGAGCGGTCGTGGCTGATGCCTTCGGGGAAGATCGAGACCATCGCCCCCCGGCCCAGAAGGCGTCTGCTGGTGGTGAACGCCTCGTCGTTGCCGGCCTCGCGACCAGGGGGAGCGGAGCCGTCAACCTCGGACGCCCGGTGCAGCGGGATCACGCCGGCCAGGGCCAGGAAGGGACGCAGCGGCAGGATCTTCCACAGGGTGGACTTGCCGAGGAAGCGGGGATGGCGCGACAGCGCGGCCATCAACACCAGGCCGTCGACCAGACCGTTTTGGTGGTTGGAGACCAACACCGTGGGACCCCGGGGCAGGGATGCGCCGCCGGTCACCTCCAGGTCGCGGAAGAACACCCGGACCAGCAGGGCAGCGAGCAGGGCCATGACGGCATCGGCGGCTCGGCGCACTCGGCGAGCGTATCGTCAGGGGCCGCGGCGCTGCACCGACACGGCGTAGTCGCCGTCAGACCGAAACACCCTGCCGTCCCAAGTGGACCACCGCTGCTCGAGGACCAAGCCCTCGGCCACGCAGGCAGTGTCGAAGTCCGCCAGCTCGTAGCCACGACCCAGCTGGAAGCCGGCGACCATCGCCGCGCCTGGCCCGACATGGCGGGCGCAGGCGGCGACCAGCCCCGAGGCCGTGCCCGGCGGCGTGAACAAGGGAACGTTGCCCGCCAGGACCACCACGTCGAAGGTCCGACCGAGGGCCAGGCCCACCAAATCAGTCTCCACCCACGTCAGGAGGGGGGCACGGCGGCGGGCCTCGGCGATCATGGACCCGTCGACGTCGACGCCGATCACCTCGATGCCGTGGCCGGCCAGCTCGATGGCCACCCGCCCTGTCCCGCAGCCGGCATCGAGCACCGACGCGGGCTGCAGGGAGCGAACGACGGCAGCCTCGCCATGGACGTCGACGCCGGTGCCGGCCAGATCGTCGAAGCGGGCCTGATAGCGCCGACCGTCGAAGGAAGCCACGCTTCAGTCTGCCTCTCGGCAAGGTGCGGGCGACGAATGCTCGGTCCCCCAATGAGAATCCGCCCCCAAGGAGAGGAAGCCGCATGCAGCTCAGCCCCCCCTGGATCTCCGCAGCCTGGGTTCGTGCCGCCAACAGCTTCTCCGGGGCGGGCGGGGGTTCCACCTCGTTCAGCCAGTTCTTCGCTCAACCGGGTGGGCTCGGCCCGTGGATCCAGGGCGTGGCCCGCTTCCTGGCCGTTGGGGTGATCATCCTCGGGCTGTTCCTGGTGGTGAAGAACGTGGCCCGGGGCCGCGGGGCCGCCGCCTTCAAGGACCTGACCGGCGCCGTGCTGGCCTCCGCAGTCCTTTCTGACCTGAGCCTTCTGGGGATCGTCACCGACTTCGCCATCAAGACCGTGGACCTGGTGGTCACCACGGTCTCGGGCATTTGAGCGGTCCCGAGTCGGCCGGCGACGGCCACCTGATGCTGGCCGCCACCAAGCTCCTCCGGCCCGGGCCGACCAGGGTCGGTTCGCTGGGCAGGATCACCCTGCCCCGCACCGTCCGGTTGCGTTCCTTGGTGTCGTGGGTGATCGGAGGGGCGTGCGGGGCGCTTGTCGGCTCCGTTGCCTCCGCAGTGATCGGGGGCGTGGCGCCGCTCGCCGCCGGGGTGTTCGTGGGCAGCGGTCTCGGTCACCTGGTGATCAACGTCGAGCCCCTGCCCGGCGAGAGCGTCTCCAGCTACCTGTGGCTGGCGTCGTCGTCGCACCGCAACCGGGTGGTGGTCAACGGTGCCAGGACCCGCATCGTCGTTCGCTCTGCCGACGACGGGCCTCCCGACGGTGTGGTCCCCGTCGAGGTGGCTCGGGCCGGATCGGCGGTCGCCTACGCCGTCCCGGTGACCCGCCAGCTGCAGACCGGGGCACAGGCGTACGTCGGCGTCTGCCCGTTGACGACCGTCGCCGCCGGTCGGGTCGACATCGTCGGTGGCATGGTTGCCGTGGCCGCCGGATCGGTGGACGACCGGGGCGTCCCCCGCCGGACCCGCTGACTGGCTCACATCCCGGAGCGGGCATCGACGACCTGGGCCTCTTCGGCGCTGATCCCCGCCTGCCATGCCTCGGCCAGCCGGGCGCCGCCGAGCAGCTCCCCGTTGGCGAACAGCTTGGTCCGCGCCCGGTGCCCGGCCCGGCGCAGCACGGCTTCAGATGCCGGGCGTTCGCCGGGCAGGATGAACGGCGCAAGCATCCGGCGCCTCAGTTGGGGGAGGCGGGCGGCGGCGGGGTCCCCGCCCGAGCCGACACCGAGGTCGGCCATCACATCCAGCATGTGGCCGAGGTCGGACCGTGACGCGTCGGCCAGCGATCGGGCCACGGAGGCGGCCGGCGCCTCCACGGAGGCCAAGCCGACGTCTTCCACGCCGCCGCGCAGCTCGAGGAGAGGGTGCTGATCGGTGCCCTGGCCGCCCTCGATGTCGACGCGACCGGCCGCATCATGCCACGAGACGATCCGGGGGGCTTCCATGGCCCACCTGATCTGCTGCAGGCTGAAGGGGCAGCGGGCGCCGTGTCGCTCGC
The DNA here is from genome assembly GCA_030945745.1 of Actinomycetota bacterium. Lineage (GTDB taxonomy): Bacteria > Actinomycetota > Acidimicrobiia > Acidimicrobiales > Palsa-688 > JALZAH01. The sequence goes on from JALYZO010000057.1 coordinate 44,276, forward strand.
CCTGCTCACGGCGTTGCTCCACCGACGCACCGGCGTGATGACCGCCACGTCGCCGCTGTTCGCCCTGGATGGCGAGGAGCCGTTGCATGACCAGCGGATCGGTGATCTCGGGATGGGCGCCACAGGCGGCCTGCACCGTGGCCACGGCCTCGCTCATGCCGTCGAGGGCATGCACGGCCCGGCTCATGTCCCGGCGGCAGTTGCGGTACATGGCCGTCGACCACGGAGCGGACGGCCTGTCCGGGCCGCTGAAGGCGTCGATGACTTGGAAGGCTCGCTTCCAGCCCTCGTTGATGACGTCGTCGCGGTCCAGATAGGTCTGGCGATGGCGGATCTGCAGGCCGAAGCTGTCGGCGATCTGATCGAGGAACGGGTAGACCGTGGCCATCAGTTGCTCGGTGGCCTCATCGTCGCGGCGCGCCGCTCGGATTAGTTGGCCCCGGAGTCGCTCTCGCCCCACGTCGGCGGCCCAGTGGTTGCCGGGGAGGGAGGCAGCCCAGGGCGGCGACCCGGTGGCGCCGTTCAGCTCAGCGGTGGCCGCCGGCACGGTCGCCGGGTCCTGGCCTCCGACCACGACGTGGAACCGGCCGGTGACCCCGACTCCGGTGATGCTCCCCCGATAGTGCACGGTGGTGATCCCGACGGGGTACGGCGCGCCCGGCTCGTGGCTGACCCGATAGCTCCAGAAGTGGGGGTTGCCTTCCCGCCGGGCGCCGGGCGCAAAGACGGCGACGGGGAAGCTGACCGCCGCTCCTCGCTCGGGGAGGCCTTCTGGGGCGCCCAGCGCCCGCCGCGCCGCTTTGGCGATCCGCTTGACGGTGATCAGGCGTTCGATCTCTTCGGGGTCCACGTGCACGTCTTCGTCTCCTGGTTTGCTGTGAGAGGGAGACGGGCGGGGACGGCGAACCTTACGGAGAAGATCTTGGGAATGTCCTCGCCGCCTGCGCCGTGACCCGATCCCGGGGCGGACCGTTGTTGCTTGGGCCGGACTCGGCAAGGTTTCGGCGTGACCTTCACCGCCGTGCCTCGGGCCACCGTTCCGGCCAGGCGGGCGCAGCGCCGTGTGCGCATCCTGCTGGGAGCCGTTGCCGTCGGTCCCGTGCTGGCCCTTGTGGCCTTGGCCGTGGCCGCCGGAGGGCGCCCCGGCGCCGGTCACCCCGCCATCGTCGGTCACGATCGTGCCTTCGCCGAGGTAGCCGCCCAGGACTACCTGGCGGCCCGGCCGACGGCGCTGCCCTATGTCCAGGGTCTCGGTCCAACGCTGGGCCGGGACGGGACGACCGGGTCGGGAACGCCAACCCCCATCTCCTACCGCTCGTTGGCATGGCGGTCGGCCGACGAGGGTCGCGTGGGCTCCAAGGCCTACGAGATCGATACGTTCGTCGTGGCCACCCCATCCGCCCTGTGGCATCTGGCGGTGGAGGTCATCGACTCCGCCGCCGGACCAGTGATCGGCGCCGACCCGTCACTGTCTCCCGACCCGACGGCTCCGGCGGCCTCGGCGGCGGCACTCACCTACGGGGCCCTGGGCGCCACGTCGCAGTCTGAGCTGGGACCTGGGGCCGCCCGCCAGGTTCAGGCCTGGGCTCGGGCCTACGCGGATGGAGACGGGGCGACGCTGTACCGCCTCACCGGGGACACCGGCTCCGACACCTACCCGTCGTTGCAGGGATGGGCCTTCGACGCGGTGACCGCGGTGACCTCGGCGGTCAAGGGCGGCGCCGCCTTGGACCAGGTGCAGGTGGTCATGCACCGGGTGAGCGACCCGGCGCAGAGCGTCACCTGTTCCTACGACGTCCTGCTCGGCCACCTGGGCCAATCGTTGCCCTTCGTGCAGGCGTGGGGGCCGGCGGGTAGTGGTCCGAGCCTGGTGGCTTTCCACAACGCGCTGCCGGCGTCGCCTGGCGCCGACCTATCAGTCAACCGACCCTGAGAACCGACCGCCGTGGGCTTGTTGAGCGATCTCGTCAACCGGAACCGGAACCGGAGCAGGGCGGGGACGGTGGACCCCGTGACCGCCATGATGTGGACGACGCCGGGCTCGTGGCGCACCGACGACGGCATCTATGAGGCAGAAGGACACGTGTGGCTGTACTGGCGCCTTGATCTGTCGCCATTGCACTTCGAGGACGACAGCCGTCGCTACGAGGTCGCCGAGCCCCTGGAGCGCATCCTGGGCGAGATCGGCGACACGGCTCGGACCAGCCCGTTCGGTGACGTTGCCCAGTTCGCACAGTCCCGGCCGATTCACATCCTGGCCCTGGTGTGGGAAGACGTCGCCGACGTGCCGGCCTCATCCTCCTCAGCACACGCCGCCTACATGCGCGAGGCACTCGGTTCGATGCAGGTGCCGCACAAGGGCCTGTATCTCGGCGTCGAGCTCTGGCCGGAGGTGACCGACGCCGGTGCAGTGATGACCAACCTGCGCAACGTAGCCATCGGGTGGCTCGGCGACCACGTTCCCGACCTGGCCCCCTACCAGAAGGACAAGGCGCTGATGGACTCCATCTTCGGGCGGTGGGGGGCCAGTCGCCTCACCTCGGCAGACAACCAGCGGATCGAGTCCTGGTACAACGACGCCAAGGGACCCGACGTCACGGTCGTGGCCGATCAGCACCGGCTGCTCATCGACCGCCACGACGTGTTGGAGTTCGCCGCGCTGGTCGACTTCGAGCGGTTCCGTCTGAACGACCCCGGTGACTTGTGGCTGGCGGCCGCCTTCGGCCATCGGGAGAAGGCGATCGCCGTGTCCATCCGGGCCGAGATGCAACGACCCGAGGTCGTCCGTTCCCGGGCCCGAAGCGTGCAGCGCAAGGTGCGGTCCCAGATCGAGGAGCAGCTCAAGACCACCGATCTTGAACGCAGCGAGGACCACGACCTGGCCGGTCTGGCCAAGCAGGTCGAAGACCACTTCGCCACGGGTGGGGCGGCAATCCTGTCGAAGTGCTCGATCATCCTGGCCCGCCGGGCCACCACGGCGGACCAGACCTACATCGACCTGCTGCGCAACGCCTACGGGATCCGGATCCGTCCGCTGGCCCACCGGCAGTTCCAGGCCCTCTCGGAGACCCTACCCGGCTCCACCGCCCGGGCGGCGCGCTTCGAGCACGACCTGCTCATCCCCATGGTCGCCCACGCCGGGCTGTCGGCATGGTCGGACCTGGGCGACGACAAGGGGGTCCTTCTGGGCATGGTGCTGCCCGACCTGGTCCCGACCCTGCTCGACACCGAGGCGGCGTCTCGTCTGTCCAGACCCCCTGGCTTCGTGGTGGTCGGTGAACCAGGAGGGGGCAAGACGTTCGTCCTCCAGTCGATCGCCTACCAGTCGGTGCTCGACGGCAAGCGGGTCATCATGATCAACCCCAAGACCGACGACGATCTGTCCCCAACCATCGATCTGCTCCGCAGCGACGGGTTCGCCGCCGAGCTGGTGTCCATGTCGGATCTGCAGGCAGGCAGCGGCGCCTTTGATCCGTGGCGGTACGCCAAGACCCCGGAGGCCGCTGCGGAGATGGCCGCCCAGCACATCACCAACGTCCTCACCCTCGATCAGGAACGCTACGTGGCGCTGAAGAGCGGTCTGGTTCGCGGCGCCCACGCGGGGGCGGGCTGCGTGATGGAGGCCCTCGAGGCCGGCGTCAACGACGCGACGATGATCGATCTGATCACCGACATGGCCGCCGGGACACCCCTGTTCCGCCTGGGCATCGGCAACGAGGCCGTCTCGCGGCCGGCGTCCGCCTCCCCAGGGTTGACCCTGATCCAGTTCGACCAGCCGCTCGACCTGCCGGACCCGGCGACGCCCCGATCCGAGTACCTGCCCTCGGAGCGAGCGGCGATAGCCGCCCTGCGGCTGATCTTTCGGGCATCGACCGAGACGCTCCTGCGCCCCCGGGGGTCCACTGGGGACGCCGGCGGGAGTGGAGGGGTCCTGATCGTGGACGAGGCCTGGACGTTCATGGCGTCGAGGGAAGGCCTCGCGGCGTTGCAGAAGATCGGACGGGAAGGACGGTCCCAGCAGGTCCTTCCCATCCTGGCCACCCAGCGGCTGGCCGACGTGACCACCGCCGAGCTGGTCAGTTACCTCTCCCGGGTCCTGGTGCTGGGGATGAAGGACCCTGATGAGGCCGTCGCCGCGCTCACCATGTGCGGTCTCGAGCCGACGCCGCAGCGCCTGGCCTGGCTGGCCCAGGCCGGTGTGGTGGAACCGACAGCAACCAACCCCGGGCGGCCTCCGGTCGGGCTCATGAGCGACATCCACGGCCGCCACGCCGGCATCGTGCTCGGTCCCACCCCCGAACGGCACCGGGCCGCCTACTCGACCAGTTCCACCGACCGAGACCGTCGTCGTCACCCCCAGGACGTGAACTGGTGATGACAGGACCTGCCTCGGTACTGGTGGGCTCACCGCACGGTGGGGCTCGGTCGGCTCCTCCCGTCCAGGTGATGGTGGTCGGCCTCCCGGGGTTGGCGGCCGCCTTGGAGGAGCGGCACGGGCTGGCGGTTCGCTCCGCCGGGTCGGGCACCCCGCTGCGCTCAGCACTCAACGACGTGGTCGCCGCCGACAACCCATTTGCCACTGTGATCGTCGCTGCGCAGGGCTCCGACCCCACCATCGGCGACACGGCCCTGTCCCTGGTCCGGGGCGGCTACCGCCTCATCGTGGTCAACGGCGTGGGCGGTGACGGCGTCCTGTGTCATCCGGAGGTTCCCACCCTGACCGTCCCCTTCGCTCCCGGTGACGTGGTGGCGCTGATCGAGCAGCTCACCGGGCCGCTCCCGGAGCCGCACGGGGTTGACCCCTTCCACCTGGAGTGGGCTGTGGGCGTGGCGGCGCCTGTGGCCCCCGAGGTGCCACCGCCGGCGCCCGCATGGTCACCGCTCGTGGCCCATGCGCCGCCGTCCCCCGTTCTGTGTGACGAAAGAGTGCAGGGTTGCACTCTTTCGCACCGCAGTTCGCCGGTCGCCGATGGCGGGACCACCCCGGACGGGTGGTTGGCGACCGATGGAGGGCCGGGGACCCGTTCACCCGGCCGCCCGAGGGTCCTGGTGTTCGCCTGCCCCAAGGGTGGGTCCGGCAAGACGTCGCTCAGCCTCACCTACGCCTCGTTCCTGGGTGCTGCCCTTCGCCGGGCGCGCCGGTCGGTGATCTGGGTGGACGGCAACCTGCAGCAGGCGGACGGGGCGCGTTACCTCGGTGCCGACGAGCGCAGCTCCCGGTCGATCATGGACCTCGTCGGCCAGCCGGAGCTCGACGAGCGCGCCGTCCTCGAGGCGGTGACCCCACCGGAGGGAACGGGCCAGCCGATCTCGGCGCTGTTCGGCCCGACGTTCAAGAGCGACGCTGATCCGAGGGTGGTGACCGCCGAGCTGTACCGGCGGGCGCTGGGCATCCTCCGGCGTCATTTCGACTACGTGATCGTCGACACCCCGGTGGCGGAGCACTACGACGGGTTCTTCCGGGACTTCGCACTGCCGGAGGCCGACCAACTGGTCGTCGTCGTGCCCCCCTTGCTCCCCGTGGTCCGCGGGGTTCGGGAGTGGCTCGACCTGCAGAGCCATCCCGTTGCCGCAGGCGGGTCGGCCTTCCCTGCGGCCAACGTTCGCCTGGTGCTCAACATGGCCAGCGAAGGCAGTGGCTGCCCTGTCGAGATGGTCCGCGACGCATGGCTGACCCGGTGGACGTGGGCCGGGGAGATCCCCTACGACCCGGCGTGGACGGCGGCGACCAACAACGGGACCCTTCTGGCGGAGCGCCCGGCGCTGGCTGAGCGGTTCGCCGGGCTGGTACGGCTGACAACCGGCGACGTCGTCGAGGTGCCGGGAACGGGGGAAGGTCGCAGGGCCCGGCACGTGGTTGCACTGCTGCGTGCCGCGTTCCTGCGCTGAGGTAGGGGCTTGGAGCGCTCAGCGCAGGGCAGGCGGTCGGTGCCGTAGCTGGCCTGCCGCCGTCTCCGCCACCAGGGGCACCGGATGCTGCGCCAACCATGCCAGCACCTGGCCGGACGCGCTCGGCTTGGAGGCCAGGGCGGCGAGGACGACCGGGTCGTCCTCGCCGCAGGCGACGGCGCGATCGAGTTGGTCATCGGCACTGGGGTTGCCGGCCACCGCGCCTCGGACCCGCGGATCGAGGTGGCGACGGAGGCCGGCGAGCACCTCCGGGGTCAGACCGGGCCGGGCGGCGAGACCGATGACCACCACCGGGTCATGATCGACGGCCAAGCGGGCGTCGAGGGCCGGGGGAAGCGACGCGTTGGCGGCCAGGGCGGCGCGAACGCCGGGGTCTGGGTCCTGGGCGAGGTGCACGAGAAGGTGGGCGCCCACGTCGCTGCGACCGGCGATCACGATGCGGACCATGGGCTCGGTGTCATCTTTGAGGGCCGCGGCCACCAACGGCGGTAGGCCGGGCTCGGCCGCCAGCTCGATGCGCTGCGAGGCGGTCGGACTGGACGTCAGCTGGTGCCAGCAGCGATGGCAACGCTGGCCCCTCTCGGCTACCGGCCGCCAGCACGGTCGCCCGCCGACGGTGAGGGAGATGCAACGCGCGGGTGGTCGCAATGCTGCCGATCCCCGGCCGAGGCGGAGCAGGAAGCGGCCGGCGAGGATCACGACGCAAGCGACGACGATGACGACGACCATGATGCGACCTTGCCGACCTCAGTCGGGAAAGGGGACGACGGAGGCGATGGTGCCGAGGCGGTGACGGGCGTCGAGCGTCGGCTTCGGAACCCTTGTGGGGCGGTCCGGCGAAGAACCGGAGTGCTCGTCGAGGACCCTGCGGCGGCGGGCCACGGTCAGGGAGGCATCGACGCGCCACGCCTCCAGGCGACGTTCCAGCGCCCGGTATGGGGGGTCCGACGCCGGAGTCGCGTAGATGGCCCCGATCATCGCGGCGATCTCATGGCGCCGCTGATCGGAATCCACCTGGTGCTTCGGAGGGGCCTGTCGTGGCCAGGTGAGGTTGTCGAGATCGTCGAGGGCGCCCGCCAGCGACTCCAACGAGGAGGCCAGGTCCTGGCGAGCAGCGAGGAGCTGGGAGCGATGGTCGGCGCCCCTGATGTCCTCCGACGCCTGGTGGTGGAGCTGCCGGCCGCAACGGCGGACGTCATCGACCAGCCCGCCGAGGGTAGCGCCGAGGCGGTCGACGTGGATCGACTCGGCGCACCGGGCTGCCTGATCGGTCGTCGCGCAGTGGGCTTCAAGGGACTCGAGCATGGCCAGGCGAGGCGCAAGGAAGGCGGCGGCCCGGCGGCGGAGCTCCCCCCTCGCCACGGGGCCCGGGGGGAGCTCGAAGCGGCACAGATCGGGGTCCCAGCCCCCGGCCGCGTACGCCGCCACACGGGCGTCGGTGACCGAATCCCCGAGCTCCCAGCCCAACCCGGTGGCCAAGGCGTCGACGGGGCCCTCGTCGGGGATGACCAGGCCGCGCCCTTCGAGCTCGAGGACCAGGCGCACACCGTAGGCCAGGTCGTCCTCGTCGGGGTCCTGCCACATGGTGTGGGCGTCGAACCACCACAGCGGGTGGCGGGCGCCCTCGGCGGTGATGCTCCGAGGAAGGCGTCGCCGGCCGTCCGCCGTGGCGCGACGGGGCCTGGGGACGGGCTGGAGAGAGGTGAACGGGAAGACGATCACGCCCCGAGATCCGACGCCGAGCCAACCGCAGAAGGCTGCCCGGACGGTCTCGACGTCGGGGGCGCTCAGGATCGTCTCCGCTGCCGGAGCGAGGCCCATCCCGGTGAGCTCCGCGGCACGGAGTGCCGCCGGGAGCCGTCGAGCGCCACGGGTCAGACCGACGGCGGGACCCACAGCGCCTGTCGTGCCTCGACCGCCCCGTCGGCATTGTCGGGTCCCGATGGCAGGGCGGCGGGTGGCGGTGGCCCGGCCAGGAGCACCGCCGCGCCGCGCGGGGTCGGGCCAACGGCGGTCGGGCCAACGGCGGTCGGGCCAACAGCGGTCGAGCCAACGATGCTGGGGCCGCCGGCAGTGGTGGGCCCGGGGGGGATCGTCGGGCGGGCCGGGGACGGGCGTAGGGAGCGCAACGAGGGTGGCGGCGGCAGGGGAGACCTGGGCGCAGCAGGCGATCTGGTGTTGAGCAGGTCCTGCCACGCCCGGTTCCAGGGCAGCGGGGCGGCCGTCGGCGGGCGAGGGGGATCTGGCATCGTCGGGCGGCCTGCGTCGAACTCGCAGGGCCGAGACCCGGCGCTACGCCGTCCGCGGAGGGGGTCTGCTGCCGTCGTGAGGTCTGCCACCTGGTGAAGGCGGGATCGCAGGCCCGAGGGTTCACCGGCCTTCGCTCCCATCTGCCCGAATGCCGCCGTCGTGGTGATTGCGCCACGCACCGACGTGATCGAGTGCATGCCTACGGGGCGCAGGAGCTTGCGCAGCACGTAGAGGGCGGCGAGGGGGACGAGCCCTTCGACGAGCCCGGGCACCGCGCCCCCGCCCCTGAACAGGCTCATCGCCACGTCCTGGAGCACGCCAATGAACAGCAGCAGGAGGCCCATCAGCACCGAGAAGGTGAACGTGGACAGCAGAGCGGCGAAGGTCAAGCCGAATGCCTTGCTGGCCGCTCTCCTGGTGGTGGCCGAGGGGATGGCAGCCAGGAGCAGGAAGATCGGGGAGCAGGCCACCCCGATGATCAGGCTGAGCTTGCCGATGAGCACCCCGAGCGCCAGGCCACCGAGGCTCCAGGCGTAGGTCATTGACGAGAGGAAGGCCATGAGCGACGTGGACAGGGCCATGCCGGCGTTGTGCCCGTTGAGGTTCTGGATGTAGCTGCGGGCTGCGACCGAGTCGTGTCCGCCGGCGGTGGTGGCTGCGTGGATGGCGTTGGCGTCCTCGAAGTCGAACGGACCGTTCGTCGTGAGGGTGCCGCCCCTGGGGGGAGGCTTGGTGTCGGCCTTCGCCCACCACGTGGGGCAGGTCTCCGGGGTCGGCGGGTCGGTGAACACCTTCGCGAAGGCCGGGTCGATGTGCCATCCGGTCCCGTGGAGGCCGGGATCCCCTCCCTGATAGTCACAGGTCGCCCAGGCCACCATGTTGCGGCGCAGGTCGTCGTCGCCGTTGGCGAAGTCGGGCCCGAGCAGTGGCACGAACGTTGGGTTCGCAGGGTCGACGTACGGTTGGCCGGCGACCAGTTGGCTCCAGGTGGGGCCGGACGTCGCCGAGTGCGGGCCGCCCGGGACATCGGCGGCCATGGCTGCGATCTGGTCGGCCGCCGAGACGTTCGCCTGGATCTCGAGCAGGTGGCAGAAGACCTTGTCGCCGAGCGCTCCGGTCCCGAACTGGGCATCGATCCACGGGACCATGACGGCGCTCTGCCAGATGTGGGACAACGCGATGCTGTCCGCCACCTGCAGCGAGCGGGGGCCGGTCCCCGGCGTGGCGTTGTCGGCGGCGTAGAGGTTGTCGAGGCCGTCGACGTACTTGGCGCAGTCAGCAGTCGTGGTGCCCTGCGCTGCGCGGGTCCGCCCTGTCCCCACCGGGTGAAGCTCCTCGTTGAGGTGAGCCACGGAGCCGGAGAGGCTGTTGGTCCATCCGGTGACCGTCTGGACAGCCCACGACGGCGAGCCCCGGGCGGCGACCATCCCCGAGCCGGTACCCGTGGCGGCGTGCACCGTCACCACCAGCAGGGCGACGGGCGCTACGACGCCGGCAAGTCCTCGGAGGGCCCCGCTGACACCCGAGCCCCGCCGGTAGGCCTGACCGGCGACCATGCCGGACGCCACGATGATCACCGCGACGGCGATCGAGGTCGCCCCCGTGGTGCCAAGCAGGGCGTCGCCGATCTTCCCGAAGATGGGATTGACCTGCTGCAGGGCCACGCTGACGGCGTCGGTTCCCTGAGCGGCGGTGACCAGGCTGCCGAGGACCTGCCACACCAGGGCCGACACCTGGAACAACAGGCCGGCCAGTGAGGTGAGGAACGGGTCGCCCGGGCCGATGGCCGCACCCACGCCGTTGTGGGTGTGGATGGTGGCCACGGCGTTGGCCCATCGCAGCAAGGGGAGGGTGGGCGCGCTTGACGTCGCTTCGCCGCCGCTCGTGCCGACCGCCAGAGCGGCGATGGGGGTGAGCCCGACGACGACGCCCGCCAGGACGGTGATGCGCACCAAGCAACCGGCGACCCGGCGAACCCGGGCGGGAGAGCGCTGGGCGGCGCGGCGGAGGCCGGCGAAGGCGCGGTGCACGGAGACGACCTTGCCGAGAAGGATCAGGTCGGCTTCACTCACTGCCAGGGGAGAACGCGGCGACGAGCCACGCTCCGTCCGGTTGCTGATCGACGGTGACGGACATGGTGGTGGTGACCGGGGCGGCGATGGGCCGCCCGTCCTGGCCCACCAGGTGCTGGGTGACCGAGACCGCCACCATCCGGCTCTGCGCGGAGACGGCGCCGTCGGTCACGGCGTCCACGGTGGCCAAAGCCGAGGGCGCCGGCCACGAGGTTGGCTCGGGGAAGTGAGCGAACAGCTCCGGGGTGGCGTACGGCTCGACCCGCGTCGCGCTGCCCGGTGGTCCGTCGGGGCCGATCCAGGTCCGGTAGTTGACGGCGAAGGCGCCGGCCACGGCGTCCGGATCGCGAAATCCCGCCGATGGCAACGGGGCCGGCAGGTTGGGGAGGGCGGTCGAAGGGACTGTCGGCGATGGAGCGGCTGTCGGCACCGGTCCGGGAGGCGGGGGTGACCGGCGTGGGCGGAGCGGGCTGCGCGCCCCGGCGGTGAAGGCGGAGATCACCATCAGCAAACCGATCACGGCGCCGATCGCCATCCCGGCCACGCGGAGCCAGAAGGGGATGGGCGTCATCAGGCGGCCACGATCCGCCGGACGCTGACCAGCTTCGGGGTCCACGACGCCAGGGGAGAGATGCGGATGACCGTGCCGGTGTAGGGCGCATCGATCACCTGGCCGGCGCCCAGGTACAGGCCGACGTGGCCGGGGGCGCCTCCCTGGGCATCGGAGCCCATCATGAACAGCAGGTCGCCGCCCCGGAACCCGTTGGGGTCGCCGAGCGGTACGGCCTGGCCGACCAGGTACTGCTGGTAGGTCGTTCGGGGCAGGGTGATCCCGGCGGTGGCGTAGGCGGCCATGACCAGGCTGGAGCAGTCGTAGCGGTCAGGTCCGATCGCTCCGTAGCCGTACGGCTTGCCCAGCTGGGCCAGCGCCATGGTGATGGCTCGCGACACCGCCCCGGGGGAGCCGGCCGGCACCTGGTAGCCGGCGGGGACGACGGCGCTCGGTGCGAAGGACCGTCCGGCCGCCGGCGTGGCGTCGGTGATGACCCCGGCGTAGACCTCGGCCATGGTCAACGAATCGGCTGCCGCCTCGGCGTCCACGCCGCCGGGCACGGTCGGATCCACGCCGGCGGGGGAGGGTCCGGCCAGATCGGCCACGGGGACCGTTCCGGCGGGCACGGACCCGGGAAAGTTGGCCCGTGCCGCGAAGGAGGGATCAGGAAAGTGCCGGGTGCCCCACGGGGAGGCGGCCACCGCGTCATCGACGGCCTGGATGCTCGATGCGGACCGGAGGGCGGCGAGTATGCCGGTGTAGAGGGGGCTCGGGTGGCCGCCCGGCTCCAGGGTGGCCACGGTGGCCGCCAGCCCGGTGCGGTAGTCGGGGTAGTTCTCGACCGGGTTCCCGCCGTTGGCGTTGTAGGGGGTGGCGCCCGGCTCCCGCTGGGTGGTGTCGAGCGGGTTGAACCGGGCACGGGACCCTTCGCCCGAGGCCCAGGCGGCGATGGCGGCGATGTTGGTGGGCGACACCGGCACCGCCAGGTTGGAGAGCAGGTCGGCCGCGAAGCGTTGCATGGGGTTTGCCGCCTCGCCCGGGGGAATGGCCCCGGGCGCTGAGCCCGGCCCCGGAGGACCGCCGCTGCCCTTGGCGGGCGGCGGCGGCGACCCCGTCGCGGTGCTCACCTGTCCGATCCCGACCCCGGGGGCCACCGGGAGGGCGGCGAGCACCGCTGTCCAGAACCGCTGCGCATCGGGATCGGAGAGGCGACGCCCGACGATCGAGCTGGGAAGGCCAAAGCGCTGCCAGGTCCGTTCCTCGATCGGTGCTCCGGCCTGGGCCAGGAGGTCCGCCTCGGTGTTGATGTCCTGATCGTCAGCTCCGGGGGCGGGGGCGGTGCCCGTCGCCGTCAGCAACAGGGGCCCGCCGCCCGTGGTGGCCGGCGCCGTGGTCACCGCCGTGCTCGACATGCCCGTGGCTGTCGAGGCGGCCATGGCGGCGTACACCTTCTGGGCATAGGCGGCCATGGTCAGGGTGTTACCGGCGCTCGGGTAGGGGATCGACGACTGCTCCGCCGGGTTGCCGGACCACAGAGGGTCGTACCAGCTCTCGGCCACCCACCACCAGGAGTGAGAGGTGGCGAAGAGCTGCTGGGCGTTGTAGCCGGCCACCGCATCCTGGACCTGGGGCGGGGCCGCGGAGGCCGGTCCCCCGGCGAACTGCGGGTAACCGGCGGAGCGGGCCTCCGAGGCCCACGTGGCGTTGATGTACTGGTAGGCGCCCGAGGCCCCGCTGCCCGACCCCGCCCGGTAGTCCCCGCCGGACTCGACCTGGCGCTCCCCGGCCAGGAACACGGGCAGGTTGTTGACGTCGGTGGCCAGCTCGGTCCCCGGTGCGCCGGGCCCCCCTGCTGCTGCTCCTCGGCCCGCCTGGCCGGCCGGGAGGCCGACGTGGGCGACGATGGGAGGGCTGACGTCGGGGTAGTTGGTGGCGGGGGCGCCATCCCGGTGCACGCCGTCGTAGGGGGACCGTCGGCCGTGGTCGGTGGCCACCTTGCCGATCCCTGCCAGGATCTGCCAGGGGATGGGCGGACGCGCCTGGTCGGCGGCCCGCTGGTAGGCGGCCAGGTAGGTCGCTGGGATGTCAGCGGCCGCACCGCTCAGCTGCTGGTCGGCGGCGACCTGGTCCATCCGGGGGAGCGCGCCCAGAGCCATCGCCACGACGGCGCCCGTGGTCACCACGATCAGGGCGGCGGCGCGTGGCGGGCTCACGGAGCCTCACCTTGCCGAGGCCGCGACCCGGACGTGCCACGACGAGGCGAAGAGGACCTACCGGAGCACGCCGGCCGGAGCGACGAAGCCCTCTGCGCCGGCCTCCGCAGCGTCGAGCGCGTCGGCCAGGCGAAGCACCGCCTCGCGGTCCAGGGCCGATGCCGCCCGGCCCCACAGGGCGCGGGGGTCGCCGCTGAGCTCCAGGGTCCAGCGGGCGAACATCCCGACGTCCATCCACGCGGCGATGTCAGGGGCCACCAGGTCACTCAGGCCGCCGCCCCTGACGGTGTCGACCTGGAGCCGTTCCCAGGTCCAGGCTCGAGGGGCGACCCGGACGACGGCGTCAATCTCAGCGGGGGTCAACGAATGACCACCTTCGGCCAGGGCCCGGGTGGCCGGATGCAGGGCGGCGACCTCGTTCCAGCCCAGTCGGCGACCCCTTCGCTCACCGTCAGCCACCACTGCGGCCAGCCACAGATCCCCGATCATGGCCGCCGACGACACCGGCGGCGGATCGCTGCGCAGGCCCAGGCAGCGGTGCAGAGCGTCGAAGAGCCGACCACCCCGGCAGCCACCGTCGACGATCCGGCCGTCACCCAGTGTGGTCCGCGCTCCTATGGCGCCGCGGCGGTCAACGACGACGATCACCCGGACCCGGTGCAGATCGGAGGCCGGGCCATCAGCGTCGCTCCGCACCGGGTCGACATTGAGGTCTGGGGGCTGGGGGCGCCCCCCGCCCCCCGCG
>JALYZO010000068.1 GCA_030945745.1 Actinomycetota bacterium
ACGGAGGCAACCGGGACGGAGGCAACCGGGGGTGAATGACACGGCATCCCGCTCATCGGGGGTAGCCGTTGCCGACATCGACCAGGCGCCACACGCCCCCGCACCCGAGCCAGCACCACGATGACGCTCCAGCCCGATCTGAGCGAGGGTGCCGTCTTGGGCGGGGACCCTGAGCGGCCCTAAACGTCGATCAGGAGCGGTCCTCCACCCCTTCCTCCTCGGGCCGCAAGAGGTCAGCATGATTCGCCGCGGCCTTGCCGGTCAGCTTCCCAGGCGCCCCAGACGGGCCAGGAGAGCCTGGAGCATGAGCGTCTCGCCCGGGTTGAACGCCAGGTCCACCGCCACCGCCTGGAGGAGCTCGAGGGCTTGTCGGGCAACGGCGGCCACCGGTGGCTGATCGCTGACCAGCCGATCCCGGTAAGCGCCCGCCAGTGTCCCCAGACCAGAGCGAAGCTCGTCGGTGCGCATGCGGCGCAGCTCCCGCTTGTGGCGTTCCTCGAGCTCCCGGACACCAGCCTTGAGGCCGCTCCTCCCCGCCCGGCCAACCTTTCCGTCGACCTCCATGGCCCGTGCGTTGCGGGCCTCAAGGCTGGCGAGCTCGGTTGACTGCCGGTCGCGCACGGCCACCACCGCTGTTTCGAGAAGGGCGACCAACTCGTCGGCCAGGGTCGCCACCGTCGCCCCGCTCCCGTCCAGACGGGCAGGTACGCCGAGCCACACGTGGCGCCGCCGCTCGAAATCGGGGTCCGACGCCAACAGCCGGGCCCGGTCGAGCCTCCCGCCCGACGCGGCAGCAAGCTCGGCTGCCCTCACCGGGTCGACGCCGGAGCCGACGAGGACATTGCTCACCTCCTCCTCGCTCAACGGGAAGAAGTCGACGCGTACGCAGCGGCTGGCGATGGTGACCAGCTCGGGGGGCACGTAGTCAGCCAGGATGATGAAAATGGCCGAGACGGGGGGCTCTTCGATGGTCTTGAGGAGTGCCGGTCCGGCGTCCCGGACCAGGTGGAAGCCGGCGAGGATGAGCACCTTGCGCTCTCCTTCTACCGGGCTGCGGGCCGCCAGGCGCGTGACCTGGCGGGCTGCATCGATGCTGATCGAAGCTCCCTCCGCCTCGACGACCACCAGGTCAGGATGGACGTCCGCCAGGACCCGATGGCGAACGTCGTCGTCGTTCAGCCCACCCAGGAGGGCGGCGGCGAAGCTGTGGGCGGCGGCCAACTTGCCCGTACCCGGCGGTCCCACGAACAGATAGGCGTGCACCGGTCGGCGCGCCGCCGCGCTGAGGGCACCCACCGCCGCGGGCTGAGCAGGGACATCGGCGTAGAGCTCGGGGGCAGCGGTCGGCACCGTCCCATGGTGGCGCAGATCGTTGTCCCTCCGCCGGGCGGAGGGCATGGCAACGGTTGGAGCAGCCACGGGCCGCAACGCACAACGTCGAGCCATGAGTAGCGAGGGGACCGCAGCCCGGCGTTACGCCTGTGCTGCCATCACCACCCGCCCCGCCACCTCATCGGTGGATCCCACCCCGTCGACCGCCCGCCACGTCACCGGGTCGGCGGCCGCCAGAGTGGCGAACCCGGTGCCCACCCGGGCGAAGAACGCAGCGCTCTCGCCTTCCAGCCGGTCCGTGCCTCCCCTCCGGTGGAGGCGTTCGGCGGCCTCCGGTGCCGGAACCTGAAGGAGGATCACCCGGTCGGGACGCAGCCCGTTCGCGGCCCACGCCGACACCTCGGCCAGAGGGCCGGGCGCCAGACCGCGCCCGTAGCCCTGGTAGGCGAGGGTCGAACCGGCGAAACGGTCGCAGATGACGTCCTGGCCGGCTTCGAGCGCCGGGACGATCACCTCGGCAACGTGCTGGGCCCGGGCGGCCAGCATCATCAACGCCTCGGCCCGGTCGGCGATCTCGGGGAGGGCCGGGTCGAGCAGGATGGCGCGGAGGCGTTCGCCGACTGCGGTGCCACCGGGCTCCCGGGTCAGCAACCCCCCAAGCTCGGCGGCCAGGCGGTTGGCCTGGGTGGACTTCCCGCTGGCTTCGCCTCCTTCGATGACGATGAAGCGACCTTTCGAAGCCACCGGGGCTCAGAAGGGGGCGTCGTCGGGGCTCTCGGCCTCCGAGCTGACGGTCGCCTTCTTCGCCGCTGTCTTTTTCACGCCGGCCCCTTTGGCCCGGGACTTGGCTGCGGCCTTCTTGGTTGGCGCCTTCTTGCCGGTCGCCTTCCTGGTTGGCGCCTTCTTCGTTGACGCCTTCTTGGTTGACGCCTTCTTGGTTGGCGCCTTGCGGCCACCCCGCTTCTTGGCTGGACCTGCCGCACGGCGGTCGGCCAGGAGCTCAGCGGCCCGCTCGGGAGTCAAGGCGTCGACCACGTCGCCCTTGCGCAGCGAGGCGTTGGTCTCACCGTCGGTGACGTAAGGCCCGAAGCGCCCGTCTTTCACCACGATGACACCGGCCGTGACCGGATCGGGGCCCAGCTCGCGCAACGGGGCCTGCGAGCGCTGCCCGCGACGGGTCTTGGCCTGGGCGAAGGCAGCGAGGGCCTGGTCCAGGGTGGTGGAGAACAGTTGCTCCTCGGAATCCAACGAACGCGAGTCGGTGCCCTTGCGAAGGTAGGGACCGTAGCGACCGTTGTGCGCCTCGATGGCCTCCCCGTTCGCCGGGTCGACGCCGACCGTTCTTGGCAGGGTGAGCACCCGGAGTGCATCGTCGAACGACAGGGTCGCCGGGTCCATCGACGCCAGCAACGAAGCGGTCTTCGGCTTGCCCTCCACGTCGTCGGCCTCCCCCACCTGGACGTAGGGTCCGAAGCGGCCGGCCTTGACGATGACGTCGAGGCCGCTGTCCGGGTCCTGACCCACGACCCGATCCGAGGACCCGGCCTCGAGGAGCGCTATGGCCCGATCCATGGTCAGCTCGTCGGGGGCGATGTCCTCGGGGACCGAGGCCCGCTCGTCATCGCGCTGGACGTAGGGGCCGTAACGGCCGACGCGCACGATGACGGGCGTGCCGTCGGAGGCCAGACCTATCGGGATGGAGTTGATCTCCCGGGCATCGATCTCGCCGAGCTGGACCTCGACCAGGTGCTTGAGGCCGGCGCCGTCGGCGGAGGGATCGTCGGTGGACCCCTTGGCCCCCTTCCCGGAGCCGAAGTAGAAGCGGTTCAACCACGGGACACCCTCCTCCGCCCCCCGGGCGATCTCGTCGAGATCCTCCTCCATTGACGCCGTGAAGCCGTAGTCGACCAACTTGGCGAAGTGCTGCTCCAGAAGGCCGGTCACGGCAAAGGCCGTCCACGACGGAACGAGGGCGGAGCCCTTCTTCCAGACATAGCCACGGGTCTGGATGGTGTCGATGGTCGCCGCGTAGGTGGACGGCCGACCGACGCCTAGGTCCTCGAGCGCCTTGACCAGCGACGCCTCGGTGTAGCGGGCAGGTGGCTGCGTCTCGTGTCCGGCCGGGTCGAGCGCCACGACGTCGAGGGGGCCACCGACAGCCAGGACAGGCAGGGGTGTCTCCCGATCCCCCAGCTCGGCGTCGGGATCGTCGGAGCCCTCCACGTACGCCCGCAGGAATCCGGGAAAGGTGATGGTCCGCCCACTGGTGGCGAACTCGGCGTCCGCGGCGGAACCGGCATCGTCGGGCGCGGACAAGGCACCCAGGCGGACCTGGACGCTCTGGCCGGTGGCATCGGCCATCTGCGAGGCGACCGTGCGCATCCACACCAGTTCGTACAGTCGACGAGCGTCGCCGTTCAGGCGGGTCTGTTCCGGGGTGCGGAACTGCTCCCCGGCTGGTCGGATGGCCTCATGCGCCTCTTGGGCGTTCTTGACCTTCTTGTCGTAGCGCCGGGGCTGGGCGGGCACGTAGGCCGAGCCGTACAGCGAGGTCGCCTGGCTGCGAGCGGCGGTCAGGGCCTGGGCGGACAACGTGGTCGAGTCGGTCCTCATGTAGGTGATGTAGCCGGACTCGTAGAGATCCTGGGCGACCCGCATGGTCCGGGCAGACGGGAACCGCAGCTTCCGCCCCGCCTCCTGCTGGAGGGTCGAGGTCATGAACGGCGCCGCCGGCGACCGCTTCCAGGGCCTCTCCTCGACGGAGCGCACCGTGAACGTCGACGACTTCAGACCGGCAGCGAGCGAGCGGACCGCCGGCTCGTCGAGGCGGACGACGTCGCTGCGCGTCAGGCGGCCGTCCTCACCGAAGTCCTTGCCGGTGGCCAGACGCTCACCGTCGACCGACACCAGAGTTGCACCGAACTCGGCCGCCTCGTCGGTCTGGGCGTTGGCCCTGCCCCCGAGGAATCGACCGGCCAGGTCCCAGTAGGACGCCATCCGGAAGCGCATCCGAGCCCGTTCCCGCTCGACCAGGAGGCGGACCTCGACGGACTGCACCCGACCGGCCGAGAGGTTGCGCATCACCTTCTTCCACAGAACCGGGCTGACCTCGTAGCCGTAGAGACGATCGAGGATCCGTCGGGTCTCCTGGGCGTCGACCAGCCGGCGGTCCAGATCCCGGGACTCGGCGACCGCCCGCTCGATGGCCGGGCGGGTGATCTCGTGGAACACCATCCGCTTCACCGGCACTCGGGGGGCCAGCACCTCGAGGAGGTGCCAGGCGATGGATTCGCCTTCGCGGTCCTCGTCCGTGGCCAGATACAGCTCGCTGGCATCCTTGAGCAGGGCTTTCAGCTTGCGGACCTGATCTCGCTTCTCGGGAGAGACGACGTAGAGCGGCTTGAAGTCGTTGTCGACGTCGACGCCCAAGCGGGCCCAGGACTCACCCTTGTAGGCAACCGGGACGTCGGCGGCATTCCGGGGCAGATCACGGATGTGGCCAATCGACGACTCCACGACGTAGTCACTGCCAAGGAAGCCGGCGATGGTCTTCGCCTTGGCAGGTGATTCCACGATGACGAGGGGTTTGGGCATGGACGGTGGTGACGCAACCTTCAGATTCGACGGGGATCCAGACGGCACAACCTACGTTGATGGCCGGGCCTCGGCAATGGCACGCCGGACCGCCTGATCGAAATCCAGGGGCTCGAAGGGCACCAGCGATCGGATGCGGTCGTCGGTGACCACCACCTCCACCGACAGGCCCTCGGCAAGCTGCCGAGCGACCTTCGGCGACTGGTCGGTGACCAGGCCGATCCAGTGGGAGGAGAGCCCGGCGGTGAGAACCGGGACCTTGAGGAGCGCACGGCGCCGCCCTGTCAACGCCGCGTAGTGGTTCATCATCTCCTCATAGGTCAACACCTCGGCTCCGCCCACCTGGTAGACACCGGCATCCAACCCCGGGCCGGCCACCAGGTAACGGACCACGTCGTTGACGGCGATCGGCTGTGAGCGCGTCGTCACCCAACTCGGGCACACCATCACCGGCAGCCGGTCAACCAGCTGGCGCATGATCTCGAAGGCAATCGACCCGTTGCCGATCACGATCGCCGCCTGCAGCTCCACCGTCGCTGCCCGCTCCCGCAACACCACCCCGACCTCGTGCCTGCTCCGCAGATGAGCCGACCGCCGGGCGTTCGCCTCATGATCGCCCAGACCGCCCAGGTAGACGACCTTCACCGCATGGCGTCGAGCGGCGTCACCGAATGCCTCGGCCGCCCGTCGATCCCGTTCGACGAAATCGCCGCTGTCGGCCATCCCGTGCACCAGGTAGAAGGCAGCGTCGCAGCCCTCCAAAGCGTTGTCCAGGGTGGAAGGATCCTCAACATCGAAAGCCACAGCGACACCGGGACCGTGGTACCGATCCACTCGGCGTGTCCCGGCCAGCACCTCGTGGCCCTCGTCGATCAAGGCGGGCAGCAAGGCTGTCCCTACGAAGCCGGTCGCACCGGTGACAAGTACACGCACCTCCCTATGATGATCTGTTTCTCGTGACTATCAGACTTGTGCTCGGCGTCATCCTCGCTGCCGCCGCATGGGGAGCGATGTTCGGCCTGCGCCAGGAGGGCTTCTGGACCCGGGCCGCTCTGGCCGGCGCTGCCATCGGCATCTACGCCGTGGCCGTCGAACCAACGACGGTCGGCCACCTCTTCGACCGCCGGCACTGGGCCGGCGACATCGGCGTCGGCGTGCTGTCCGGCCTTGTCCTCTACGCCGTGTTCTGGTTAGGCGAGCAGGCTCTGGTCATCGTCCTGCCCAAGCTGGCCGTCGACGTCGGCGACCTCTACGCCGTGCGGGGCCAGACCAAGCCGTGGTTCATGCCCGTGGTGCTGAGCATCGTCGCACCAGGTGAGGAGCTGTTCTTTCGCGGCTTCCTCCAGCACCGGGCCGGGATCGCCATCGCCCTGGCTGCCTACGGCGCTGTGCACCTGTGGGAGCGCAAGCTCATCCTGGTGCTCGCCGCTCTGCTCGGAGGCGTTTGGTGGGGAGCCCTGCTGTCGTGGACGGGTGGCCTGATTGCCCCCGTGGTCAGCCATTTCCTGTGGTGCATGATGATCATCGTGTGGCTGCCGGCCCGGCCAACCTCGTTGGCGGCGCGGCTCGGCGTACGTGTCCGGGGAGCGGTCGGGCACTGAGGGGGTGCCTGCGCGCTCGGTCCTGGCAGTGGTCGTGGGCGGCCAGGGTGAAAGGGGGACCGACGGCCGAGGGCGGGACGGACGGCAGCGAGCGCGACGGACGCCAGCCAGGAGGGTGGCAATCACGCGACGCTGTGACGCTGAGCGACCCGGTGACGCTGAGCGACGACCACCGGCGCTCAGCGACACACCGTCGACGGACGACACACCGTCCGTCGACGGGCCACCCCGGGGCCGGCACCTGCTCCGGCGGATCAGCACCCACGCAGCCCGCCCCCCGGGCCGTTCAACCTTGGGAACGGACGGACCCGACCCCACCGTGGGGCCCCATCCGTTCCCATCCACGGCCGCGCCGCCGACCTGGTAGCGCTCGGGGCAGGTCGAGGGGGACCACCAGGTAGCGGACCATGTCGTCGATGACGATGGGCTGGGAGCCGTACTGACCCCTGGGGCATCACTCTTCTACGGCGATAGCGAGATCACTCAGGAAGCTCGCCGTGCCGCAGACGGCGGTGGCGGCGGACGACGAGTGCCAGGAACACCGCAGCCACGACCGCCAGCAGGATCACCGGCAGAACCCAGTTCGTCGCGTTCTGGGAAGCGCCCTTCGGGAGAGCCTGGCCAGGAGCAGTTCGGCCGGCCCGGAACCCGCCATCCGTCGTCGACGTCACTGCGCCAGGGGGCTGGCCGCCTGGTGACGGGGTCACCGGTGAGGGGGCTTCGGTGATGGGTGGGGCTGAGACCGACGGTGCCTGGGTCGGAGGCGGCGCGCCCGGGCTCGAGGGCGCGGCGCACGCAACCGGGCCACACGGGTTCTGCTTGACCGGGACCGAAGCGCACGCAACAGGGCCACAAGGCCCTTGGTTGGCCGGGACCGAAGCACATGCAACAGGGCCACACGGGTTCTGCTTGACCGGGACCGAAGCGCACGCAACAGGGCCACAAGGCCCTTGGGCAGCCGGGAGCGGAGCGGCCGACCCAGCCGGCGCCTCCGCCAGGGTCACGCCCGCCCACGCCACGAGGAGGATCAGTACGATCAGGGCGACCCGAGCAACCCGGTCGACGCCGTGATGTGACGTCACCGATCGTCTCCAATGCCGCTGGAACTCCGAGCCGGGCTTGGAGAAGGGGTCAGATGGTTGCCCGTGCGCCTTCCCTCAAGGTCTGTCGGAGGGCTGCCGCGGCCGCTATGGCGAACAGTGTCAGTCCGGTCAGACCCAACGGCACCAGGAGCCACGGAGACTGACCGGCAGCGCTGGGCACCCTCCCGCCGAACGCATTCGGCTTTCTGGATTCGAGAGGGGCGATTGCCTGGCCGCTGGGCGTGAAGGCCGGAGCGCCATCCCGGGAGAAGCCCGAGGCATCGGCTGGCGCCGAGGGGGGCGGCGGTGGGGGGGGAGCGGGCGAAGCCTGGACCTGGGCGCCCGGGGCAGGACCCGGCGCAGGACCGGCATGGGCCGCGGGCGCAGGCGCAGGCACAGGAGCCGGAACAGGGACAGGAGCCGGAGCAGCCGGCGCGCCAGCCGGCGAGGCCTGGACCGGGGGCGGCGGCGGGAGACGGGAGGTACGGAAGAGCGCCACTCCCTCGTGAGGTGGACTGGTGTTCACCTGGCTCCCCCGGATGCCGTACTGGCCGCCCCATGCGGCATTGGCAGGAATGGTGACGTCGACGGCAAAGCCACCGTTCGAAGCGGGCACCGTCGCCAACGGCACTAGACCGTTCTGGCCAACCCAGTCGACGCTCACCGAACCGCCTGACGGATCGAAGCCCGAACCATCGATGCGCACCACGGCGCCCGGGGCACCCCGCCCGGGGCTCGCAGCGACATGGGACTGGACGGTGCAGGCGAACGCAGGAGCCATCCACAACACTGCCGCGACCGCGACGGCTCCCAGCCCGGCCCCCGCCGGTCCCCACACCCTGCTTCTCGATCTGTGGCGGCTCACTGTTCCTCCTCTGGGGGAAGTTCCCGACGAGCAGTGTCGTGGCTGAAAGGCACCAACGCACCTCATCCTGCCACGGCGACGAGGAGCAAGGTACAGGAAATCCCTGAAGATTGGGGAGGAGACTCCCTCATTTCTCGGACGTTGTCTCCAATCCTCAGGGAATCTTCAGCTACGCACGTGCCCTGCGCGGTATTGTCCTCGTGGGCGGCAGGGGGATTGGCTTCGTGCCGGCCAACAACAGCCACAAAGGCGATCTGATCGGAGATCCATCCATGACACCGTCGTTCTTCTGCGGGACCGGCCCGAAGTGATCCGCAGGTCGGATTCTTCGACGACCGATGGGCCACATCGTCCCAGCCGGCGGACACGTCATTCGGCGCAGCGCTTCGGTGGGTTGCTCTTGGCGACCGTGATGCTCACCGGCGGTTTCCTGGCCTCGAACTTCAGGCCTGTGTCGGCGTCGGCCTCAACGCCCTCCGTGGTGATAGCACCGACGACGCCCTACGTGCCGACCCGGATCGAGTCCCCGCTTCAGCCTCCGCGCCGTTGGGGTGAGCGGTTGGTCGCTGCGTCGCTCCCCGGGCCGCTCGGGGGCAACCCGGTCACCGCCGGCGATCTCAACGGCAACGGCGTGAAGGACTTCTGGACCGCCGACCCGTTTGCCACGGTCGCGGGCAATGCCAACCAGGGCCGGGTGTATGCCGTCGACGGCAAGACCAAGCAGGTCATTTACACCATCGATTCCCCCGTTCCCCAGGCTGGCGCCGCGTTCGGCTTCTACATCTCCTCCCCAGGTGACGTCAACGGTGATGGCATACCCGACATCGTGGTGGGCACTGACGCGCAGAGCGTGCCGGTGCAGCCGGGCCTGGGTGGCTGCACCACCCCCGCCGCCCCTGAGCCAAACGGCTGCAACGAGAAGCAGGGCGAAGCCTGGGTGTTCAGCGGCGCCAGTGGGAGCTTGCTCTACACCCTCAACAACCCCACCCCGCAGGGCTCGGCCACCAACAGCGTCCGCTTCGGGTCCCGCATCGGCCGGGCCGGCGACATCAACGGTGACGGCGTCGCCGACATCATCGTCGGCGCGTCCAACCAGGACGTGTGCGACACCTCCGGGTGCGCAGCCGCAGTTGTGGCCGCGCAGGGCACAGCAGGCACCCAGGCCAACGCCGGTGACCTGGCCTGTGGGGATGTTGCACCGGTCCCGGCCGGCTGCGCCATGAACCAGGGGCAGGCCTTCATCTTCAGCGGCGCCACCGGTGCGCTGCTGCGCACCATTGACCTGCCGGCCGCCGATCAGGTGGCCAACGCGTCCACCGCGTGCGCGGCGAACTGCGGGAACCTCGGCCTGGCCGTGCAGAGCCCCGGCGACCTCAACGGTGACGGGGTGAACGATCAGCTGGTTGACGCCTCCAACCTCACTGTCGGCGGCAATGTCGGCCAGGGACGGGAGTACCTCTACAGCGGCAGCGGCGGTGCCCTGCTGGCCCGCATCGACGACCCGGTGCCCCAGGGCGGTGCCACGTTCGGCTTCCAGGACGCGGCCCCCAACTCGCCCGGTGACATCAACGGCGACGGGGTCCCCGACATCTACGCCAATGGGTTCGGTCAGGACGGGCCGACCGGCGCCGGCCAGGGCCGGGCGTGGATCTTCGACGGCAAGCAGACGGCGCTCACCGGGGTCGGTGTGCTGCTGGTCACCGTCGATGACCCCACCCCCGAGCTGGGTGGCCAGTTCGGTTGGTCGATGACCACCACGGACTACAACAATGCCGGGCATGCTGACTTCTACGTGGGCCAGTCGCCCCACCACGTGGCCGGTGCCACCGGCAGCGGCGGCACCTACGTGTTCGACGGTCCCGCCAGCGCGACCGCCGGCACCGCCGTGCTCAAGAAGGCTCTCGAGCTCCCCAACGCCGATCGCCAGACCAGCACGCCGTCGAACCTCGGTCCGAACCTGGGATGGGCCCTGGCCGCCCCCGGTGACCTCGACGGCGACGGGCATCCGGACTACCTGGCCGGCACCCCGTTCAAGGATGTCAACGGCGTCCAGGACGCCGGGCAGATCTTCGCCATGCAGTCACGCCAGCGGCCACCCCCGGCTGACTTTGCGGGTCACACGAACACCGACCTGTCGGTGTTCCGCCCCTCGACGGGCCAGTGGTTCGTCAATGGCACCACGATGGGCAACACCACCTTCGGGGCCAGTGGTGACATCCCGGTCCCGGCCGACTACAACGGCGACGGCATTGCCGACAATGCCGTGTTCCGGCCCTCGACCGGCGTGTGGTACACCCACACCGCCACCGGGAACAACACCTTCTCGGATACCGCAGCACAGTTCGGGGTCAACGGTGACATCCCCGTCCCCGGCGACTACCTGGGCAACGGATCGGCCGAGCAAGCCGTGTTCCGCCCGTCCACGGGCACCTGGTTCTTCCAGGACGGAAACGCGGTCAACTTCGGTGTCAGCGGTGACATCCCTGTGCCCGGCGACTACCTGGGCAACGGCACCACCCAGATCGCCGAGTTCCGGCCCTCCACCGGCACCTGGTACGTCAACGGCGGCCCCACCACCAACTTCGGCGTCAACGGTGACATCCCCGTGCCCGGCGACTACCTGGGCAACGGAACCACCCAGATCGCCGTGTTCCGTCCCTCCACCGGCACCTGGTACTTCACGGATGGAACCGCTGTCAACTGGGGTACCAGCGGTGACATCCCGGTGCCGGGGGACTACAACGGCGACGGCCGCATCGATGTCGCCGTGTACCGTCCCTCCACTGGCACCTGGTATGTCCGGAATGGCACCACGGCCAACTTCGGTACCACCGGCGACGAGCCCCTGCCGTTGCCCAGTGCCATCCGGCAGGTGTTCTTCCCGTAGGGCTTCGGATGCGCTCGCCGGTCACGTCTCCCAGGCCCTCCTGGGGACCGTGACCGGCGGGCTCCGCCTCCCCACTGTGGAGCCGTTCGGTCGCCGAAGCGAAGCGTTCGTCCGCCCCACCAGGGGATTGGGCAGTGTTGGTGGCGATGTTGCGGATGGCGATCTGGGGTCTCGGTCGAGGCGTGGACTTGGAGTAGAGGCCGACCTGGCAGCATCGTCGGGCCAGCCCTTCGGGCAAAAGCGACATTCTCGAGGACCGTTTCACCCGGTAGGAGTAGCTGGTGTGATGGGTCACTGAGGATGGCGACCAGTCCGACAGCCAGGCCGAGACCGGGATCGGCGCCGGGGTGGGGGGAACGCGTTGGCAGTCCGGTCCTTCCGGCTGGCTAGGCCCCCCACGGACCCGAGATGTAGAAAACCCGGTACTTCAAGGGTTTGCGGGTTCGCCGGCTCAAGTCAAGCCCCCGCTCCTCGCCGCCGACAGCAGTCCCGAGGATTGAGGCTAACCGAATGAGCGCCCGGCCGGCGTCTCACGCTCGAGGGTGGACGGCCCCTCGGGGGGTGGAACAACAACCTGGCTTGCGAACGGGCGCAGCTCCTCTTCCCGGAGTGTCTCTCTCCTGATGAGCAGGGCAGCCAACTCGTCGAAGGTCGTTCGGTTCGTCTCGAGCACCGAGGTCGCCCACCGGAAGCCTCCCTCGACGAGCTGTCCGATCTCTCGATCCACCTCGGAGGCGATCGCGGCCGAGTAATCCGCGTCGAGCAACCCGTCACCGAGGAAGGAGTCTCCTGTCGCCCGACCGAAGGCTCGTCGCCCCAGCGTCTCGCTCATGCCCAGTTGACAGATCATGTGACGGGCCAGGTCGGTGGCGTCGCGCACGTCCTCCCTGGACCCCGACGTAGCTTCGCCGAGGATCATCTCGTCGGCGGCCCGGCCTCCCATGACGTAAGCGAGCCGCTGCTCGAGCTCGCTCTTGGTCCACACGGTCTTGTTGTCCTCGGTGCCAATGCGGGTGAACCCCAGCGACCGGCCTCGACTCACGATGGACACCCTGCGCACGGGGCCCGCCTTCGGCAGGGCCAGGGCCACCATGGTGTGTCCCGCCTCGTGGTAGGCGACGGCCCGCTTCTCATCCGGCAGCAACAGCTGGGTGCGGCCCTCGCTGCCCCTGAGGACACGCTCGACCGCCTCTTCCAACTCACCCTGGGCGATGGTCCGCCTCCCCTGGCGGCCGGTGAGCAGGGCCGCCTCGTTCAACACGCTGGCCAGATCTGCCCCGGTGAACCCCGAGGTGTCGGCTGCGAGTGCTCCCAGGTCGACGGTGGGGTCGAGCTGCTTGCCCCGAGCGTGGACCTCCAGGATGGCCAGTCGCCCCAGCCGGTCGGGGCGGTCCACCAGGATCTGGCGGTCGAACCGGCCCCGTCGCATCAGTGCGGGGTCGAGCACGTCCGGTCGGTTGGTCGCACCGATGAGCACGACCCCGGTGTCCCGATCGAACCCGTCGAGCTCCACCAGGAGCTGGTTCAGCGTCTGATCGCGCTCATCCTGTCCGGCAGCGGTCCCCCCGGCTCGCGTCCGACCGAGGGCATCGAGCTCGTCGATGAAGAGGATGGCCGGAGCCCGCTCCCTGACCTGGCGGAAAAGGTCGCGTACCCGCGCCGCGCCAACGCCCACGTACATCTCGACGAAGTCAGCACCCGACATGGCAAAGAACGGCGCGCCCGCCTCTCCGGCCACGGCTCGCGCCAGCAAGGTCTTCCCCGTGCCGGGCGGTCCCACCAACAGGATGCCTCGCGGTGCCTCTGCGCCGACATCGGTGAACTTCTTCGGATCGCTCAGGTAGTCGCGGATCTCACGGGCCTCGGCCACGGCCTCGTCCGCGCCGGCAACGTCGGCAAAGGTGATGGGGCGTTCCGTTGACCCTCGCCGGGCGGCGGCCTTGAGGAAGGGCGCGGAGGCGGACGATCGCATCAGCAGGAAGAAGAGAAGGAAGGCGGTCACGATGATCAAGGCGGGCACGACGACGGTGGCCGGTTGGATGAGCTGCTTGAACTTCTGCTGGTCGACCCTGACGAGGATGCCCCGGTTCAGGGTGTCGGCAAGGAACTGGTTGGAGAAGTCAGATTTGCTCGGCAGACCGACCCAGTACCGCTGACCTCCACGGACGTATTCGAGCCGACTGTCCTCGTTCTCCAGGGTGGCGCTCTGCACCGCACTGTTGCTACCGAGCTTGACGAAGGCCGAGAGCGCCACCTCGCGGCCGGGGCTTTGGGGCACGGTGAAGAGCAGAAGGCCGATGTAGAGCAGGATGAGCGCCGGGATGCACAGCGCCACCCAGAAGACAGCTCGTTGGTACACCCGGTGTTTACGAGGACGACCCGGCAAGCGAACCTCCCGATTCCGCCGCGATGCTGGGACGATCCAGCCCTACTCGCGTGCACTCCGACGTGATCCTACTGCGCCGACTCGTCGGCCTCCGAAAAGGTCGGGTCGCGTCAGCACTCATGGGCCGGGCCCTCATGGGTCAGCACTGGCCGGCACTTCCTCGGCAAAGCCCTTCGCGAGGCTTCGGGTGGCGGCCAGTCTTCGACTGATGTTCCCCAGCCCGCCGAGGACCACCAAGCCGGCGAGGACGGGCCAGACAACGATGGGCCAGACCGGCAAATGCCGGATCACCACCCCGGCGATGTCCTGGCGCCCTGTCTCCCGGGTACCGAGACGGGTGTCGGTCCAGGCTGCGAAGGTCTGGTTGCCGTGATCATCGAGAGCCAGGCGGGTCCCGAAGTCGGGACCACCATGAGGGGTGCCCACGCCGATGCCCGAGTCGAACGCCTGGGAGGACACGCGCCGTGCACCAAAAGTTCGTCCGCCGTCCCCGGAGGATGCGACGTAGGCGTTGGTGTTGTTGTTGTTGGGGGTGCTGGCCGTGGTCGGTTGGGGTCGGCGTTCGAGGAAGAGGACGTCCACACGACCGTTGGCGGCCACGGCCGCCCGTGGGAGGGCGAGCGAGCTACCGTCGCCTCCCCGGACCCGCACGCGCGGTGACCATGTTGTCCCCCCGTCGGTCGAGCGGCGCAACATGACGCTGTCCTGCCCGTCGCGCCCATCCGCCCAGGTCACATACAGCGCGCTGCCCGGACCTGCGGCCAGCGAGGGGAACGGGGGCAGGAACGCCACGAAGCGGCCCGTGGCCACGACGCCTGCATCCAGTTCCACGCCCGGAGAAAAGGATTGGCCGCCGTCATCGGAGCGCGTCACCACGAGCGCAAACGGATCTTCGGCCGGCGGCCCGTCCAGGTTCTCGAAGTCGCGTGCGTCGCGCTTGAAGTCTTCGTAGAGGACCACGAGCCGACCTGCTGAGTCCACGGTCGGGGTGGCCGCACCCACGCGGGTTCGTCCCGGGTCACTGATCGGCGATGGCGGCGAGAACGAGTGGCCGCCATCGGTCGACCGAGCGCTGACCAGGGGCGCGGGTGAGGCACCCAGGCTGAACAGCCCGACAGCACCGGCCTGAAGCCAGGTGAGGTAGATGGTCCCCCGTCCGTCAACGGCAAGCCTGGCCTGAAAGCACAGCTTGCCGGCAACGTGGGCCGGGTTCGACAGGGTCCGCCCGCCGTCGTGGGAGGTGGCAAGCCAGAGGTTGGCAGGGGTGTTGCCCACCCCTTCCAGGTTGACATACAGCACGTAGAGGGTCCCGTCCGGGCCGAAGGCGACGTCTGGCGCGAACGGGCGGTCGGCACCCTCAGGGAGGGGCAGGGACTGCGTCGCCCAGGTTGCCCCGCCGTCGAAGCTCGCTTCCAGCAGGGCCGAGAAGCTCGGGCTGTCAATCCGCTGCACGACCACCAGGTTCTGGGGCCGACGGGGGTTGCGGGCCACGGCCGGCGAATTGTTGGCGTCGATGACCTGGCCCTTGTTCACCAAGACGTTGGCTCCGACGGTCGTGCCGTAACCCACCGAGAAGGCGACCACGGCAGCGACCATCGCCGTCGCCCCCGCACCGGCCAACAAGGCAAGCCCGACCCGCCTCGTCAAGCGTCGCCGTTCGGTGGACTCGTTCACCGGCTCTCCCCTCCGTTGCGCTCAACATAGAGGAGGCGTAGGTGAGGGTAGGTAAGGTCAATGAACCGCTTTGACCGTCTTCAGTGAATCTTCAGCACGATGGCCATTGTTCGCCGTAGGGTGTTGGGGTCCGTTTCTTCGACCTCCGACACTTCCTTCCGGGAGGCGCGATAATGGGCCGTGAGCTGAGGAGGCGGCTGTGAAGGCTGATGCGTGACGCCAGACCGACGAGACAGGTGACCTTTCTCAGACCCCCCGCCTGGTCCCGAGCAGCGCGTCCTGTTGGCGTCCTCGTCCTGGTCATCTCCACCGTGGTGTTGGCTGTCGGCTCTCCTCAAGGTGCCGGCGCCGACAACGCAGCCCGGCAGGGACCGACGTGGACTCAGGTGGCACGGGCACCAACGGATCTTCCACCACCCCCGGGAGGGCCAGCACTGCCGATCAATGGTCCTTCGACCCGCACGGACGCCGCCGTGGCCTATGTTCCCGCACCGGCTATGGGGGCGGAGGACAAGGTTCTGCTGTTCGGCGGTGCCCCCACACTTCCTGTTGCCGACACCTGGTCCTGGAACGGCAGCACGTGGACGTCCCACCCTCCGTCCGAGACCGGCGCCCCGTCCCCTCGGTGGGGAGCGGCGATGGCCTGGGATGGCTACGAAGTCGTTCTGTTCGGGGGCACCACAGGTCTGGGAAAGGTTGTCGGTGACACCTGGACCTGGGATGGAACCCGATGGAATCAGGTGAAGCCGGCGAACCTGGAATCGACGCCATCCGCTCGGTTTCGTGCGGCCATGGCGTACGACGAGAAGCTGGGCAAAGTGGTGCTGTTCGGGGGAAGCGATCCCGCAAGCGTTGATCCCAACAACAAGGCCATGAACGACACGTGGTCATGGGATGGCTCGCCCCGTCATCCGGGCGAAGGGCCCGGGGACCCCATAGGTTGGCGCTTGTTGGACCCGGGGGGGACCGGCGGGCCGAGCGGGCGCAGCTTTGCGGCCATGGCCTACGACGCCGCCCCCCAACGTCGAGACCTCGTTCTCTTCGGCGGCGAAGACTCGGACGGTCAGCTGCTGAAGGACAAGAGCGGCCGGGAAGATACGGTGACGTGGCTTTGGGATGGCAAGTGGACCCCTCGTCAGGCACCATCACATGTGCCTCCCCCCACCCCCGGGCAGTCTGACACGGTCACCGCGCTCACCCCCCGATACGGGCCAGCGGCAGCGTATGACCGGATAACCCAGAAGGTCGTGATGTTCGGAGGGTGCGGTCATCCCCTGAAGCCACGCCCGGCACCTCCAGGTGACCTCATTCCCCCTCTCACACCCGGATGTGAGTTCGACGAGACCTGGGTCTGGGATGGAAGTTCCTGGACGCTGCAGGATCCATTTCTCATCAGTGCTCCCGGCCCCCGTGCCGGTGCGGCCGTGGCGTCCAACCCCCAGTCTCATACGGTCATGTTGTTCGGAGGGTCTGGTCGGGAAGCATTTAACTCCTACTATGGCGACACGTGGACCTGGGATGGCACCACCCCGTCCACGCCATCCCCCACGCCGTCGCCGCCGCCCTCCACACCAGCGAACGCGCCGTCCCCGGTCCCGGCCCCGGTCCCGGCGACACCGACGCTGGAGCCGTCGCCGGCCCCAGCGCTACAGGCTCCGATCCCTCCTGTGCCGCCACCGCTGGTCCACCACGTCGTTCCCCCCTCCGGCTCGGCCAGTGGCGGTGAGACCCGCGTCATCGACGGGAGGGGCTTTACCCGATTGAACGTGACGGCGGTCTCCTTCGGGGGCAAGGCCGCGACCTCGTTCAGTGTCGTCGACGACGCCCACATCCGGGCGGTGGCCCCTGCCCATCCTGCCGGCACGGTCGATGTGACCGTGACCACCTCGGCGGGGGTCACGTCGCCGATCGTCAGGCCCCAGAACTCCGCCGTGGACGACGACGAGTACACCTTCTTTCCTCCCAGCCCCTTCGCTGCGGCGCCCAACGCAGGTTTGGGCGCCGGCACGTTCAGTCAGAACCAGCCTCCACGGCCCGTCCCGCCTGGCGGGCTCGGGGCCGTCCCGGCACCGGGCGGTGGCTTTTCCCAGGGTGCTGCCTCTGGACTCCTCAGCCCGCCTGGCGCCTCTCCCCCGGCCCTCGCCGCCGGACCACCCCTCGAAGCAAGCCACACCCCCGGCGCCGCTGTCCACTTGAACATGACCAAGGCTCGAGACGACAGCGGCAGGTCGATGGGCGGCGCCTTGGCCGGTGTGGGAGCGGGCGGATTGTTGGTGCTCTGCTCCTGCTTCGGGCGCCGGCGGCCATCCGATCCGGAGTTGGGGCATGCCCGGGCCCGGGGCCGCGCCCAGCCCCAGCGGGCATGAGCGGCAAAAATGACCCAGGCCAGCTACGACATTGACCGGGATCGGCGGCTTCGCGCCGATGGCAAGCCGCTCGGTTTCGGGCCCGACGCCGTGGCGGCGACAGCAACGGACAGCTACGTCGTCGCCGACGCGGCAGGGGTCATCGTCGCCTGGAACCGCCAGGCAGAGATCACGTTCGGGTGGACCACCGACGAGGCTGTGGGCCGCGACCTCGCCCTGACCATCGGCGGTGTCGGCTTCCGATCGGCCGTGGCCCTCAGCCCGGACCAATGGGCTTCCGCCGCGCCGGGGCCCGCGCACGCTCGACGCATCGAGCTCGACGCCCGTCACCGCCGCGGTCGTTCTCTTCCCGTCGAGATCGTGTTCTGGGTCACCCTCGAAGCGAACGGCCCTGCGCTTCACCTCTTGGCGCACGACATCAGCGACCGGCATCACCTCCAAGAGCGCGCCTACCGCATGGCCAGGCTCATGTACTCGCTCGACGAAGCCGTCCTCAGCGTGAGGTCCGAAGGTACGATCCTGAGCTGGAACTCCGGTGCCGAGCGGATCTTCGGGTACCGGCCTTGGGAGGTCGTAGGAGAGCCCTTGTCCGTGCTCTTCGACGCTGACCGCCGAGACGAGGTCGGCGGCTGGTGGCAGGCTCTGCGCGACGGCGGCCCTCCCCAGCGACACGAGACCCGCGGTGTTCGGAGCAACGGGGTGGCCGTCGACTTGGCCATCACCATGTCCCTCATCCGATGGGACGACGGAACGCTCTGCGACGCCAGCCTCATCGCTCGCGACATCACCGAGCAGCGCTGGACGGCTGAAACCCTCGAGACCACCCTCGGGTCCTTGGAGAAGGCTCTGGGGGAGACCCGCGAGTCGGAGCGTCGCTGTCGCCAGTTCCTGGCCGACGCCGCTCATCAGCTGCGGACGCCGATGGCCGGCATCAGAGCCTCCGCTGAGACACTGCTTCGGGGTTCGACTCCGGCACAGCGCGACCAGTTGCTCCTCAACGTCGTCCGAGAGACGTCCCGCGCCGGCCGAGTCATGACTGGGCTGTCGGCCATGGCCCGGGTGGACCAGGGTGAGAGGCTGATCTTTCGCCCGTCTGACCTGGCAGCGTTGTGTACCGAGGAGGCGAACCGCTCCCAGGCGCTCGCTCCTCAGCTCGACATCGAGGTTCGGGTGTCGGCCCGCCCTGCGTCGCCACCGGAGCTCGACGCCAACGTCATCCGCGAGATCCTGGCCAACTTGTTGGACAATGCCCGCAGGCACTCCGTCCAACGCATCGCCGTAGCGGTGGGTGTGCACGGTGACGATCACGTGGAGATCTCGGTCCTGGACGACGGACCCGGCCTGGGGCCCGACATGGTGGACCACGCCTTCGAGCGGTTCGTCAGCCTCGATGGCCAAGGCGGCTCTGGCCTGGGGTTGCCCATTGCCAGAGGTCTGGCTCGGGCCCACGGCGGTGACCTGACCTATGAGGACGGCTTCGTCCTGCGGCTGCCGAGGAAGGCGCCGGTCGGCTGCGGCGGTGCCGCCCGCCCCGGACCGCTGCCCAGGGCCTGAAGCCGGGGTACCGTGGCTACGAGGGCAGCATTCGAGTGGCCAAGGATCCCAGTGCCGCCGACGCCGGGGACACGCCGGCCAGATCGAGCAGCGACGTGCCGGAGCGCTCTGCTTCGCTGACAGCCGGGTCCTCAGGTACCCATACGAGCTCGGATCCGGCCATGAACTCGCGCACCTCGTCCGAGTCCTCTGGCCCCCGTACTCGGTTGGCCACGACGAGGACGCGTCCTACGCCGAGGTCCGAGGTGACCTGCCTGGCCCGCCTGGCGATCTCGAGGGAGCTGCGGTCGGTGGTGGCAACGATGACGACGGTGTCCTCCGGCTTCGGATCGGTCCAGCACAAATCAGTGACCCCGGCCTCGAGGTCAGCGACGATCACGCGATCGTGCCCCGACAACTCATCGAAGAGGCGACGCGTGGCTCGATGGGAGCCACAACAGAGGCAACCGTCGGTGGAGCTCTCGATGCGGCCGGTCTGGATCAGGCGGATGCCATCGGGAGCTTCCACGCCGAGATCCCCCAGGAGTTGTTCAGCTTCCCGCTCCGGCGCCTGAAATGCCCCGGAGTCGTGATGGTGGGCCGCCCCCTCCCGCACGAGGGCATTGGCGACACTCGCGAAGTGATCGGTCTCGTCGGGGTCCATCCCCAAAGCGATGCCGAGATTGGGGTTGGGGTCAGCGTCCAGCGCGACAACGGCGTGCCCACGGCGGGCGTAGGTGCAGGCAAGGGCGGCAGCTACCGTGGTCTTGCCCACGCCTCCCTTGCCGGTGATCGCTATCTTCATACGACGATTCCCGTCGAGCCTCACTGCGGTCGGAGGTGCTTCGGGGCTCACAACCCTAGCCTGGTGACCAGGCCGCGAACGGCGTTGAGTGCGCTGCTCTCGGTGCTCAGTGAGGTGAGGGGACCGCTTCGAGAGAGCCGGGCGACCTCGGCATCGAAGGGGATGACGGCCATCGGCTCCATCCACTGCGCTACCTGGTCCACGTCCTGGGGCGACGAGACGCCCATGGCGACGACCCCGAAGGGGGTGTCGTCCCGAGCAAGGATCTGCGAGAGTCGGCGACCGGTCAGGATCGATGTCGGCGTCGGTTTGACCGTGAGCAGGGCGAGTGTAGCGAGCCGCGCGTAGCCTTCGAAGGCGTTGGTAGGACCTGCTGCCAGGTCGACCACGACCACCCAACCGGGTTCCTCGAAGCCAACGGCTATCTGGCGGGCGGCGGTCAGGTACCTGTGGAGCGGGGTGTCCACTCCGGACATGTTCCCGAAGCCGAGGAAGGCGACCTTGTCCCCAGCCCGGAACGCGTAGCGGCGGACGGCCTCGGCGGCTGTCACATGCCGAGCGAGGCCCCACCCGTAGGGCACGTCGGGGCGGGCTTCGATGGCGCTGTCGGGCAGGGCGAGGTCATGGGGCACAACGCCGAGAGACAGAGCCAGGCCGGGATTGGCGTCCAGATCGACCGCCAGCACCAACCACCCCCGCTCGGCTATCGCGCGAACCAGGAGCGACGCCAGAACCGTCTTTCCCGACCCGCCCTTCCCGAGAATGGCCACCTTCGTGATGGCCTGCGACGCTGCCGAGGCCGACGATGGGTCACTCACCCCCGAAGCACGTAACCCGAACCCCGGACGGTGTGCACCAGCCGGGAGCCGTGGTCCTCCAGCTTGCGTCGCAGCGTGCTCATGTGGACCTCAACGAGGTTCGTGCTGTAGCCGTCAAAGCCCCAGACCTTGGTCAGCAGCTGGACCTTGGACAAGACATGACCTGGATGCTGTGCGAGCACACACAGCAGCGAGAACTCGATCTTGGTGAGCTCCAGTGGTGCCCCGCTGCGCAGAGCGGTCCTCGATCCTTCGTCGATGACGACGTCACCCACCTGACGCACCTGGGACGCAAGTCGCCCGGCCCTGCGGAGCAGGGCGTGGATCCGGGCCAGCAACTCGGCCATCGAAAATGGCTTGACCAGATAGTCGTCCCCCCCGGCGTCGAAACCGGCCAGGCGGGCTTCGAGGCTGTCGGCAGCCGTGAGGAACAGGATGGGCAGGTCGCTGGAGGCCCGCAGGAGTCGGGCGATGAAGAACCCGTCGGGTCCGATCGGCAGGCCCACGTCGAGGATGGCCAAGTCGGGACGAAACTCCCCGGCCACCTTGGCCAGGACGGACCCGTCACCTTCGGCCCGGACCTCGTAGCCCTCGTAGCGGAGGGACACCTCCACAGCGGAGCGGATAGGTTCGTCGTCCTCCACGATCAAGACCCTGGGCTTCCCGCCCTTCATGTCGTTCCCCTCTCTTCGCCTCGGCTGGGCGATCCTGGCTCGTGCGATCAGGCGTCGTTGGCGACCGCCTCGGTCAGCTCGGAGCTTCCCCCGTTGGCTGCCGTCGTGGCCGGGGCGATAGCGCCCAGCGCCGCTCGCAGGTCGTCGCCTCGCAGGGTCTCGTGGACTGCGAGCTTCCCGGCCAGAGAGTCGAGGGTCGTCCGAGCGGTGATGAGGATGGCCTTGGCCCGTTCCTCTTGCTCTGTCAGGATCCGGCGCACCTCACGGTCGAGGTGCTCGAGGGTCGGTTGGGAGACGTCTCTGGTGAGAAGGTAGTCGCGGCCCAGGAACACCTCGCGTTGGTCGCTGAGGACCCGCACGCGACCCAGACGTTCGCTCATCCCGAACCTGCCTGCCATGTCACGCGCTGTCGACGTTGCCCGTTGCAGATCCGACTCCGAACCGATCGAGTGCTGACCGAAGACGAGCTCCTCGGCAGCGATCCCGGCCATGGCCATGGCGATCGTCGCTTCCATGTCCGTCTGCGTCGGCAGGATCGTCGCCTCGGCCAGCAGAACCAGATGTCCCACTCCCTGACCTCGAGAGATGATCGACAGCTTGTCGAAGGCCTCGATCTTGCCCAGGGCCGCGGCCACGACGGCGTGGCCCGCCTCGTGATAGGCGATGCGACGTTTCTCCTCTGGGGAGTACACCGTGGCCCGTCGACGTGGTCCACCTACGACCCGGTCCACGGCTTCCTCGAGATGGGCCTCGCTCACCGCGACAGCCCGCTCCCGTACCGCCAGAAGGGTCGCCTCGTTGAGCACGTTCGCCAGGTCGGCGCCCGTGAACCCGGCGGTGGCGGCGGCAACGACAGGAAGGTCGGTCTTGGGGTCAGCCAACCGCTTCCCCTTGGCGTGGAGGCGCAGGATGGAGAGCCGCCCGTTGCTGTCAGGTCGCTCAACGGTGATCTGTCGGTCGAACCGGCCCGGTCGCAACAGGGCGGGATCGAGGATGTCCGGCCGGTTGGTGGCCGCCATGACGACGACACCCTCGCTCGGAGAGAACCCGTCCATCTGCACCAGCATCTCGTTGAGGGTCTGTTCCCGCTCGTCGTGGCCGCCCCCGAGACCAGTTCCGCGTTGGCGGCCGACGGCGTCAAGTTCGTCGATGAACAAGATGGAAGGAGCCGCAGCTCTGGCCTGACGGAACAGGTCCCGCACCCGCGCCGCCCCGATGCCCACCAGCGACTCCACGAACTCGGAGCCGGAGACGCTGAAGAAGGCGGCGTTGGCCTCGCCTGCTACCGCCCGAGCGAGGAGGGTCTTGCCGCAACCGGGGGGTCCTACCAGAAGCACCCCCTTGGGTGGCCGGGCACCCATCCGGTCGAAGGCGGAGCGATCCGCCAGGAAGTCGCGCACCTCCACGAGCTCTGCCACGGCCTCATCGGCCGCGGCTACATCGGAGAACGTCGAAGCTCCGGGCGCTTTCAGCCGCTTGTTGCCGATCCGGGCGAACAAGGCGAACTCCCCGGTGCCTTCTCCGCTCTTCGACAGGGAGAACAGCAGGGCGAACAGGTCGGCCAGGATGAGCAGGGGTAGCAGGAACTGGGCCAGGAAGCGGATGAGGCGCTTGGTCGACTGCGAGTCGACGGTGATGCGTGTCCCACCCGTGTAGAACGTCTTCAGCAGGTCGTCGGTGGCAGCGTCGCTGCTGGGATAGGAGGTGTGGTACTTGACCGGCGGCTGACCCCGCTGGAGCACCAGTGTCCCGGTGATGCGGGCGTCCTGGTCGAGGAAGCGTGCCGTCTGGAGGTTGTGGCCGTTGGCAGCGGTGAGCACGACGTCGAGCGGCAGCTCCCGACCCGACGTTGACGGTCGCAAGGTGTAGAGGGCGGCTCCGTAGACGGCCAGCAGAGCGACCAAGGCGATTGCCAGGTCACCCACGATGCCCAATCGCCGGCCTCGCCGCCCGGCGCGTCCTTCGGCTCGACTGCCAGGTTCGTTTCGACGCTTCCCAACTTGCATCCTCAACGACCGTATCGTCAATCCCCCTCGCTGCCTCAGCCCGCCAGATCAACCCGCTCGGACCTCTTGTCGCCACGACCCTACACGGACAATCCAGACAAAGACAGCGTGGTGCGCTGGCATTATCAGATCAGAGCGGCTTTAGCCCGTCCGACCGCCGCCAGTGATTTGGTGACCACCCAGTGAGCCGAACTGCTCCGTTTACATGGCTTCACCTGATCGATGAGCGGGACCCGACGGTCGCCCGACGCCGTCCTCGGTGATCGCTGAGCGATAGGCACAGAAACCGGGGAGACCGGCGATTTCGGTAGAGACGGCGTGACGCAACCGGAGGGCGGTGACGGCTTCGACGCTGTAGCGGTGCCACAGGCGGCGGGGTTCGCGAGCGACCCGGATGGCCCAGTTGAGGCGGAGGGGATACGCCCAGGCGGGGTAGTAGTTCGGCTGGTGCACCTGGTCCAGGAACCCACCGCAGGTGATGACCAATCCACTGCTGAGCCTGCCGCAGACCTCCATGGACCATCGCTCCTGGAGGACAGCCCCCAGTCCGACGATCACCAGATCCGGCTGGCACGAGGCCAGCCACCGGGTGATCTCCCCTGCCCGCGGTAGCTCGGAGAAACCATCGAGGGTAGCGACGATGGACGAACCGGTCCCGGCGAGGAGGTCATCACTGATCACTTGAGCGGCCTTGTCGAGCGACGGCCGCCGGGTACCGACCAACGCCACCCTCGCTCCCCGCAACGCCGGCAGCAGCTGCGGAAGGACCTGGTCGGCACTGGTCCGTCCCTCCGCTCTGCACCCGAGGATGCTGTTCAGGAACAGCCCGTCGATGCCCACATAATCCATCGGCGAAATCGTCGACAGGCCTTCGGACAGGAAGCTGAGGGCACTGTGGTGGTTGAGCCACGTCACGCACGCAACCCGTCCCATGCACCAGTCGGCAGCAAGGTGGCGGACGAAGGCAGAGGTGGCGTCAGGCATCGTTTGGCGCCACCGTCGGCTCGCCCACGGTGAGCCTCTCGAGTAGGGACCAGTCCAGCGGTGCGGTCCACGTCCTCAGGGGCCAGCGTCGCCTGACCCGGAGCCCGCGCTGTTGCCAGCGGAGGCTGGAGTGCCACGCCCACTTCCGATGAAGCTCCCGATGACTGAGCTCGTAGAGCGAATCAGAGCGGCGACCCCGTGTGGCGCGCTCGAGATGCACGACTGGCCCGCAGTCCTGCAGGGCGAGCTTCCAGTCGGACTGGTGACAACGAAGGCCCCAGTCGATGTCTTCGGCATAGAGGGGAAAGCGTTCGTCCAAGAGGCCGACGTCTTCCCACGCTCGCCGCCTGATCGCCAGGCACGTCCAGGGGAGATACTCGTCGACGCTCAGCACACGCCACTCCCTGCCGAGCATGCTGTTGCGTGCCGACCAGCGACGGGTGTGGCGAAGCAGTAGCCGTTGCAGATCAATCAGGGCCCGTGAACGTAGGCCCGACGCACGCAGGAACTCCTTCAGTGGCGTCGGCCAGGTGCCTGCGCTGAACGTGGGCGCACCGTCCTGTCCCCGCAACACGGCGCCGACAGCGCCCACTTCGGGCCGCTCATCGAGCGCGGTGACCAAGGTGTCGAGGGTGCAGCCGGCCATCTCGAGGTCGAAGTTGACGACGCAGGCTGTCTCCTGACGCTCGTCGACGAAGGCGCGACGCAGCGCGGCGTTGACGTTGTGGGCGAAACCCTTGGGGACAGGGTTGTGGGTGACCAACGAGCCGGGGGGCAGCTCGCCATACGCGTGTTGTCCTGGGTCGTTGACGGTGAGATACAGCCGGCCGACACGCGATACCTGCGCCAGCCAGCCGGGGACGGAACAGCCCCCATGAAGGATGCACACCACGCAGATCACGGGTGGAAGGAAGTCCCACAGCCGAGCTCGGCGTCGGTGGCCGCTGACCCGCTGGTTCGCGTCGGGGGCGGGGACGCCGCCACGTTCGGGCTGAAATTCGTATCGTGTGTTTAGCGCGTCTTACGGCGGATCGCACGTATTGTGCCTAATTCGATTCTTGGAGAGGCGATGAGAAGTGCATCGCGGTACGTTCGTTCATGCACCCGTCGGAACTTCTTCCCCACCTGCGGCGCAGGGCGCAGTTTGCGGGTCGCGTGCTGGAGAGGCGACTGGGCAACCACCAGCTGCCCGGCAACAGCGTTGACCGATTCCACCAACTCTATTATGACTCCGAAGTCTTCGGCGGTACGTGGAAGAACACCTTCTGGATGGGCATTCCCATCTGGAAATGCCCGTTCGACCTCTGGGTGTACCAGGAGCTGCTTCACGAGTTGCGACCTGGGCTGGTCATAGAGACGGGCACAGCATGGGGGGGGAGCGCCCTTTACATGGCGTCGATGCTCGACCTCGTCGGCCATGGCTCGGTGCTCTCCATCGACCTGCGGCCCCGTGATCCGAGGCCCGTCCACCCCCGGATCAGCTACCTGAAGGGTTCGTCGACGGACCCCGCCATCTGTGCTCTTGCCACCGAGGCCGCCGCAGGAGCAGAGGGTGTGATGGTCATACTCGACTCCGACCACAGCTGCGACCATGTCCTACGCGAGCTCCAGCTCTACAGCCCGCTCGTGTCCGTCGGGGGTTACGTCGTCGTGGAGGACACCAACATCAACGGTCACCCGGTCGTGCCCGACTTCGGCCCCGGCCCGATGGAGGCCGTGGATCAGTTCCTGTCGGCCGAGGATCACTTTGGCATCGACCGGGGCAGAGAGAAGTTCTATCTGACCCAGAACCCTCGGGGCTTCCTCAAGCGTCTCCAGTGAGGACCCGCAGCGGGTGGCCTTTCCTGGTCACCCCTTGTCTGTTCGTTGCGGAATGAGGACGGTGGCAGATCTGGTCCCGTCGGTTGAGGTCATCGAGCCGTAGATGACGATGATCACCAGGGGAAGGAGGTGCCCGGCATCGATGTCGTCGCTGATGCACCACAGGACAAGGAAGCACACCAGCCCCAAAGCGAGGCTTGAGCCCTTTTCGAAGCTGCGGACACCGAGGGCCACGAGGAAGACGAGGAACGCCGCAGCAGCCAGGAGACCACCGCGGTACGCCAGACCGAGGTAGGTGCTGTGAGTCCCCAGGCTGGCGACGAGGCCCCCGACTCGCTCCTTGATGCCGGCACCGAGCAATGGCGTGGCTGCATGGGAGATCGCCCTGAGCGTGGGACCGTAGATCTCTTCCCGAGCTACCAGAGACCCCTGTCGGGGCTTGTTGAGTTGGCTGAACAGTGCGCTGAGCGGAAGGAGTGGGACCATCGCCAGCAGCGTGGCGGCGGCGGCGCAGACGGACGCCATCCACAGGCTCGGATGGACGAACCCCTTCGCTTTGACCGCCAGGATGGCGGCGGTGGCCACACCGAGACCGATGAGGTCGATTCGTGCGTACGTGTAGTAAAGCGTCACCCCCATGAGCACGACGATTGCGCCCCGCACGACTCGCCGCCTCATCCACGGCGGCAGGACGTCGGTGGCGAAGAGGACGAAGAGAATCGCCACCGCGGCCAGGGCTCCGGCCCAGGTGGGGTTACCGAAGATGCCGGAGGTGCGTATCACCACCCCGTTGTAGTAGTCGGGAATGGCGAGGCGCACGGTCGAGAAGGCGGCGACATTGGCGTCCCCGGCCAGGGAGGAGGGCAGCAACCGGGCAAGCGGAAGGGTCGCTCCGGCGAACGCAGGATAGACGGCCCGGGCGACGACGACCAGGACGCCTTGCACCAAGGCCAGGTCGAGGATCCCGCGCAGGACGCCGTCGGCCTCGGCGCGGTCGGGTTCACCCGTCAGGACGCGCAATAGGATCATCCAGACACTGAGGTTGGCGAACGCACCAACGATGCGCGACGGCGAAGCCTGGAGGGCCGCAGCGATGAGAAGGCTGATGACAAGGCAAGCGGTGGTCACCGCAAGCGCCACCGGGCGGCGGGTCGCAGGCCGCCGATCGCGAAGCGCCTGGAGCAACAGCCACGGCCACCACAAGAAAGCGATGCCCAGCAACCAGAAGACGGCATACGAATCGACGGTCCTCCGCCTGATCATGGGCCTCCGATGCCGGTAAGGGCGCGCAAGGAGAGCCTCGACCGGGCCGGAGCACGGCTCAAGGATCTATGCCGTACGACAGCGCATAGCATCTATATTGACCCCTCACAGGAACGGGAGATCATCTCGGGCTTCGAGCGAACGTACATGGCCGCCGCAATCGACTTCACGTGGATGGGCACCACCCTGGTGACCTCGCCACTCGATCTTTGGATCTATCAAGAGATCGTGCACGACACCTCACCAGACCTGATCATCGCGACAACGGAGAACGCCAGATACCTTGCCGCTCTCTGCCAGATGAGAGGCGCCGGTGAGGTCCTGTGGATCGGCAGCGAGGCGACGGTGGGGGACCAGGAGCGCCTGCGAACCGTCCCGGACGCGGTGCTCCCTCTGGCGAGTGGGTTGGCGACGGACGTGGCCCGAAGTGGACTTAGCGTGCTCGTTGTCCTCGGATCGAGCCATCATGGCCACCCTGTGGTCGACGAGCTCCGCCTCTACGGTTCGCTCGTTACGACAGGAAGCTACCTGATAGTCGAAGGCACCGGGGCGGCGCTCGCTTGCGCCAAGGACCGCGCCGCAGCCTTGGAAGACTTCCTCCGGCAGGACCCGTCATTCGTCATAGACCGATCCCGAGAGAAGTTTTATCTGTCCACCAATGAGTTCGGGTATCTGAGACGCGTGAGCGTCGGGCTACCACAGTGCGGCCACCACAGGTGATGGACCGAGTCCGGATGCTCCAAGTCGGGCCAGGGAGTCCTCCCGGCGCACTTCGTCGTGGCCTGCGCAGGTTGTACGCTGACGTTCCCGCCCTCAGGCCACTCATGCGCCACACCCGTCAGGTCCTGGTCCCGCCCCACTTTTCGGGGTGGGGCATGCGCACGGACCATGCCGATCCGTGGGACGACCCTACGTGGGCGAACTTTGGTCAGGCACAGCAGGAC
>JALYZO010000071.1 GCA_030945745.1 Actinomycetota bacterium
AGCCGCTCGGCCAGCGGACCACCTATGAGAGCTCCGACGGCCTGCCCACCCGTATGACCGACGCCGACGGGGTCACCGTCGAGATCGAACGCGACGACGACGGGGTGGTCGTGGCCCTGACCAACGCCTTGGGGGCGACCGTGCGCCTCACCCCGCATCCAAGCGGTCAGCCGACGATGGTGGAGCTGCCCGACGGGTCGAGGTGGATCAACGAGCTCGACGACGCCGGGCGGCTGGTGGCCGAGACGTCACCGCTCGGCCACCGCCGGACCCTGAAGTGGAGCCCGGCCGGCCGCCTGGTCACCATGGTCGCGGCCGACGGCGGCGTCACCAGCGTGGAGCGGGGCGCTCACGGCGAGACCGAGACCCTGACCGAGCCGGGGGACGTGGTCACCAGCGGGCGCTGGAACGCTTTGGGCAACCTCGAGATGCTCACCGGTCCCACCGGCGTCAGCTGGCGCTTCGGCTACGACGGCCTGAGCCAGATGACGTCGCTGCACAGCCCCACAGGCGCCGTGTGGTCCCTGCACTCAGGCGACGGCGGGGCGCCCGAGGGGATCACCGATCCGTCCGGGCAGCGATGGACGACCGAGCATGACGCTGTCGGGCGTCCGACGGCGGAGACCAGCCCCTCGGGGCGGCGGGTCACCATCGATCGACAAGCGGACGGTCTTGCCGTCACCGTCCACAACGACGCCGGCGCCGCCCTCGGAGCCCTCTACGACGCTTTGGGGCGCCCCTTGGCGTTCGACGAGGACGGCCGGCCGGCGCTGCGCTGGACATGGACCGCAGCCGGCCGACCGTCGTCTGCGGTACTGGCCGACGGGACCGCCTGGCGCTGGCGCTACGACAGAGCCGGTCGCCCGGTGGAGCTGAGCGACCCGGACGGCGCCACCACCACGGTCGACTACGACGACGTCGGCCGCGTGGTGGCCGTGGTGCACCCCACCGGGGCCCGTACCGACCAGGAGTGGGATCCCGACGGCCGCCTGGTGGAGATCCGGGAGGGAACAGCGGTCACCCGCCGCAGCTACGACGCCGTGGGCCGCGTGGTCGAGCTGTGCCGGCCGGGTGTCCAGCCGTGCCGGTTCAGCTACGACGCCTTCGGGTCGATGGCCACCAACGCCGACGCCATGGGGGCCACCACCCGATGGGAGCGCGACCCGGTGGCGGCCACCCTGGCGGTCACCGACGACAACGGGACGGTCCGCCATCGCCAATTCGACAGCGAAGGCCGCCTCGTCGGCCATCGCGACCCTCTGGGGCGCCAGACCACCATCGCCAGGGACGGCTTCGGGCGCCAGACCCATCTGGTCGGGCCCGACCAGCGCCCCTTCCACCTGGCGTGGGACGTCGACGGCCGCCTGCGCTCCATCGCCTTGGAGGGCCGCCCCCTGTTCGTTGTCGACGACCTTGACTCCGGCCCCGGGACCCGGGTCACCGACGCCTCGGGACAGGTCACCATCACCGCCTTCGACGACCGGGGCCGCCAGGTCCGCTCCGAGGTGGACGGCCGGGTCACCACCGTCGACTTCGACGACGAAGAGGCGACGATGGCCGTGACGTCGCCGGGCGGCGAGACGGTGACGTGGACCATCGACGGCCAGGGACACCCGACGGCACTGGATCACCGGCTCCTGGGCCGCATTCAGGTCCGCCGCGATGCGGCCGGCAACGTGGCCGCCGTGGAGGCTGAGGGGTTCTCCCGCCGCTGGAGCCGTGACCCGTGGGGACGGGTGGTCGACTACCGCGAACAGATCGGCGACGAGCAGCGGACGGTGAGCTTGGAGCGGGACCCCGCCGGGCGGGTGGTGGGCGAGCACGGGCCGGGTCGTTCCCGCCGTTACACCTACGACGCCGTCGGTCAGCTAGTGGGATGCACCGACACCGCCGGGTCCGGGCCCGGGCGCGACACGGTGTGGACCTACG
This sequence comes from Actinomycetota bacterium, assembly GCA_030945745.1. Taxonomy (GTDB): domain Bacteria; phylum Actinomycetota; class Acidimicrobiia; order Acidimicrobiales; family Palsa-688; genus JALZAH01. The sequence goes on from JALYZO010000071.1 coordinate 1,930, forward strand.
ACGGTTGCGGGCGGTTGATGAGCGAGACGGTGACGAACGAAGGGGCGACGCCGACGGCCCGAACGCTCACCTACGACCGGACGTTCACCTACGACGAGGCCGACCAGCTCCGCCGGGTGGTCGTGGGCGACCAGGTCACCGAGATCGACTATGACGTGTTCGGCCGCCGGGTGGCAGAACGAGGCCCGTCCAGCAACGTCACCTACCGCTGGGACGACTTGGGTCACCTGGTCGGGGTGGAGCGGGACGGCTCGGGCGTATCGCTCGACGTCGATCCACTGGGCGTGCTGCACGCCGTAGACGGCCAACCCGTCGACTGGGTCCCGGGGGGTCAGGCGGCGACGTTGCCGCTCGGCGTCGGTGACGGCACGGTCGTCAGCCTCCCCGGTCAGCCCCTGGCCTTGGTGGGCGGCAACGAGGTGACCTGGGTGAGCACCGACTGGCGGGGCTCGACCGACGATGAGCTCGACCCCTGGGGTGTCGGGGACGCGCAGGTTGACGACGGGGTGCGACCCCGCTTGGGCTACCTGGGGGAGGTGCAGCTGGGCCGGCTGGTGTGGTTGCGCAACCGGGTCTACGACCCGGCCACCCACGCCTTCCTGTCGCCCGACCCGGCGCACGGGACACTCGGCTACCCCGGGGCGATGACCAACCCCTACGCCTACGCCAACAACGACCCGTTGGGCTGGATGGACCCGTCCGGCACGCAGCCGCTGAGCATGGCCCAGGCCCAGGCGCAGATGAAGCAGTGGAAGGACAACCACTGGGCCGAGCTCGCAGTGGGCACCATCGCCATCGTCGGCGCCGGAGCGATCATCGCCCTCAGCGGCGGACTCGCCACGCCGCTCGTCGTCGGCGCCGTCGCCGGTGGCGTGCTGGGAGGGGGTGGCACCGTGCTGGCCGACGCCATCCAGCACAAGCCGATCGACTGGTGGAACGTGTACATGAACGCCGGCGTCGGTTCGTTCCTGGGCGCGGCGGGCGGCGGGACCGTGGCGAACCCGAGCCTGGTCGACAGGGTCGTGGCCCAGGCGCCGCAGTTCGTGACCAAGCCGGTGCTCCTGGGCGGGGCAGGGGCGGTGACGTCGTTCGGGACCAGTGAGGCGGCCAACCCGACGCTCAACCCGGGCCAGATGTTGGCCTACGGCGAGACGGCAGCGACCAGCGGGGTCACCGCCGGGCTGTTCTCCAAGGTCGGGCTCACCAACGAGCTCGTGTCGGGCCGGACCACCGCGCAGCTCAGCGCCCTGCAGGCCAGCAACCCGGCAGCCCTCCACTCGATCGAGAACTCGACGCTGCTGGGCAACACGGTCATCGCCCCCAACAAGACGATCTTCCAGACCTTCGCCAACGTCGGCCTCAGCCACCTCCCGGCGCCAGCGCCGGCCGCGCCGGCGGGCGTGGGGGCCGGCGGAGGCCAGCCCATGTCCACCTCGCAGCTGCAGAGCTACGTCAGGGCCAACGGGTGACAGGGCCAACCGGTAGCGTCGCCATCAACCGGTAGCACGGAGGGGACATGATCGAGCGTGACGGGGACACGGTCCGGCTGGTCCAGGACCCCCGCGGGGTGGCGGTGGCGAACGGGACGGTCAGCATCTTCGGCGTGGTGGTGGCCGCCTTCGGTGTGTTCGCTGCCATCTCACCCGTGCTGGGAGTCTCGGCCTACGTCGAGATCCTGGCCGTCGCCCTCATCGGCGCCGGCGTCGCCGCCATCGTGGGGACGGTGCGGGGCGGCAAGGACCATGAGCTCGTGGAGCTCGACGCCACCACGCTGCGCGTACGGCGAGGCGACCAGGTCCTCCACAGCGTCAGCCGCACGTCGGTCGCCTCGCTGCAGCTGTTCGTGTCGGCCGGCCAGGGGGGGGTCAAGACGTCGGTCCTGCTCACCGCGTACGGCGACGGCAACGACATCGTCGCCCAATGGCCGCTCGAGACCCCGTGGTCGAAGAAGCGCTTCGACGAGTTCCACGAGGCGACGGGCATCCCCGCCCCTTCCGCTCCATAGGGCGCCCCTTGATCACCGGCCGCAGCACGCTCAGCGTGCATGCCCCCTTCGAGCTGAGCGTCTCGGCCGGCAGAGACCCGGCGGTGCCGGCCTCGTTGCGCACCGTCTCCGACATCGGCATCGATGAGGCGGACCCGGCGGCGCGCCTGGAGCGGCAACGCCAGGCGCTGATGGAGTGGATCCGACAGTCAGCCACCACAGCAGCCACCACCGCGGCAGCCAACAGCGCGGCGGGGATCCTCACCGAGCTGGTTGACGTGGCCTTCCCCGATCCCGCCGCCCTGCGCCCCGACGCCGAGTTCCTGACCTGGATCGGCGTCGTCGGTGACCCAAGTCATCCCGAACCAGGTCACCCCGATCGGGTCGCAGCCGTGAAGGCGTACGTCTGCGTGCACGCCGCCGACGGCGCCCTCGAACGCGTCGCCGCCCGGTGGCCGGCGGTGGCCGCCATGGCCGACCTGCTGCCCGCGGAGATGGCCGAGATCCTGTCGGTGGCCTTCAGCGTGCGCGCCGACGGCACCACCCGCGCCACGCTCTACCGGCCGGTCCGCCCCGGCTACGAGCATCAGGTCCTCGACACGCTGGCGGCCACTCCCGGCGCCGGCGGAGGCGGCGCTGGCGGCCCGCTCCTTGCCACCGGGCTGGACCGGGCCGGGCTGAGCGGCCTGCTGTGGAAGGGACCGGTGGTGGTCAGCACCCGCAGAGCGCTGCACGACCCGGCGCTCAGCTTCGGGGTGGACCTGTCGCTGCACGGGGGGGCATCGACGGCCCTGGCCGTGGCCCGCCGGGCGGCCACCGAGGTGCACGGCACCACCGCCCATGTCGACCGGCTGGTCTCGTGGATCGCCACGACAGGGACGCCGGAGCTGACGTGGATCGGCGTCGAAGCCCCCGCCGGCGGGGACATCGCCAGGCTGTCGCTCTACGGCGTTCCCGTCACTGCCCGGGTGGCACGGCCACCTGGACCAGGCCCAGGCCCCCGTCACAGACCAGGAACCCTCGCCCCTGGCTCATCTCCATGTGCAACCGGGTGGGCAGGCGGACCCCCAACAGGTCGCCGTCGAGGTCCAGGTTGGGGCTGAGCAGCAGCCCGGCCTTGGAACGGCGGACCGTCTGGGTCCAGTGGCCGTACTGGGTCCGCAGGACGTCGGCCCGCCCGGCGATGGCCAGGTGCACGTTGGCGCGGCCCACGGAGATCAACTGGTTGATTCGGCCGTCGGAGTCGTCGATGCCCTCGGCGTCGTCGATGAGCACCAGCGTGGGACCCGACGCCACCAGTGCGGTGTCGATCAGGGCCGGGATCTCCTCCACGGTGGTGGCCAACTTGTCGATCAACCGATGACCGCGCAGCGGTGAGCGCCGGCACGCGACCCCGATCACCGTGGCTTGGGGTGCCGATCGGCGCAGGGCGGCGGCCAGGGTGAGCAGCGTGGTGCTCTTGCCCGACCGGGCGGACCCGGCGACGCACGCGTGCTCGTGCTCGTAGAGGACGAGGGGCGCCGGCGCCAGGTCGCTGTCGGAGAGGGCGATGGGCAGGCGCCACTCCTCCGCGCTGAGGGAGGCCGGCGGCAGGCCGCCCAGGCTCAGGTCGGTGGGCAGGGTGCCGATGGCCAACGGCGGGCGGGTCGGCACCGGGGTGCGGGCCGCCACCTCGGCCACCGAAGCGGCCAGGTCGGTGCCCGGCGAGGCCACGTGCACCACCCGGGTGTTGGCGACCATCACCCCCCGGCCCGGCAGGAACGTGGGCAGGGACCGCCTGTTGATGGCGAACGTCCCGAAGTCGCTCAGGTCGGCGAGGCGCATCACCAGCTTCTGGGGGGTGGCGGAGTTGATGGCCGCGGGGATGCCCCCCACCCGGTTGGCGGTGGCCACCACGTACAGGCCGGCGTCGGGTCCCTCGGCGAACAGGCGGGTCGTGTGCTCGATGATGTTCAACCCGAATGCGTCGTCGTACTCGGCCCGGAACGCCTCGACGTTGTCGATCAGCAACACGATGGTCGCCTCCCCGGCCAGGTCCGCCTTCGACAGCTGCCGCCGGCGCTGCAGCTCGGCGCGCAGCGTGCGGATCAGGCGGATCTGGCGTTCCCGGTCGGTGGCGGGGACGACCGCTCCGCAATGCGGGAGTCCGGCCAGGGCGTTGAGCCCCCCCGACCCGAAGTCGAGGGCGTAGAGGTGGCCCGCCTCCGCCGACCTGCCGGCGGCGAACGCCATGGCCACGGCGGTCAGCGCCGTGGTGGTGCCGCTGCCGACCACGCCGTAGATCAACAGGTTGCCCTGCGACAGGGTCCAGCCCGCTGGGTAGCGGGTCTGAGCGCCCGGGTCGTCGGCCAAAGCGAAGTACACGGTGGTGGGATCGGGGGCGGGGGGCGGCGAGTCGGCGATGGCGGCCAGATCGGCCAGGTCGAACCGGTCGGGAAGCGGATCGGGCCACGGTTTGCGGGGCCGGGCCCCGCCACTGGCGGCGAAGGACGCGCCGATGGCGTCGACCAACGTGGTCAGGTCATTGGCCTGCTCCCCCATCTCCGCCTCCCGGGCGGCTGCGTCCTGGCCCTCCTCCACCGTCAAGGCGGGCTTGGGCGCTGCCACCCGGGGAACGGCGCCGAAGCGGAAGCCGGCGATGTCGACGGCCACCGACGTGGCTCCCAAGGTGTTGCCCGATGCCAGTGCCGTCTGGATCGGCACGATCTCCGACGACCCGACCCGGAAGAACCCCCGGCCCTTCTGGCGGATGAGGGCGGCGTCGGGGACCCCGACGACGTCCATGGAGTCCTGCTTGTCCTCCACCTGCAGCGAGATGCGCAGCCTGGTGTTGGTCCGGATCTCGGCGTTGACCGCGGTCGACGGCTTCTGGGTGGCCAGCAGCAGGTGCACGCCCAGCGAACGGCCCCTCGCCGTCAGGTCGGTCAGGGCGCCGATCTCCTCGGCCAGCTCGGTCGCCATGGCCGCGAACTCGTCGATGATCACCACCAGGCGCGGCAGGGCCGGCGGGATCGGCCTGTCTCCGGGCGCTCCGCCGCCGATTGGTGGGCTGGCGGCATCCACCAGGCGGCGGCGCCGGTCGCGAAACTCGGCCAGGTCCTTGGCCCCCAACTCGTCGAAGGTCCGCTCTCGGTGCAGCAGCTCGGCCCGCAGGCACTGCAGGGCGCGCCGTGCCAGGCTGACATCGAGGTCGCTGGCCATGCCCACCGTGTGGGGCATGTCGGCGAACTCCACGAACGTCGAGCCGCCCTTGAAGTCGAAAAGGCCGAAGGTCAGCTCGCTGGGCGGGTAGCTGGCAGCGAAGGCGGCCACCAGGGTCTTTAGCAGCTCGCTCTTCCCCGACCCGGTCGTGCCGCCGATGAGCCCGTGGGGTCCATGGCGGTCGAAGTCCAGCCAGAACCGGCCGGTGGTGGCCGTGCCGATGGGGGCGCGGAGCCCGAACTCGCCGCCCTGGGAGACCCACCGGGCGGCCACCGTCTCGGCGTCGGTGACCCCCAGGTCCAGGATGGACGCCAGCGGCACCAGCTCGGGGAGGATGGAGCTGTCGAGCATCAGCTCAGGGTCCTCGTAGCGGGCCAGGGTCCTGGCGCACTCCCGGGCGCTGTCCTCGCTCAGGCCGGCCGCCAACAGGTCCGCCTTGCGTTGGCCCAGGCGGGGCTCGGACACCGCCGCGGCACCGGTGTCGTCCACGGTGATGATCGACGTGCACAGCGACGGGAGGCGATCCGAGCTGGTGGCCACCACGATCCCGGCGCTCAGCCCGGCGTCGCCGCGCAGCACGGCCCGAGCCGGGCTGGCCCGACCGGCCAGGAGCTCCTCCCCGTCGACGACCAGCAAGGTGACGGGACCGGGCAGGTCCCGCGACCCCGCCTTGGGTTCCGGCCGGGCGGCGATGAGGCCCTCCAACAGGGCGGTGGCGTCGGACGTCGAGCCGGCCAGCAGCCGGCGATCCGACGGCCCGGGGCGGTGGTCCCGGGTATGCGGCAGCCACTTGGTCCAGTCCCACGCCGGCGCGGTGCCGGCGAGGGCGACCACCGCCACGGCCAGGTCGGCCGGCCCGTGGTGGACAGCCGCCTGGGTCAGCAACGACCTGGCCACGGCCAGGGCCGCGGGCCGGTCCCCGACCACGCCGATCACCCCGCCCTTGGCCAGGTCGACGGCCATGGGGACGCTGATCAGGCGGCCGTAGCGGGCGACCTTCTCGCTCACCTCGGTGGGCAACGGCTGGCCGGCACCGCCATGGCCGAGGATCTCCGGGGCCCAGTCGGTGTCGCCGATGCCGGCGGACAGCGCTCCGAAGTCGCCGTGGTCGAGGCGGCGCTCCCACAGGTGGCCGCTGGGCGCCGCCGCCCGGCGCAGCGCCTCGGCCACGTCGGGGGTGCGGACCCGACGCCGGGTCCGCTCCGCGGCCTGGGCGGTGACCAACGTGTCCGAGAAGGTCTCCAGCTCAGCGGCGTAACGCCGGTTTTCGCCTCGCAGCGCCTTGGTGGAGCGATGCTTGGACTCCCACCAGTTCCCGAGCGCCATCACCGGCGACAGTGCCGCGAAGGCGATGTAGGCCACGTTCTTCAACACCACGACCATGACCACCCCCATCAGCGCAGGGGCGGCCATGGCGATGATGCTGAACGGCGCGCTGTGGGCCTTGTCCGGCTCCTTGGGGGCGTTCAGCCGGGATGGTTCCCCCATGGGGGCGTAGCGGGGCGGCCGGTTGAGGTTGATCACCCCGTTGTGGTTGACGTCACGGAAGCGGTCGGTCCCCGTCAGGCGGTCCTGATCGACGGGGGGACGCACCACCCAGGCCACGGCGCCCGTCTCCACCACCGACTCGGGGGCGAGGAGCACGGAGTCGGTGACCGGGCGACCGTCGACGTAGGTGGCGCCCCTGGAGCGGACCGCCAAGCGGACGGAGCCGTCGGCGCCGACATCGAGGACGCAGTGCTGACGGGACACGGTGGTGTCAGCCAGCACCACCGCGGCGTCCGTGGCCCGACCCACCAGGTGGCTGCCCACGCCCAACGGGGTCCGGCGACCGGCGTCGAGACCGGCGACCACGCACAGCTCCACCGCACCGGCACCGCCGTCCATGAAAGTCGCCGGGTTGGTGGCGGACACCCCGGCGACGATCTCCGCGCCTTCGTGCACACCGGCCTCCAGCAGCGCCAGGTCGCCGGGCGACCACAGCCCATCGACCATCAGGCCAGCGTCGCGATCGGCGATCTCGGCGCCGGCCGAGCCGAGCGCCCGGGCCAGGTCGGCAACGGTGGCCAGCACCGGGTCGACCTTCACGTCCACGTCGGCGCGTCCCTCGGTCCCGGCCACGACGAGCTTCACCAGCGAAGCGTACCTGCCGCACCGCAGCCACCCTCGGTTGGTAAGCCCTCCCCAACGACGCAGCGGCGACTCTCAGGTACCGTCCAATGCAGACAAGCGCTCTCCTTGCCGGCGGGCGGACAACGACAATCCAGAGGAGCAGATCATGGCAGACAGGGTCCTTTCAACCCCCGAGGCGAAGCAGGCAATCCAGTCCATCCAGAGCATCCTGAACGGGCAGTTCATCGGCTCGATCCAGCAGCTCGAGACCCAGGGCCAGACGCTGTCGGAGCCCAACGTGTGGGACGGCAACTTGGCCCAGCACTTCCGAGCCGACACGTGGCCGCAGTGCTCGAGCGCGCTGAAGAACGCCCATCAGCAGCTCATCCAGCTCCAGACCGATCTGCAGAAGATCGCCCAGAACATCTTTGCTGCCGGCGGGAATGCCTGAGCGGTCCGACCCCTCGGAGTGGCCTTGCTCAGGACCGGGGGCTCTGACCCCCGGTCCTGTTCGCGTCCGGACCCCGTCCCTCACCGGCCCTTCCCTTGTAAGGTCCGTCCATGGTTGGCACCACGACGATCGACGCCCTGTGCGCCCGGGCCTGCGAGCTGGCTCCCGGCGATGCCTCCGAGTCCGAGCTGGTGGTCATGGCCGGTGACGACCGTGACGCGTTGGAGGCGGCCCGCAACCGCTTGGCCCACCGCCTGCATGGTCACGCCGACGACTACGCCGCCACTGCCGCGCTGACCCTCCTGAACCGCTCCCTGGTCCGCTACGGCTGGTCGGAGCGCTACGACTGGAAGGTGCGCTGGGCCAAGAACCGCAAGCCCTAGCGCCGCTCACCCGAGGTCACGGCGCCGGCAGGGCCCTCAGCATGGTGGCCGCGAGGGGCGCGGCAACCGAGCCGCCCACCCCGCCCCCGTAGACGAACACGGCGAACGCCAGGTCCCCCCGGAAGCCGATGAACCAGGCGTGGGTGGGCGGGGTGGGTCCGGACCCGAACTCTGCCGTTCCCGTCTTGCCGAAGGTGCCGGCCGGAAGGTTGGCCCCGCCCGCCGTTCCCCCCGGCGCCACCACGGCGGCCATGAAGGTGTGCAGCTCGGCGATGATGGCGGGAGTGACGGGGGCGGGGGGGACCGAGTCGTCGGCCGTGCCGGCGACCAACCGGGGCTCGCGCAGGGTGCCGCCGGCGGCGGTGGCAGCGACCACAGCCATCGCCAGGGGGGAGACGGTGGTCTGACCCTGGCCGATGGCCGTCACCGCCTTGTCCACGTCCGAGGCCGGCACCGGGACCTTGCCGCCGTAGGCGGGGAGGCCGAGGTTGAACGTGGTGCCCAGGCCGAAGCGGGCGGCCGCGGCCGGCAGGGCTTCATTGCTGAGCGTCTTGGACGCCCCGATGAAGGCGGTGTTGCACGACTTGGCGAAGGCCTGTTCGAAGCTGAGGGTCGCTGCGGTCTCGCCCTCGGCGTTTCGGAACGAGCGGCCGCCGATCGAGATGCTCGGAGGGCAGGTGAGGGTGGCCGTTGGCGGCAGCCCCGAATCCAGCAGGGCGTCGGTGGTCATGACCTTGAAGGTCGACCCGGGCGGGACCTCTCCCTCGAACGCCAGGTTGGAACCGCTGGTGGTGGGACGGCTGACCGACGCCAGCACCTCGCCGGTGGACGGCCGGATGGCCACGATGGCGGCCTGGGCGGAGGTGGCGTCGAGGGCATGCTCGGCGGCCCTCTCCACGGAGGGGTCGATGGTGGTCTGCACGGCCTGGCCGGGGACGGGGGGCCGGAAGGCGGCGGTGGACAGCATGGCCCCGGAGGGCGACACCACGTTGACGGTGACCGCCGCCGTGCCCGCCAGCTGACGCTCGTAGGCGGCCTCGATCCCGTTGCGGCCCACCACCGACGAGGTTCCGTAGGGGGCACCGAGGGTCCTGAGCTGATCGGCGGTGATCGGCCCGACGCCACCGATCACATGCGAAGCGAGGTCGGGCGTGATCGTCTTCTCGGTATTGGTTATGGTGAATGACGTCCCCGGCAGTGAGTAGATGGAGCTGGCGATCTGGGCGTAGCGGTCCTGGGAGATGGTGGCTATCGGCGTGAAGCGGGACGGGTTGGCGGTGGCACCGCTGATGGCGTGCGCCACCGTCGCAGGATCGAACCCGGCGGCGACCAGGGCGGTGCTCACCGGCGCCGGGTCCTTCAGCCGCGAACCCGTCAGGCCCACCGACACCGTCTGGGTCGACGGCGTCAGCACCGCACCCCCGGCACCCAGCACCGGGGCCCGGCCCGGCCAGATGGCGGTCATGGCCAGCCGGTCGCCGTCCACCAGGCCGGGGACGACGGTGGCCGGGCTCCACTCCACGAGCCAGCGGTTCTTGATCAGCTGCAACGACAGCGTGGTGTGGAGGTCCACCACGCCGTAACCAGCCACGTCCAGGTGGCTGGTGACTGCGGCGGTCGCCGCGGCCCCCCGCTGCACGGGGGCGGCGACCTGGTAGGTGGCGCGGGTGGCCTTCAGCTGTTCGAGGACCTGGGTGTGGGTGTCGGCGAACGACGGTGGGGGCCGGTCCACCAGGGCGGCCATGGCCGGGTAGTGCCTGGCCGACCATGCGCTCAGGTAGGGGTCGATCGTCGCCCGGGGCCTGGGGATCGCCGCGCCGCCGCCGCACGCCGCCAGGGTCCCAGCCACCACGGCCGCAGCCACCACCACAGCGGTGGCGCCCAGCGGGGCGGTCCGCGCACCTAGCTGCGACGTTGCCCACCCTCGCATCACCGCCATGGTCACCCATGTTAGGGCCGGTTCGCCGCTGAGGCTCCCTCAAACACCGACGTCGGGATCCCAGCGGCGTCCACCGCTCGGAGGAAGGCCGCCGGGTCGCCGATCATCTCGGCCAGGCCGCCGGCTCCCACCCGGGCCAGGCGCCCGGAGCCTGCCCACGACGCGGCGATGGCGGCCACGGTGCCGGCGACCAGCGCGGGGCGGGCGGCGACGCCCACGACCTCGGTCTGGGCCTCAGCC
>JALYZO010000074.1 GCA_030945745.1 Actinomycetota bacterium
GAGCGGTAGCCCACCGACACATCATCGCAGGAGGGTGAGACAACCATCCGGGTGGCTACGCCACCCGGCAACGGAAAGACCCTTGACCCACGACTGAAGTCATGGGCTTGCGAGCCTCGTTCGGTCACGGGTCTCCCCTACACTCGAACGTATGTTCGAACGTTGGGGGCCCTTGCGCTGTCATCGACGATGCCGTGCAGCCTGTCCCCAAGCAGGCGTCGTTGTCCCCAACGCCAATGGGCTATTTCCCCAGGGTCATCCTCTAGCCCGTCCCCAGGCCCACCGGCGAGGGTGGTGAGCACATGGTTCAGTCCCTCGAAGATGCCCGTCGGCGCAGCAAGGGCGCCTCCGGACGGGTCCCTCCGCACAACCTCCAGGCCGAGCAGTCGCTCCTAGGGGCCATGTTGCTGTCCAGGGACGCCATCGCTGCGGCGGTGGAGAGCTGCGGGGTCGACGACTTCTACAAGCCGGCCCACGGACACATCTTCGAGGCCGTCTGCTCCCTCTACGGGCAGGGAGAACCGGCCGATCCCGTCACCGTGGCCGACGAGCTGGCGCGCGCCGGCCTCTTGGATGCGGTCGGCGGCCTTCCCACCCTCCTGTCCCTCCAGGCCGACACCCCGGCCACGGCAAACGCCGGCCGCTACGGCCGGATCGTCGAGGAGCACGCCCTGCTCCGCCGCCTCATCGGCGTGGCCGGCGACATCGCCGAGATGGGCTACAGCGTCCCCGAGGACGTGGCCGGCGTCCTGGACCGGGCCGAGTCGCTCATGTTCGAGGTGGCCGAGCGACGGATCACCGACACCCTCCGACCCCTCCAGGATCTCCTGGCCGAGAGCCTCGACCGCCTCGAGGCACTCTTTGACCGAGGGGAGTCCATCACCGGCGTGCCCACCGGCTATGTCGACCTCGACGAGCGGCTGTCGGGCCTGCAGCCCTCCAGCCTGGTGATCGTCGGTGCCCGGCCAGCCATGGGAAAGACGGCGTTCGCTCTGGGTATCGCCGCCCATGCGGCCATGGAGGCCCGCACCCCGGTCCTGGTGTTCTCCCTGGAGATGAGCCATGCCGAGATCACCCAGCGGCTGCTGGTGTCCGAAGCACGGGTGGATGCCAGCCGCATCCGCAACGGACGGCTCATCGAGTCGGACTGGCCGAAGATCAACAATGCCGTCGGCCGGCTCGGAGAGGCCCCGATCCACATCGACGACGACCCTAACCTGACCGTGATGGAGTTGCGGGCCAAGGCCCGGCGCCACAAGTCCCGACACGGCGACCTGGGGCTGATCATCGTCGACTACCTGCAACTCATGTCGGGACGGTCGAGCGCCGAGAACCGTCAGGTCGAGGTGTCGGAGATCAGCCGTGGGCTGAAGATCCTGGCCCGCGAGCTGGAGGTGCCCGTCCTGGCCCTCTCTCAGCTGTCCCGGAACCTGGAGATGCGGGCTGACAAGCGCCCGCAGCTGGCCGACCTGCGCGAATCGGGTTGCATGCCGGCCTCCACGCGGCTGTTGCGCGCCGACGACGGCCAGGAAGTGACCCTGGGCGAGCTGGTCGTCACCCAGGAACAGCCGTTGGTCTGGTCCCTCGACGATCAGTGGAAGATGGTCCCACGGAGATTGTTGAAGACCTTTCCTTCGGGGATCAAGCAGACGTTTCGGCTGCGGTTGGCGTCAGGTCTCAAGGTCGAAGCGACCGCCAACCACCCGTTCCGTACCGTCGAAGGTTGGACACGACTTGACCAGCTTGCGGCGGGTGACCACCTGGCCGTTCCCCGGCCGATCGGTGTTCTGGTCCAAGACTCCGACATCGCGTGGGATCAGATCGTGGAGATCACCGCACTCGGATCGGTGCCGACGTTCGATGCCACGGTGGAAGACACCCACAACTTCGTGGCCAATGGGATCATCGCCCACAACTCTCTGGAGCAGGATGCCGACGTGGTGATGTTTCTCTACCGGGATGAGATCTACGACTCCGACTCAGCAGACCGAGGCACGGCCGAGGTCATCGTCTCCAAGCACCGCAACGGGCCCACCGGAACGATGAAGCTGGCGTTCCTCGACCACTACACCCGCTTCGCCAACATGGCCAACATGTGACGGCCCGGTGTGTAGGGATCGGTTGAAGATGACCCTGTCGGTCGGGCGCCAACTCTCCAAAGCAGGGGTCGATCCGAAGAACGGCAGACCTGAGAGCCACACGGTTGACTGTCGTCGGTGTGGGTCGACTGGCGCGTTACGAGCCCAGCCGGATACCTGGTCCCGCCATCCCGTGGACCTGGCCGAAGGGGGGTCGGTGACCGAACCATGATCCGTAGAGCTCCCGGCTCGCCTCCGCCCACACCACCCCGGCCTCACCGTTGTCTTACGCGAGCATCCATCCGGGCTCGAACAGCGATGACCGTTGATCCAGGTCGGCCAGCCGACCGTTGAGCTCGGCCACCGGCGCCTGGGCCGTTGGCGGCGGCCGAGCCGTCGCCACCATGGCCAGCTCAGGCCGGCGTGGGTGACGAGGAGCGGTCCGTGCTCGTCGCTCATTTCGTCCACCGGCGCAGCGTCTCGACCGCGTTGCGGTCGCAATGCCCCCTCACCAGTCTGATGTGCCACCTTGGACGCTGCACGGCCGGACCGTAGAGCGCCCCGGGCTTCCGTCCGGGCTGGGCTTACGGGGACGCTCGCTCGTAGACGAGCATCTACGTAAGGGTGAGTAGGCTTTAACCTACGGATGCGAGCGCCGAAACGGCTGCCGCCGAGTCGACCCTGTAGCCGGCCACTCGTTGGGGCCTCGGAGTACGATCCCTCGGGTGACCCTCGACGTTGGCATGGTAACCATCGACTGCGAGAACCCCCAGCGCCTCGCTGCGTTCTGGTCGGCTGCTCTTGGAATGCAGGTGCTCGGCGACTATGGCGAGTTCGTCCTCCTTGGTCGGGCGGGGTCGCCGGTGCATGTCGGCCTGCAGAGAGTCCCCGAGCCGCGAGCAGGAAAGAACCGCGTCCACATCGATCTCCGCGGCGAGCCTCGGAGGGCAGCTGCTGAGCGGCTGGAGCAACTTGGTGCGACAATCAAGGAAGAGCACCGTCAGCCTGGCTTGGACTGGATCGTCCTCAGCGACCCCGAGGGCAACGAGTTCTGTCTTGGCGAGCCCTCAAGCTGAGCGGATCAGAGTCGTGGGTTACACGAGCACCTTCATCGTCGTCGCCGACGACTGCCCCGCGACCACTGGTGAGATTCCTCCCGAGCGAGCGGGCCGCCCAACGGTGGCCACCACCCAATGGGCCATGCTCGTCGCCGCCCCCGGCCGGTGGACCCAAGAAGACGTCCAGCTCGCCTCCTCCGCCAATGTCCGTGGTCGTGACGACCTCGGCGACGAGGAGCTTGAACGGCTCCACCAGGACTACTTCGCTCAGCCCCGGGCCTGCCTGCGCGCCTCACCGCTCCCCAAGACCTTCGGCTGGGGCCTGCACTACGACGCCGAAGGCCGGATCACCTTGCACGCCGTTGATTCCGAGGAGTACACCCGGCTGAGCAGTGATCCGGCCCTCACCCAGCTGCGGGCGATGCGATCGAGCCGCGCACGCAAGTAGGCGTGTCTTGCTTGGCTCGTGCTTACCATCGGAGCACGGCCGGGCTGAGCATCGAGGCGACTTTTGAAGCCGAGCCTCTCGCCGTCGTGCAGGGGGAAGCTGTGCTCACCGATCTCGATGACGTCCTCCACAGCAGCAGCGTCGCTTCATCCAAGCGCAGCACCGACCATTCAACCCTCAACCACCGCCGGCAGGTTGGCCGCAACACGCCTAGGCGACCCACGGAAACAGCAGGAGACCCAGATTTCGGGGTGGGGGAGTCGTAGGCAGAAGGGGTGGTGGTGGTGGCAGTGGTGAGCACTGGGGGGTTGCGGGAGCGGTCCGGGGCGGTGGTGTTCCGCCGGACGGCCCCCTCGGCGAACACCCTCCTCGCCTACCGCCGTGACTGGGACCGATTCTCCCGCTGGTGTGCCCGTCATGGGGTGTCTGCCCTGCTGGCTGAGGCGGGGTGGTCGCCTCCTACCTGGCCGGCGCTGCGAACGCCGAGACCGGGTTGGCCGGGCTGAACGGGTCCGGGCGTCCCCCCGGTCCGAAAGACACCTTGCAGACGGGCGCTCGGGAAGCGCAAGACCGCCTCCGATCGCCTCGCCACCCTCGAAACCGAACTCGACCAAGCCGTCTCCTACGCCGAAGCCATCCTCCAACACCTCGACGCCACCCTCGGCGGCGACACCCCGGGGTGGGGGAGCTGGCATCGATCAGCGCTCAGGTCGTCCAGCCCACAGGCCCGGAGAGGTGATCCCGCCACCAGGAAATCCGACGGAAAGTCGCGAAGGGAGTTGCGCTGCTCGCCGCTATATGTTTCTCTCAGTTAGCTGCCGTCACGTGAAGCCGCGACCCCCAAGTCGGTGCTCCGTGGTGGCGGTCAGCCCGCCCCGGGGCCTTGGCGTCCGCCGCGTCAAGCCCGGGGCGGCACCCTATTGGGCAGCACGGTCAGGAGCCGAGGCCGCCGCCGCTATCGGCCACCGGGGTCTCCTGATTCCCTGTGGAGGACCGGTTGCCCTGGAGCTCTCTGACCGAACGGGCGTTCGGTCGAGTCGGGGGTGGTGTGAGCCGTCTGGTGTGCCCTATCCGGTGAGCTGGCGGGGTGTGTCTCTGGGGGCTCCGCCGCGCCAGTCACCACCCGACGGCCCGCTGCGCGAGACCAGCGATCTCGTGGCGGACCGGTACATGATCGACGGGTCAGCTCAGCATCCACGGTCTCTCGCGACATGGCGCCAGGGCCTTGATGCCGAGAGCTTTGAAGTATCCGACAGGTCGGCGGGGGACGAGGGCGACGCGAGCGCCAGCCCGACGGCGCCCGGGCTGTGATCGGCGAGATCGGCTTGGACATGACCGTCTTCGGGACCGGGCCACGGTTGTGCTCTTGGGCGAAGATCTCGCCTCGCACCATGCAGTCAGGCCGCAGGACCGGCAAAGCCACCACCGGCCAAGGCAACCCCTACCTCAAAGCCGCACTCGGGCAGATGGCCATGGGAGCGTCCAAGACCGACACGTTTCTCGGTGCTACGACAAGCGCCTCGACAAGGCCCGACGGACACGAAACCTCGTCGGCCAGCTCGAAGCCCTCGGCCACAGCGTCATCCTCACCACCGCAGCCTGAACCCCGGGCCCGCCGGGCCCTACCAGCACCACCCCGACCCAACACTCGGGGCTGGCGCCCCGAGGCGGGAACGTCTGCTTTCTCGAGGGCCATGAGGATGCGGCACAGAATTCGGCCGCCAAAGCGCAGGCGCACTTGGCCGTGCGGTGGAATTTGGAAGTGGTGGCCCCGTGAGTAGGGTTCCTTACCCAGGTGGGGTAGTGGGTCGGAACCCAAACCTCACCCCGGTTGCGTCATGTACCTAACGGGGGTATAGTCCCTTCAGTGGCGGGCTGCTCCCGCCCGGTTCAGGAGGATGGACGTGAACGGCTACACCGCCAACAAGGACGACTACCTCAAGCGGCTCCGCAAGATCGAAGGCCAGGTCCGCGGGCTGCAGAAGATGGTCGATGAGGACAAGTACTGCATTGACATCCTCACCCAGGTCTCCGCTGTCACCAAAGCCTTGCAGTCCGTCGCCTTGGGTCTACTCGATGAGCACATGGCGGGATGTGTCGTCGAGGCCGCCCAGCTCGGCGGACGGGAGGCTGACATCAAGGTCCGCGAAGCCTCCGAGGCGATCGCCCGACTCGTCCGATCCTGACGCCAACACGCCCCGCCGAACCGGCCGGTCGCCGTGGTGGTGCCTGGCATTTAGAGGCACCGCCACAACCCACCATGAACAAGGAGAGCAGCTGCGATGACCACCGCCGAGTACCTGGTGACCGGAATGACCTGTGAGCACTGCACGAACGCCGTGTCCAACGAGCTCAAGACCCTGACCGGTGTCACCGACGTCCACATCGACCTGGCCTCAGGACAGGTAACCGTCGCCAGCAGCGCCCCGCTTGAGCGCAATGCGGTGGCCGCGGCCGTCGACGAGGCCGGCTACCAGCTCGCCAACACCCCGCCGGGTACGGCCTGAGCCACCCGACCTGCACTCCGGCGGCGCCGACCGTCTCATCCGCCTACCACCAGAGAGCGAAACCGTATGACGACCACCACGAACAACAGCACCACCGGGCCGGGTGGAGGCCAGGTGCAACTGACGCTGGGTGGCATGACCTGCTCGTCGTGCGCAGCACGGATCGAGAAGCGCCTCAACAAGCTCGACGGGGTTGTGGCCTCGGTCAACTACGCCACCGAGCAGGCCACCGTCGACTATCCCAACGCGCTGAGCACGAACGAGCTCATCGCGGCGGTCGAGGCCGCCGGCTACAGCGCGCACATCCCCGCCGGCGCCCACACCGACCCAGCCGGCGAGCAGGCCGACGAACTCGACGACCCTACCCGTTCGCTGCGCAACCGGCTGACGATCAGCGCCGCCCTCGCCCTCCCCGTCATAGCCATGGCGATGATCCCAGCCCTGCAGTTCCGTAACTGGCAGTGGCTGTCGCTCACCCTCGCCGCGCCTGTCGTGGTCTGGGGGGCGTGGCCGTTCCACCGGGCCGCGGCAACCAACCTGGCTCATCGTGCCGCCACCATGGACACCCTCGTCTCGGTTGGTGTCCTGGCTGCGTTCGGCTGGTCGCTGTACGCGCTGTTCATTGGCGATGCCGGCATGGCGGGGATGAGCATGCCGTTCTCTCTCACCGCCGGAGCACTCGCCGGCCACGACGAGATCTACCTCGAAGCCGCATCCGGCGTGACCGTGTTCCTCCTCGCCGGCCGGTACTTCGAGGCCCGCGCCAAGAGGCGCTCCGGTGCCGCCCTCAAAGCGCTGCTGTCTCTCGGCGCCAAAGACGTCGCCGTGGTCCGAGACGGCACCGAGGTGCGTATCCCCATCGACCGGCTCACGGTCGGAGACCTGTTCGTGGCTCGCCCCGGCGAAAAGATCGCCACCGACGGCACCATCACCGACGGCTCCTCGGCAGTTGACGCCTCGCTGCTCACCGGCGAGTCCGTACCTGTCGAGGTCGCCCCCGGCGACCCCGTCACCGGGGCGACGGTCAACACCGGCGGACGGCTGACCATCCGGGCCACCCGAGTCGGCGCGGACACGCAGTTGGCCCAGATGGCACGACTGGTCACCGACGCCCAGACCGGCAAAGCGCCGGTCCAGCGCCTCGCCGACCGCGTCGCCGCAGTCTTCGTCCCGGCGGTCATCGTCGTCGCCTTGGCCACCCTGGCCGTGTGGCTTGGCACCGGCCACAGCGCGACTGCGGCGTTCACCGCCGCTGTGGCGGTGCTGATCATCGCCTGCCCGTGCGCCCTCGGCCTCGCCACCCCAACCGCCCTGCTGGTCGGCACCGGCCGCGGCGCCCAGCTCGGGATCCTGATCAAGGGCCCAGAAGTCCTCGAATCGACCCGCAAGGTCGACACCATCATCTTGGACAAGACCGGCACCGTCACCACCGGAGCGATGAGCCTCCTCGATGTCATCCCCGCCGCCGGCGAAGACCGCAGCGAGGTCCTCCGCCTGGTCGGGTCCCTGGAAGCAGCATCGGAGCATCCCATCGCCCAAGCCATCGCCGCGGGAGCCACCGAGACCGTCGGCGAGCTGCCGGCGGTGACCGACTTCGCCAACAGCGAAGGCCTCGGCGTCACCGGCGTCGTCGACGGCCACGCCGTCATCGTCGGGCGCGCCGCGCTCCTCAACGAATGGAGCATGGGGCTCCCACCCGAGCTGACCCGAGCCAAAGAGAAGGCCGAGACGGTCGGGCGCACTGCGGTGGCCGCCGGCTGGGACGGGACCGCCCGGGCGGTGCTCGTCGTTGCCGACACCGTCAAGCCCACCTCCGCCGAGGCGATCCGCCAGCTCCGCAGACTCGGTTTGCGACCGGTGCTGTTGACCGGAGACAACTGCCGAGCGGCCCACGCTGTCGCCGCCGAGATCGGCATCGAACCTGATGACGTGCAAGCCGAGGTTCTCCCCGCCGGCAAGGTCGAGGTCGTCCGCCGCCTCCAGGGCGAGAGTCGGGTGGTTGCCATGGTCGGCGATGGAGTCAATGACGCCGCCGCTCTCGCCCAGGCCGACCTGGGCTTGGCTATGGGTACCGGAACCGATGTCGCCATCGAAGCCTCCGACCTCACCCTCGTGCGCGGGGACCTGCGGGCGACCGTCGACGCCATCCGCCTGTCCCGGCGAACCCTGGCCACCATCAAAGGCAACCTGTTCTGGGCGTTCGCCTACAACATCGCCGCCATCCCCCTCGCCGCCGCCGGCTACCTCAACCCCATGATCGCCGGGGCGGCCATGGCCTTCTCGTCGGTGTTCGTCGTCACCAACAGCCTACGGTTGCGCCGCTTTCAGCCACTCACCGACACCCCGACCGACCAGCGCAGCGCCGAGCGTTCAGCCACGACCTCTCCTGCGGCGCAGACACCCGCCAGAACAGCGACCTAGGTCAACGGCCATGAAGAACCCAACAGCGAAACAACGCCCGAAGACCACCAGCACAGACACGTCCCACCGGCCGTCAGACGCCACCACACTTCCCGTCGGTGCCGAGACCACACGATGAGAGTCCTTCACGCCCTCGGCCACGCCGCAGCCACCGCCGGCAGCATGAGCTGGGAGATCCTCTGGGCCCTGGTCCTCGGCTTCTACCTCTCCTCGATCGTCGAAGCCCTCGTCCACAAAGAGACGATAAGCCGGCTCCTGGGCAACCATCGGGCCAAGAACCTTGCCGTCGCCACCGGGCTCGGTGCCGCCTCGTCATCGTGCAGCTACGCCTCCGTGGCCCTGGCCCGCTCCCTGGTCCGCAAAGGCGCCGACTTCGTCGCCGCCATGGTCTTCGAGCTCGCCTCCACCAACCTGGTCATCGAGCTCGGGATCATCCTCGCCCTGTTGCTGTCTTGGCAGTTCACCCTCGCCGAGTTCATCGGCGGCCCCATCATGATCATCCTCCTGGCCCTGGGGTTCCGACTGTTCATCTCCCAGAAGCTTCTTGACGACGCCCTCGCCCAGGCCAACAAGGGCCTTTCGGGGCGGATGGAAGGCCACGCAGCCATGGACATGAGCGTCGCCGAGAATGGAGCCTTCTGGCGTCGCCTGTTCTCCCCGAAAGGCTTCACCGCCACCAGCCAGATCTATGTCATGAACTGGGCCAGCGTCATCTTCGACATCGCCTTGGGCCTGGTCATCGCCGGCTGTCTCGCCGCATGGGTGCCCGACACCTTCTGGCGACATCTGTTCTTCACCGGCCACCCTCTCGCCGCCAAGCTGTGGGGGCCGCTCATCGGCCCGGCCATCTCCGTGGTGGCGTTCGTCTGCTCCATCGGCAACGTCCCCCTCGCCGCCGTGCTGTGGAATGGTGGGATCAGCTTCGGCGGCGTCGTGAGCTTCATCTTCGCCGACCTGATCATCGTCCCCATCCTGCTCATCTACCGCAAGTACTACGGCACCCGCATGGCCCTGCGCCTCTTCGCCATCTTCTACGCCACCATGGTCGCCGCCGGCTACATCATCGAGGTGGTCTTCGCCCCCCTGGGGCTGATCCCCGCCACTCGCAACGCCCGAGCCATCAGCCCCCACATCTCTCTCAACGCCGACACCTACCTCAACGTCGTCGCTCTCGCCCTCACCGCCGTTCTGGTCGTCCGGTTCTATCGGACAGGCGGTCGTCCGATGCTGGCCATGATGGGCGGCTCGCCCGACGAAGCACCGTGAGAGCCGGCTCGGAGATCAACGTGTGGAGGCGGTTCGCCCGACCCTCCCAGACATGACCACGAAAGATCTTCGGCACCAGAAGGATGCGAAGGTACGTCTCGATCCCTCAAACGGCATGCGTGAGCCATCGAGGTAGATTCTTCCTCGTCAGGTATACGTCTGCCCTATGGCTCTCAGCATCAAGGATCCACAGACTGATCTTCTCGCTCGAGGGGGTCGCGGCGTGGGCTCGCCTGACCCCGAGGCTGCGGCGGTCGTGTGCCGTCTCGCCTCTCTCCGCACCGACCCCCCGACGCTCAACGCCCTCCTCAGCGACCCAAGCAAGCTCGACGCCGCCCTGTCTGATCTGACGGGAGCGCTTCGATAATGGGCGAGCGGTCGGCGCTTCGCCGGCTCTTCGATTCGGTCACCGCTCCGCCTCCCGCCAGTCGTCCGGGCCCCATGCCCTGACGCCAGGTTGGTGCCCGCAGGACGGTTGGGGAGGTCTCCCCACCGCTCGATGTGCCACGTCCCTGGCAGGATGGGGAGGAGCGGTCGGAACAGGCCGAGGAGCCAGGAGTCTGGAGACGGTGGTGCGAGAGCGGCAGTCAACCAAGCGGGTGGCCCTGGCCGGAGCCTTGGCGGCCGTGCTCGGTGCCGCCCTGGTCCTTGCGCTGACCGGCACCCGCGAGTCTGCCAGCGCGCTGAGGCTGCTGTCGGGAGACGTGTGGCTCGGCAACGGCTCGACGGGCACGGCATCACATGTCAACGGCTACAGCGGCAAGGTCGATGGCCAGGCCTCGGTGACCAGCCCCCACGACCCGTTCTCGGTCATCCAGCGTCCCGACGGCGCCTACGTCCTCGACCTGAAGACCGGACGCCTGACCCGGGTCGGCAGCGCCGGGCTCGACGTGACGGGCTCGCGCCAACTGGCCGGCACGCCCGCCGCGCTGCAGGTGCTGACCTCAGGGTCGACGACATGGGTCCTCGATCACTCGTCGGGTGTGCTCCAACAGGTCGATCCGACGACCCTGGCCGCCAACGGGCCGCAGATCCCCCTGGGGGCATCGACGGGGCCGGCCACCATCGACGCCAACGGCAACGTGTGGGTTCCGATCCCGAGCCGGGCCACCGTGGAAGAGGTCTCGGCGTCCGATCACGCCCTGAGCCCCCATCCGCTGGGCCAGCCGGGTGATCAGGTCGTGGTGGCCGCCACCTCCACCGGTGTGTGGGGCATCGACACCCAGGCGGGCCAGGCCCGCTCCCTGACCAACGCGACGACGGCTCCCCTGCAGCTGTCCCAGACGGCGGCGGGCATCGCCCCCCTGGTCGGCTTCTCCACCAGCAGCGACCGCATCGCTGTGGTGGAGGGCTCCAGCCTCTTGGACATCAACACCGCCCAGCCCTCGGTGTCGTCCACCTCCTCTCCCTCCTTCGGCGGCGCCGTCTCGGTGGTGGTCAACGGGAACACCGCCTACGTGCTCAATGCCGCCACCCATCAGCTCAACTCGGTCAACCTCAGCCCGCTCGGCCCGGGCCCCTCGGCCAACGTCCCGCCCGGTTCCAACCAGTTGGTGAGCAAGGACAACCTGGTGTTCGTGAACGACCCCGCCTCCCCCCAGGCCGTGGTCGTGAACGCCAACGGACAGGTCACACCCATCACCAAGTACCTCCCCGGTACGCCGGCACCCAACCCAGCGGCGTCGCCGCTCAGGGGTACGCCTGATCCGGTCGGCAACCAGCCGATCGTCGGCCCCTCCGGTCCCCTCAGGCCTTCGGGGCCTTCGGGGAGCTCCACCCCAGGGCCCCCCGTCGCCGGCACCGCAGCGCCAGGCGCTTCGGCGGGGACACCCCCCGGCGCCCAGCCAACGACCACCCCGCCTCCGATCCCCCAGGCTCCCGGAGCACCGACCGTCACCACCGTGTCGGCCACCGCCGGTTCCCTGGCGGTGACCTGGTCCGTACCGGCCAGCACCGGCAGCAGCCCCCTCACCACCTACAAGGTGAGCGCCCTGCCTCAGGGCGCCGGCAAGCTGGCCACGACCACCACCAACGGCACCACGACGACGGCCACGGTCACCGGCCTGAGCGGCGGGGTGACCTACTGCGCCCAGGTCCAGGCGGTCAACGCCGTCGGCGGAGGGCCCCTGTCCGCCAACGACGGCAGCCCGACGGTGTGTGCCAAGACCACCTCCGACACCCCCGGCCAGATGGCCACGCCCACCGCCACCGGCGGCGTCGGCCAGATCACCCTCTCCTGGGCTCAGCCCGCCCTCGGTCCCTACAGCACGCCAATCGGCTCCTACGACGTGTCGGCCACCCCGCAGGGCGGCGGCGCAGCGGTGCTCAAGAGCGCCACGGCCAGCCCGTTTGCCCTCACTGGGCTGAACGCGGGCACTGCCTACGACGTCCGGGTGGCGGCCACCAACCAGACCGGCGGCAAGGGCCAAGCCTCCCCACCAGCGGCGGCGCGCACCGACGGGCAGCCCGGCACCTTCTCCGTCACCGTCGACGCGTACGCCAACGAGCTCGATGCCAGCTGGACGAAACCGAGCGTGGACAACGGCCAGTCCGTGACCTACACCGCGGCGATCGGGGCCACCAAGAAGCTGACGAGCGGTCAGTCGGCCCAGTTCACCGGGCTCACCGCCGGAACCAGCTACACCGTCACGGTCACGGCCACCGATGCGGCAGGTTCCACCACGAGCACCGGTACCGCCACGCCGTGGGGTCGGACGTCGGCACTGCAGAGGTGCTACTCGACCGACAAGGGCAACGAGTTCATCACCGCTTCGGGGACCTGTGAGCAGCTCCCGAACGGGGGGATCCTGCAGAACCGCGGCACGGTCTCGTTCAACTGGGCCACATCCCAGCCTCCGAAGGGCTCCACGCCCCTCAGCCGGGAGTACGGCACGACCACGCCCAACAACAACAACAGCGGGACCCAGTACTGGTTCACGTCAGCCAACGGCCCGGCGCCGGCGGGACTTCTGGTGACCTCTGGACCGGGGCCCACGACGTGGGTGTTCACCACTGCGGCGGCGGCCGGTCCAGGGACCAGCCACGTCTGCGAAGCTCTGGTCCGCCAGACCTTCATGGGCAGATCCACGAGTTACTACGAGCTCTTCGCCTATGGGACGCAACCGAGTGCGTGCGTCCTCGACTTCTGGACCTGAGGGACCGCCCCGCTAGGTTGCACCCATGGTCGCCGCCCCGGCTCTGATCCCCCGACTGGCGTGCCCCGTCGACCGCTCGACGCTGGTGGCCACCGAGGGGGGCGCGCGCTGCACGAACCCCTCCGGGCCGCCGCATGTGTACCCCGTCGGGTCCGCGGGCTTTCTGGAGGTGGCCAGCGCCGACAGCCCGGTGTTGCGAGTCGAGTCGACCGATGACACCTACGCCCACACCCAGGAGAGCGGCGGTCGGCGGGTCTACGACGCCTATCTGGAACCCTGGCTGAGGGAGATCGGCGCCGACTCGGTGCTCGACGCCGGCTGCGGGATCGGCTCGACCGTGCAGGCCATGCGCGAGGGCGGCTTCGACGCCCTCGGCGTGGACATGCGAGGTGTGACCCGGTACTGGCAGGAGGCCGGTCACGACCCCGACGCCTTCGTGGTCGGCGACGTGATCGCCCTGCCCTTCCCTGACGACACCTTCGACGCCGTCCTCACGCTGGGCGTCATCGAACACGTGGGGACGACCACCGGCCACGTGACCCTCGACGACGGGTGGCGCCAGGCCCGGGAGGCGTTCACCGCCGAGCTGACCCGGGTGACCCGACCCGGGGGGAGGATCCTGGTCGCCTGCCCGAACAAGTGGTTCCCCCTCGACGTGCAGCACGGCCCGACCGACGAGGGCACCCCCGCACCGCTTCGAGCCAAGGTGTTCGACCGCTTCAAGGTGAACGTCCATCCCACCTGGGGCGCCTACCACCTCGCGTCGTACGGCGACCTGGCCGACTGGTTCGGCAGGGACCGGGTGCACCCGCTGCCCCTCACCGGCTACTTCGGCTTCTCCGCACTGGACCGCCCGAACATGCCGTCGGTGTTGGCCTGGGCGGCCCGTTCGTGGGTGGACCGCCTGCCTGCCGGGCTGCGCCGCACACCGCTCAACCCCTACGTGCTGGCCGAGATCGCCTGCTGAGGGACCGCTCGGCAATGGCTGTCTCAGGCGGCGGCTACCCTGAGCCGCTGGCGCGACGATCTCTGGAGCGAGCATGACGGCGAACCCGACCGAGCCGCGGCCGGTCCACTCCGAGTTGGGCTGGGTGGCGCAGGGGGCCGAGCTGGTGGCCCGCAACATGGAGCGGGTCATCCGTGGCAAACCCGATGCCGTGGCCCTCACCGTGATCGCCCTGCTGGCCGAGGGTCACGTCCTGGTGGAGGACGTTCCCGGGGTCGGCAAGACGTCCCTGGCCCGGGCGCTGGCCGCATCGATCGACGCCCAGACAAACCGGATCCAGTTCACACCCGACCTGCTGCCCTCCGACGTCTCCGGGGCGACCATCTACCACGCCCACGACGGGACGTTCGTGTTCCACCGGGGCCCCATCTTCGCCAACGTCGTGCTGGCCGACGAGATCAATCGGGCGTCGCCCAAGACGCAATCGGCCCTCCTCGAGGTCATGGAGGAGCGCCGGATCACCGTCGAGGCGGTGACCCACCAGGTGCCCCGGCCGTTCCTGGTCATGGCCACCCAGAACCCCATCGAGATGGACGGCACCTACCGCCTCCCCGAAGCCCAGCTGGACCGGTTCCTGATCCGCCTGGCCATGGGGTACCCCGACGCCGCCACCGAAGCGCAGATCCTGGGCGACGACGGCGCCGAGGAGGGCATCGCGCATCTTCGCCCCGTGGTCAGCGCCAGTGACATCGCCAAGATGATCGCCGCAGTGTCGACCGTGGACGTGGCTCCCGTCCTGCGGGACTACATCGTGGCCATCGTGGCCACGACCCGCAAGCTCAGCGAGGTCCGCCTCGGTGCCAGCCCCCGGGCCAGCCTGTCGCTGATGCGAGCGGCGCGGGCCCGGGCGGCCATGGCCGGGCGGTCCTATGCCACCGCCGACGACGTGAAGGCCCTGGCTCAAGCGACGCTCGGCCATCGCATGATCCTGGCATCCCAGGCCGCCCTGTCCAACACCACGGCGGCCAAGCTGATCGACGAC
This sequence comes from Actinomycetota bacterium, assembly GCA_030945745.1. Taxonomy (GTDB): domain Bacteria; phylum Actinomycetota; class Acidimicrobiia; order Acidimicrobiales; family Palsa-688; genus JALZAH01. The sequence continues at coordinate 14,922 of JALYZO010000074.1, forward strand.
ACCGTCCGGGCCATCCCGGTCCCCACCGCTGCGGCGTGAGCTGAGCGATGCGGCCCACGGCTTCGGGGTGGTCGACGCTGGTCGGGGGGATCCTTGCCTACGCCATCGGAGTGATCCTGGGCTACCCGGAGCTGGTCATCGCCGCCGGCGTGCTCCTCGGCCTGATGCTCGCCGCCGTCGGTTGGGTGGTGCTGCCGCCGCACCTGGCCGTTCGCCGCGAGGTGGCACCGACGAGGGTCCGGCGGGCGGACGCCTCCCTGGGCCTTGTGGAGATCACCAACACCGGGCGGAGGCGCGCGCCCCGTCTGCTGCTCGAGGACCGGGCCGGCGCCGACACGGTGACCCTCGACCTCCCGCCCCTGCGCCCCGGTGATCAGCACACGTCCACCTACCGCCTGCCCACCCGGAGGCGGGGCATCTATCAGGTCGGTCCACTGACCCTGGCGCAGACCGATCCCTTCGGCCTCATCGCCCGCCGTCGCCGCTTCGGTGACAGTGCCACCCTGTGGGTGCATCCCCGCAGCCACCCGGTTCCCCCCAACCGGGCCGGCGCCAACCTGGAGGTCGACGGGCCCATGGACGACCGGGCCCCGGAGGGCACCATCGCCTTCGAGGGTCTCCGCCCGTACGTGATCGGCGACGATCTGCGCATGGTCCATTGGCGCACCACGGCGCGCACCGGCACGCTGATGATCCGCAAGCACGTCGACACCAACCGGCCCCAGGTCGTGGTCCTCCTCGACGATCGCCGGAGCAGCTACTCCGAGGACGGCTGGTTCGAAGAGGCTGCGGAGACCGCCGCCTCCCTGGTGGAGGCGGCCTTGCGCACCGGGGCCCCGGTGCGCCTCGATTACGTGAGCGGGGCGATCTCGGGGTTCGTGCCCACCGGCGGCCGGGACTCGTTGGACCTTCTGGCCGGCGCCCACCTGGCCAGCTCCGGACAGCTCGGACGGGTGGTGGCCGGCCTGGGCTCCGAGACCGGCGGCAGCGCCGCGGTGCTGGTGAGCGGCGAGAACCTCTCCGACAGCGTCAGCGAGCTCGACGCCCTGAGTGGCCGTTACCGGCGGGTCTCGGCCCTGCTGGTCGGCGCCTCGGAGGCGCAGGCCCGCCGGGTCGGCGGCCTCGAGGTGTGCCAGGCCCAGGGTGCGCCCGCGGTGCTGGCCCTGTGGCAGTCGGGGACCCGCTGATGACGCTGACAGCACCTCCGGGAGGGCCCACGACCGGCGCTCGCCCACCGGCGCACGCCTGGCGGCGCACGGTGACGGCACTCGGCACCGGACGGCTGGTCCCGGCGCTGACCGCACTCGGGGCGGTGGCTGCCGCCGGCGTGGCCTTCGGGCGGGTCTTCGGGTTCTCCACCGTGCCCGGACCGTTGATCATCTCGGTGATCCTCGGCGCTCTCGGCGGCCTCGGGGCCCGCCTCCTCCTGGTTGGCGGCGCCTCGGGCCGAGCGGAGCACGGATCAGGGGCCAACGGATCAGTCGGCGGGCCGGCATCCGCCGACCAAGCGGCCCCGATCGAGCCGGGGCCGGCGTGGCTGACGGGCCGGCCAGGTGCGCCGCGCCCCGTCGCCGCGCTGCCCGTCGGTCTGTCCAGGATCGTGGCCAGCGCGGCCACGGTGGTCGTCGCCACCCTGCTCGCTCCCGTGGTCAGCGATGCCGTGTCGGCCAACCCCGGTGCGGGCGGCCTGGGGGGAGCCATGTCCAGAGGCGTGGGCGGCCTGTTCGGCGGGTGGAGCAAGATCCTCACCACCAGCGTCCCCGTGCCGCCGACCGCCGACCGCCTCCCGGTGCTGTCCGGAGTGGTCGCCCTGGCCGTGGCCGTCGCCCTGCTGGCCGGGAGCCGGGCTCATCCCGGCGTCATCGCCCTGATCCCCGCCGGCGTCGTGCTCCTCGTGGCCCTGGCGCTCGGGGTGCACGGGCCGGGCTCACCGGTCGCCGTCAGCGCCGCCCCGGCCGTCCTGGCCGGTGCCTACCTGCTGATCGTGTCGCGCCCGGCGGACGTCGGGGTGGCGTGGGTGCCCCCGGCGCGCAGTGTGGCCGCCGTGGTCACCGGGGCCGTGGTGGTGGTCGCGGCCCTGGCCATCGGGACCAGTTGGCCGCTGGCCACCAGCCGGACCCCCGCCGATCTGCGCTCGTCGCTCAGGCCGCCCATCGACCTGGGTTCGGCCCCCAACCCTCTCGATCTGTTCCCGCAGCGCAGCGCGCAGCCCGACAGCGTGATGTTCTCCGCCCAGGTCGACCAGGCATGGCTGAGCAGCCCGACCGATTGGCGGCTGGTCAGCCTCAACGTCTTTGACGGCAGCGGTTGGACGACCGACGCCCGCGCCGTGCGGGCCGGGACCGTGCTCGACGTGCCCACCGCGGTGGACAGCTCACTGCTCGGCCCGGCCAGCACCGATCAGCTGAGCATCCGCGACCTGACTGGCCCATGGGTCCCGACCACGGGTCTGCCCACCGGCGTGCGACCGGCCGACTTGGCCTACGACCCGGCGGCATCGATCCTGATCGCCTCCCCGAGCGCCCAAGGGCACAGCTTCACCGTCACCAGCCGCCTGCCGGCGCCGACACGCAAAGCCCTCGACACGGCCGGGGTGACCGTCAGCGCCGCGAACGCCGCCCTCACCGAGGTCCCGGGCTGCTTCCCCGCCACCCTTGCCCAACTGGCCACCCGGGCCACGTCGGGCAGAGGTCGCCCCGACCAGCAGGCGGTGGCCATCGAACAGGCACTGGCCGACCTCAACGGGTTCAGCAGCGACCCTGCGGCCACGCCGGGTTCGAGCTGCGGGCGGCTCAAGCAGTTCGCCCTGTCCAAGCAGGGCACGGCCGAGCAGTTCGCCACCAGCTACGTGCTGATGGCCCGGAGTGTCGGGCTCCCGGCCCGCCTGGCGGTGGGCTTCCTGCCGGGGACGGTCGATCCGTCCACCGGTCGGACGACCGTGCACGGCTCCGATGCGACCGTGTGGCCCGAGGTCGACCTCTCGGGCCTCGGGTGGGTGATGTTCAACCCGGTCCCGGCCACGTCGAGCAACGGGTCGGCGGGCGGGGGAGCGGCATCGTCGACCACCGTCAGCAAAAACGACGCCGGCCTCAACCAGGTGCGGGGCACGGTGGCCAACTCGCCGGGGTCCACCGCGACCAACGGTGGCCACGGCCCCGGGCACGGCGCCGGCGCCCAGCCCCGCTCCAAGGCCTGGTGGTTGCTGGCCATCCCCGTGGTCATCGTCATCGTCATCTCCGGCCTGGTCGGCACCCGGCTGCTGATCCGCAGTCGCCGACGCGCCCGGCGCCGTGACCTGGCCCTGCCCCCCGCCGATCGCATCACCGGGGCATGGGCCGAGGTGCTCGACGCATTGGCGCCCTTCGACACGGCCATCTCCGCCCTCACACCCAGCGAGGTCACCGCCGAGGCCGCCAAGGCGGCGGGCGGTGCCGGAGCCCCGGTCCGCCAGCTCGGGTCCCTGGTCGACCTCAGCGTGTACGCCGGGGTGGGCGACGACGGCACGGCGAGTGCAGCGTGGGAGATGAGCGACGCCGCGGTCAGCGCGTTGCGCCAAGCCGTTCCCGCCGGGTTGCGGATCCGCTACCTGGCCACTGGCGGTCCCCGACGCACCACGGCCGACAGGCCAGCACCGGCGCCTAAATGAGTTAGTTGGCGGCGAGACCCGCGAGGTGGCCGTCGTCTTCGTCGATCTCATCGGGTCGACGGCGATGGCCGCCACCCCCTGATCCAGGCAGCCAGCGATGGGCTGGGTCCGGCTACCGCTACTCTTCGTTCCGATCCCGGTCAGATCTCCACCCACCAGATGAAACGGGTCCAACGGGCCCGTGACGAGGATCTGTGCAGGATCCCGAACGCGACCGCCGTTCATTGGGTCGGGAGGCTCGGTCTGCGACCCGGGGGCGAGGTCGGGGAACTGCTCGTAGAGCGTGCCCAGGTGCTCGATCGAGGAAAGCGGTGTTGCCGTCCTCGAAGCCCTCTGGGCTCGAGCACGACAGTCGATTGGGGCCCAGGCGGGTGACCAGGCCCACGGCGGCGTCATAGCACCGAGGACGGTGGTCCGTAGCTGAGCCGTTCCGCCGGGAACCGTCCGCCCGGTGAACCGCGTCTGAACTCTGGAAAGCGCGGCAGGGAATTCGCCGACTCTGTCGCTCATAGCAGTTCGGCCTCGTCTAGAACGTGGTCGAAGCTCGCCTTTCCGAAAGGATCCCGAGATGTCCGATATAAGTCGTCGCCTCTTCCTCAAGCGGGGCTCGTTCACCGTGGCCGCGGCTGGCGCCGTAGTGGCCATCCCTGGTGCCGCCGGTCTGCTCTCCGAGGCGGAGGCCGAAGGCCCTGCGGTCACCAAGAATGCCGGCGCGGTGAGCAGCTCAACAACGTCTCTCGCCCAGCCGCTGATCGCCCACGTGAAGGATCTTTCCACCGGCGAGATCAGCCTGTTCATGGGCGAGCACGAGTTCACCTACCGCGACCCCCAGATGGCCGCCCGTCTGTTCCAAGCGGCGCGCTGAACGCCAGGCGAGCCGAGCCGACACCGCTGTGTCTGCGGTCCCCACCCCCATTTCCCGGAACTGTGAGGTAAACCCATGTCATCCCACCGTGAAGCGCCAGAGAGCTCCAAGGACCCGGTGGCGGACAGCACCGATGTCTACGCCTTCGTGAATGCCGGCAGCACCGTCACCCTGATCGCCAACTACATCCCCTTCGAGGCTCCCGATGGCGGCCCGAACTTCTTCGAGTTCGCCAACGACGTTCTCTACTCGATCAACGTCGACAACGACGGTGATGGTATGCCCGACATCTCCTATCAGTTCCAGTTCACCACGGTCGACACGCCGGCCGCCTCCGAGTTCTTCCTCTACAACACCGGCCAGATCGCCTTCGCCAACGGCGCGTACACCAACTGGAGTCGGCCGCAGACCTACACCCTCACCAGAGTGGACCATCGCCGTGATAGGCGGGAGGTGAGGACGATCCTCGGGCAGGGCCTGGTGTCGCCGCCGTGCAACATCGGTCCGCTGTCGACGCCCGACTATCCCAGCCTGGTCACACCAGCGATCCACAACGTCACCAGCAACGGCCACCGCGCCACCGTCTTCGCCGGGCAGCGGGGCGAGGGCTTCTACGTCGACCTCGGCGCACTCTTCGACTTGGGCAACCTTCGTCCCTTCGAGCAGCTCCGGGCCCCCGCCGTCTTCCAGTCACCGGCGTTCGGGATCAACTCAACCGATCGGGTGAACGTCCACTCGCTGGTGGTGGAGGTTCCGATCTCCGAGTTGAGCAACAGCGGCACCGTGCCGACCGACATGTCGAAGCCGTCATCAACCATCGGCGTGTGGACCACGGCCAGCCGCCAGAAGGCCCGGATCTACGGTGGGCCCAACGGCGAGACGTCGCACAGCGGCCCCTATGTCCAGGTCTCTCGTCTCGGCAATCCCCTTGTCAATGAGCTGTTGATCCCCCTGGCCAAGAAGGACCTGTTCAATGCCTCGCCGCCGGTGATGGACCGCCGGTTCGCGTCGCAGTTCACGGATCCTGGCCTCGCACGACTCCTCCCCTCGCTTTACGCCGGGGTGTTTCCCCATCTGGCCGCGTACAACGCCGCCGGTCATATCAACCGGGCGGACATCGCCGCGATCCTGCTGACCGGCATCCCCGCCGGGGTCATCTCCGCAGTGCCCTCCTACTCCACCTACACCGGTCCGGTCCAGGCGGAGATGCTCCGGCTCAACCTGGCCATCCCTCCGGCCACCAGCCCCAACAACCTTGGGTTGCTGGGCGGTGACATCGCCGGATTCCCCAACGGGCGGCGGGTCTTCGACGACGTGGCCACCATCGAGCTACGAGCCGTGGCCGGTGCGACTCTCGGTCTCACCGACCCGAGCTTCATGCCCGACGCGGCTGCCGGTCCGCCGTTCGCCACGGCCGGCTACGTCAACTTCGGTCTGACCAACAGCCAGACCGACCTGGCGGCCGGTGGGACCGAGCACTACCTGACGAGCTTCCCTTACCTGGCCACGCCGCACCGGGGTTTCGAGGCCGACACGCCAGCGGCAGCCATCACGGGCGGGGCCACCACGGGGCCGTTCCCGGCCTCGGGGAGCTGACCGGTGAGCGGCGGCCACGCCCCTCCCTCCGCCGAGCCGACGCCGGGTCCGAGCGCAGGCGCGGTTGTGCTGGACATCGGTGGCGACGTGGGGGCGGCAGTCGTGGTCACACCCCCATCGATGGACGGCCTGGAGCTAGAGATCCGTCGGGCCGGCGGCGCCTGGGACGGTACCCACGTAGCCGTTCGGCAACGCTGCCAGCCGCGCGGCCAGACGAAGTACGCGGCGGTGTTTCCCTCGCTGACTCGGGGCACTTATGAGTTGCGCGTCCGTTTCACCAAGGGCAGCGCCGTCTTCCCCGCCATCGTCGTCGCCGGTGGCCAGGTGACGACCGCAGCCTGGCCGCTCCCGTGAGCAGGTCGGTCAAATGTTCACCCAGTGTCCGGATCGATCCGGGCCATTAACCGCTACCACCTTGTTGCCACAGGATCAGAGCAGCACAGTGACCCCAACCCCTCCTCGAAGGAGCGCTCCCGTGCACCTGCCCACCGGGTTTCTCAAGTCCGAGCGGTCCTTCGTGGTCCGCTGCTTCTCCACGCTCACCGTGGCCGCCACCGGATCCGTTGTCGCCCTGGGACTGATCGCAGGGCCCGCCCATGCGGCATCCACCCCCCCGCCCTCCCTGCTCAACGAGACCCTGACCAGCACCGCGGTGACCGCGACGTGCCCCCCTGTGGGCTTCTCCGGCCAGGAACCCTTCTCAGCCATGGGGCTGGCCTCGCAGCCCTACGGCGGCACCTTCGTCGAGTCTGGGACGACCACCTACCTCCGGAACGATGTCGCCACCCTGGCCACCGCCACCGCCCGGATCACCTCGCCCACCGGTGACGTGACCGTCCAGAACACCGAGCCCATGGGCGTGAACCTCGGTTGCGGACCGGTCGACCCCAACATCCCGGGCACGTTCACGGCCGTCATCACCACTCCGGACGGTTCGACCTACTCCGACACGGGCACGACCATGTCCTCCCTGGACGTGAACCAGGTCCTCACCCTGAGAGTCACCTCAGCCAGCGCACCGGTCCTGACCAGTGGTCCCATGCCGGTCCTGCCCGAAGCCCCGCTCGCTGCCGCTCTGCCGATCACTGGCCTGGTCATCGTCGGAGTGGTCGTGAGCCGTCGCCGGAGGACGCTGCCCAACGCTCAGTGATCGGGTCTGACCCGCTCGGCGTTGGCGCGGGTCCTGGAGCGGTTCCCTGACATCGTCGAACGTCTCGCTGGCATGGTCGACCGTTTCCTGACCACCCTCGACTGTGTCGATGTCGGCTTCATCGCCGACCGCACCCTCGACGCCCTGCCGAGCCCGTCTTGCATCGGAGTCACCCCGGTGGGCGGCATCGACGTGAACAAACCCCGTGCCCGGGCCGCTATGGCAGCAGCGGCGGCCCTGTCAGTCGCACCCGACGGCTTCACCGTCGCCGACTTCGCCGCAAAGGTCTGGGCCATGACCGGGCAGACCAACACCGACTGCAGCATCCACCCGGCCGCCTACGACATCCGAGGCCCGCACCATGAGCGCCCTCGGCGTCCTCCGAGACCACGTGATCGCCCCCATACTCGCCGGTGTCGCCAGCTCCCACTGAGGTCGCAGGCCCGCCGCGTGGCCGGTAGGCGCCGTCGTGGACGTGGACACTCCGGTCGCCTGCGTGGTGGAGGTGGCCGTACCCCCCCGGACGCACACCGGGGCGGCGTACGCCGGCGGCGACCCGACGGCGTAGTAGGCGCCGACCACGAAGCAGTAGCCCTTGGTGGCGTCCAGGCCGGCGATGACCGTCTGGGTCTCGCTGTTGGTCTCGGCCGCGCCCTTGGAGCCGACGACGGCGACCACGAAGGGGTACTTCCCGTTGCTCGGGTCCTTCCACCGCAGCGTGACGGTCGGGCCGACCTCGTTGTACACGGTGAGGCTCACCGGCGCATACAGGTTCGGCTGGGGGCTGACCGGAGGAGTCACGGTGTTGGTGGTGATGTGGGGACGGGCCGGGGAGCGAGTGAGCAGGAGGGCCACCACGATGGCCACGACGACCACAGCGGTGCCGGCGCCGGCCGCCCACAGCCTGGTGTGAGCCCGCCCCTCGTCGGGGGGCGGGGGCAGGTCATCGATCGGGGTGCGCCGGGCCCGTGTCCAGTACTGCGTGGACTCCCCGGCGGCTGCCTCGGGAGCCACCAGCGGGATCTGGGCATCGGCGGCCATCCCCGAGCCGGTCGCGCCACGGGGGTCAGCGCCACGGGGGTCAGCGCCACGGGGGTCAGCGGGGTCCGCCGGAGCACCCTCCGGGGCGGTCACCAGGTCACCGTCGGGGTTGGGGAGGCCGGAGCGCCGGTCCCAGCGAACGGTGTGACCCTCAGGGGCGGCGGCGGGCGGCACCGCTGTCGGCAGCGGATCGGCACTGGGCCAGATGCCGCCC
>JALYZO010000097.1 GCA_030945745.1 Actinomycetota bacterium
CCCTGCAGCTCTTCGAGGTCGGGCCGTGGGCCGGTCCCCTGGTCGGCGCCGACGGTCATCGGGCGGTCCTGGCGACGGTGGTGGCGCCCCTGCGGAGGCTGCCCCCATCAGGGCCGCTGGTGTGGGACGCTGCGGGTTATGCGGGCTGGATGAGGGGGGCCCATGCCGGCGGGCGGACCACCGAGGGGCTCGTCGCCCTGCCGGCGGGGCGGGGACCGGTGTGGTACTGGCCGGCCGTTGTCGTGCTTGCCGGCGACCTGGTCACGGTGGTGGCGGTAGGGGCCGCTTGGCGGCGCCGACATCAAGATGCGGTCTACGACAGGGGAAGCCATGGGACGGGATAGAGTAAAGTGTTGTGCCCTGGTCGGATTCATAGCCGAGGCAAGGAGCCGGTGTGCGGACAGCCCGCTATGCATTACTGACGGCGCTGCTGGTCGGTCTGGTGCTGACCCTGGCCATCGGCCGCCATGCCACCCAGGTGAGCGGGAGCCTGACCGCCTACGGCACGGGGTCCTCCGCCAACGGAGACCGGAACCTGTTCATCGACGCCACCAGCCCGGGGGTGAACCTGCCCCTGCTGATCGCTCTCATCATCGCCGGGCTCCTGGTGCTGGGGGGCATCTTGTACTACCTCCGCCGGCGTCGGGCCTGAGCCAGGTAGCCACCCGATGGTGATCGCCGGGGAGGTGAGCCGCCGACGGTTCTTGGCCATGGTCGGTGCCGGCGCGACGGTCATGCCGGCCACGGGGCTCCTGGCCGGCTGCTCGTCCACCTCGAACACGACCCTCAAGGTGGGGGCCCTCACGCCCCTCACCGGACCCTTGTCCGCTACCGGCGCCATGGTCTCCAACTCCCTGCGGGCCTCCGTCCGTCATCTCAACGCCGGGGGGGGACTGGGCGGGCGCAAGGTCGAGGTGCTCCTGCGGGACACGGGTCCCAGCGCCGACGGCAGCGTCAGGTTGTACCACGAGCTTGTCGGTGACCGGTCCGTGGTGGCACTGCTGTGGTGTGGCAGCCCTGGCCTCGACCAGGTGACGGCTGACATCCGCGGACAGGCTCTGCCGGTGGTGACGGTCTTCGACGACCTCTTCTCGTCGGGCCAGCTCTATCCCCAGAGCCAGGTGCCGGGTCGCTCGGTGTTTCAGATCTCGCCCCCGGCCGCCCACCAGCTGGGCGCCCTGGCGTCCTACGCAGCCACCGACCGGGGCTACAGGTCGGCTGGCATGATCTACGACGCTGCCCTCGACCCCGCGGGCGCCCGGCGAGCCCAGTTCGACCGGGCCTTCGCCGGCGTCGGCATGACCGTGGTGCCCCCTCAGAGCTTCACGACCGGTGCCACCGACGTCGGGTCCCAGGTCGGCCAGCTGGCGATCTCGGCCCCCCAGGTCGTCTACGTCGATGCCCTGCCCGCCGACGTGGCCACCGTGGCCCAGCAGCTGGCGTCGTCGGGAGCCGCCTACCTCGACGGACCCACGGCGAAGGGGTCTCTGTGGCGCCCGCAGCTGATCGGCTCCCTGCGAGGGATGGGGGACGGCATGTGGGCTTCCACTGCCGGCGATGCCGCCACGGTGGGCAGCCTGACCGCCACCCATCTCGGCGCTCTTCCCTACCTGCCGACGTTCACCGTGGGGAGCTGGTTGCGCCGGTACCTGGGCGTCGACGCCACCGGTGGTGAAGATGGCCCCGCCGACGCCTTGGCCGCCGTCCTCCAGGGCATCAAGAAGGCCGGCAGCACCGACCGCCAGAAGTTGTCGGCCGCCATCGAGACCCTGAGCACCGTCCGCTTCGCATCGCTGCCGTTCGGCTTCGGTCCCCGTCGCCACCTGGCCACCGTCCCCGACGACGTGGTCATCCTGACGTTGGAGGACCTCCGGGGTGCCGCGCCCACCGATCCCTCCTACCAGCTCGGCCGGGAGTGGCGGGCCGGTCAGCTCTACGGCGCCCTTGCGGCTGCCCCCACCCAGCTGGTGCGGCCCACCCTGGCGGCCAACCGCCGGGCGCACCCCGACGTCACGGGCCAGATCATGGCCATGGGCTTTGGAACGCAGTGCACGAGCGGGCCCGGCGGCCAGTTGACCAACGCCTGCAAGGTCCACTGATGGCGGGGGCGGGGCGATGAAGGTTCTCTTCTTCGCGGGGCGAGACCTTGCTCATCCGCTGGCCGGGGGATCGGAGGTTCTGGTCGACCGTCTGGCCACCGGGCTGATCGAGCGCGGCCACCAGGTGAGCCTGCTCTGCGGGGGTCCCGTCGACGCCCGCCCCTACCAGGTGGTCGACACCGGGGGCACCTACGACCAGTACCTGCGAGCCCCCCTCCGGGCCGTGGCCCGCCACCGGGGCGCCGATGTGGTGGTCGACGTGGTCAACGGGGTGCCGTTCTTCAGCCCCCTCTGGCACCGGGGGGCGGCGGTCTGCCTCATCAACCACATCCACCTCGAAGAGTGGCGGCTGTGGTTCCCCCGCCCAATGGCTGCCGTCGGGCGCTCCGTGCAGACCAGGTTGGTGCCCGCCCTGTACCGCCGCTGCCTGTTCATGGCCGTCTCGGAGTCCACGGCCGCCGGCCTGAGGCGCCTGGGTGTCCCCGACGAGCGGATCCGGGTCGTCCACAACGGCGTCGACTCGTGTGACCGCCCGGCCGTCAAGGCAGCCGAGCCCCTGTTCGTGGCTCTCGGGCGCCTGGTCCCCCAGAAACGGTTCGAGCTCCTCCTCGAGATGTGGGAGCACGTCCGGCCCGTCACCGGGGGGCGCCTGGTCATCGCCGGTGACGGGCCCGAGCGCGATCGGCTCCGGGCTGTCGCCGGCGCCGGGGTGAGCCTGCCGGGCCACGTCCCGGAGGACCACAAGCACCGCCTGCTCGACGCCGCCTGGCTCCTCGTGCACCCCTCGATGATCGAAGGCTGGGGCCTGGTCATCATGGAGGCCGCAGCCCATGGCACGCCGACCCTGGGTTTCGATGTTCCCGGGGTGCGGGACTCGGTGGTGGACGGCAGGAGCGGGCAGTTGGTGCGTTCCAAGGCGGAGTTGGCCCGAGCATGGATCGCCATGGCCGGCGACCACAAGCTCCGCCATGACCTGGGGCAGGGAGCCCGCCTGCGGGCGGGTCGCTTCTCGTGGTCCAACACCGTGGACGGCTTCCTGGCCGTGGTCGACGACGCCAGGGCCCAACGGGGCCATGCGAGTCAGAGGCTGGTCGAGGATCTGCATTGACGCCCCGCTGCCCGGCGTCGCCGTCCGGCGTCGACGGGATCACCCGATCGATCCGGCTGTTTCGGGCGTTCCGACTCGAGCAGTCTCAACCCGAGCGCTTCTACCGGGCCCTGGCCGACGACTCCATCGCTCACCTGGCCCGCCGAGTCGACCTGTCGGGAGCCCGCGTGCTCGACGTGGGCGGAGGCCCCGGCTGGTTCGCCGACGCTTTCGCCCGAGCCGGCGCAGCCTGTGTGGTCGTCGAACCTGATCGTTCCGAGTTGCCCGAGGGAGGGTGGAGGGAGGAGGTCCATGGGGTCCTGGCCGACGGGGCGGCCCTGCCGTTCCCCGACGGGGCCTTCGACCTGAGCTTCTCCTCCAATGTGCTCGAGCACGTGGCCAGACCCTGGGCGCTGGCCGATGAGCTGGTGCGGACCGCCCGCCGCGGAGGCCTGGTCTTCGTGGCGTTCACCAACTGGCTGTCACCGTGGGGAGGCCACGAGACCTCACCGTGGCACCTCCTGGGAGGCGAGCGGGCCGCCCGCCGCTACTACCGCCGCCATGACGCTCCGCCGAAGAACCGCTACCTGACGAGCCTTTTCCCCGTCCATGTGGGCGCCGCCATGCGCTGGGCCCGGGCACACCCCCGGGCCGACCTGGTGGACGCCCGGCCTCGCTACCTCCCGGCTTGGTGCGCCTGGCTGGTGGCGGTCCCGGGCCTGCGAGAGGTGGCAACGTGGAACCTGGCTCTGGTGCTGCGCAGGCGTTGAGCACCGCCGTCATGAGCGCGCTGCGCCCAACGGCCCGGCCCGCTGGGAAGACCCCCCGGTGGGCGGTGCTGGCCCCGGCCGTCGCCCTGGTCGCTGTGTGCTTCGCCCAGGAGCCCGGCCGGCTGGCGGCCGACACCAAGCTCGACCTGTCGGTCAACCCGGTGAGCTTCTTGCTGCGCGGCCTCCAACTGTGGGATCCGGCCAGCGGCTTCGGCCACGTCGAGGATCAGGTCCAGGGCTACCTGTTGCCCATGGGACCGTTCTTCACGATCGGCCACGCTGCCCACCTTCCCCCGTGGATCGTGCAGCGGGCGTGGATGGGGTTGCTGCTGGCCGTGGCCTACGTGGGCCTGCTTCGCCTCGCCGACGCACTGGACATCGGGCGCCCCGGCGCCCGGCTGGTCGGAGGCCTGGCCTACGCCCTGTCGCCGCAGATGCTCGCCATGCTCGGGCCCATCTCGGCCAACGTGCTCTCCTCCTCCCTCCTGCCCTGGGTGCTCCTCTATCTCGTCCGGGGTTCGACGACCGGCTCGCCTCGCCGGGCCGCCGCCGCCTCCGCGGTCGCGGTGGCGCTCATGGGCGGGGCCAATGCCGCATCGACCCTCGCCGTGTTGGTCCTGCCCGGGTTGTGGCTGCTCACCCGGGCGCCCGGCCCTCGCCGCCGGAGCCTGACCGGCTGGTGGCTGGCCGGCGTGGTGCTGGCGACCTCGTGGTGGTTGGTTCCGCTGGTCATAGAGGGCCGTTACGCCTTCTCGTTCCTGCCCTACATCGAGCAGGCGTCCAACACCACCGCCACCACGTCCGCGACCGAGGTGCTGCGGGGAACGGCCCACTGGCTCGATTTCTTCACCTACCGGGGCCAGCCGTGGTGGCCCGGGGCCAACGTCTTGATCGCCGCCCCGGCCGCCGTGCTGGCCAGCGGCGTGCTGGCCGCCGCCGGGCTGGCCGGGCTGGCCCATGGCCGTCTGGCGGAGCGGCGAGTCCTGGCCCTGTCGATGCTGGCGGGTCTGGCCGTCATGGCCGCCGGTTACGCCGGTGCGCTGGGAGGCCCCTGGGCGCAGGCAGCCCGTACCCTGCTCGACGGGCCGCTCGTCGCCTTCCGCAACGTGCACAAGTTCGAGCCGCTGGTGCGCCTGCCGCTCGCCTTGGGACTGGTCCACGTCGTTGCCCTGCTCACCCGTGAGAGCCGCCAGGAGCGCCGCCTGGTCGGCGCCGTGCTGGTGGTCGCCGTCGCCGGGACGGCCCTGCCCGTGCTCCAGGGTCAGCTGCTGGCCCGGGGCAGCTTTGCCCGCGTTCCCGCCTACTGGTCCCAGGCGGCGGCGTGGCTTGGTCACCACGCCGGCCGTCAGGAGAGCCTCCTCCTGCCAGGCAGCGGCTTCCCCGATTACGTGTGGGGCCGCCCCACCGACGAACCGCTCCAGGCCCTGGCCACCTCGCCGTGGGCTGTCCGCGACCAGGCCCCCCTTGGAGGCAACGGCTCCACCCTGGTCATCGACGCTGTCGATCAGCGCCTGGTGGCCGGCCTTCCCATCCCCGGCCTGGCGCCCTTCCTGGCCCGCGCCGGGGTGCGCTACCTGGTGGTGCGCAACGACCTGGACTGGGTGCGGGCCGGCGCCCCTGACCCGGCCCGGGTGGCGGCGGTCCTGGGGGCCAGTCCGGGTATCGGCCTGGTGGCCCGCTTCGGGCCCGAGCGCACGCCCGAGGCGCCCCCGATCGGGACCCCCACCGCCGCCGAGCGCCAAGCCCGACCGGCTGTCCAGATCTACCAGGTGGACGGGAACGCAGGGCCGGTGGTGGCCTACCCGGCGGCGACGACCACGGTCCTGAGCGGGGGACCCCAGGGCCTGCTGGCCCTCGCCGACCGGGGGGCCCTGGCGGGTACGGGCCTGGTGGTCCTCGCCGGCCAGGCCGGCCCGGGCCTGGGTTCCCCTGCTCGCTCGGTTGTCACCGACAGCTCGACGCGGCGCGCCGTCAACTTCGGTGCCATCTACGACGGAGCGTCCTATGTGCTCGGGGCGCGGGGAGGCCCGGCGGGAGGTGGACCAGTCCACCAGCGCCTCGCCGTCGCCGGCGTCGCCCACCAGACGGTGGCGGTGGCCCAGGGATCAGGCGGGGAGGGACCGGTGACGGTGCGGGCATCCAGTTATGCAACTGCGGTGGCGCCCCACCCCGAGAACCAGCCCATGGCGGCGTTCGACGGCGACCCGGCCACGGCGTGGGAGAGCGGGTCGGCCGGCAGCTCCGACGGCCAGTGGGTCGAGCTGGACCTGGGCCGGCGGCGCTCGTTCGGATCGGTGACGATCTCACTGCTGGATCCGCCGGGCGGTCCGCTACCCGGCCGTCTGGTCCTCACGACGGACGCGGGCAGCCGGACGGTCAGCCCCGCAGCAACCGCAGCCCCCCAGACCTTCCGACTCCCTCCGGGACCCACCCGCCGGCTGCGGGTCACCCTGGGCGCCGTGAGGGGCGAAGCCACCTCGGCGACGTCGTTCTCCCGGGCCGGCCTGTCCGACATCGCCCTGCCGGGACTGACGGTCACCCCGCTGCTGCAGGTGCCGGCCGACGAGACGGGGCCATTCTCCAAACCCGGAGCCCCCCCACCGATGTACCTGTTCGACCGTCTCCGGACCGCGCAGCCCCTGCGGGTCAGCGAGGAGGACCGACTCGATCGCCGGTTCGAGGTGCCGCAGCGGGCGTCGTTCACCCTCACCGGGACGGCGTCGGGGCCACCAGGACCGCCAGGGGCGTGCGGGCAGGGACCGGTGGTGACGGTGGACGGGGCGCCGGTCCCCACCCAGGTGACAACCGGCCCGGGCCCCCCCTCGGAGGTGCCCTTCGCCACCTGCGCACCGGTCGAGCTGGCCGGTGGCCCGCACCAGGTGGAGACCGACCCGAGGGCCTCTCTCGCCGTCGATTCGCTGACACTGGCCGCCGACTCGGCTCCCTCTCCGCCCGTTCCCGCCCGGGCCGTCACCGTCCGACGCTGGGCAGGGAGCTCGGGGCGGGTGCGTGTCGGCCCCGGCCCCGGCGCCGTTCTGGCCACCTCGGGGAACTTCAACCCCGGGTGGACGGCGTCGCTGGCGGGCAGGAGGCTGGCGCCCCTGGAGGTGGACGGCTGGCGCCAGGCCTGGGCCATTCCCGCCGGCGCCGGCGGCGCAGTCACCATCAGCTACGCGCCCAACCGAGCCCTGCACGCAGCCCTGCTGGCCGGTGCAGCCGGTGTGATCGCCGTCGTCGGGTTGGCCCTGGCGCCCGCGGGCCGGCGCCGCCGGCGGGCTCGGCCGGCCCATCGCCTGATGGCTCATCCCCCGCC
>JALYZO010000115.1 GCA_030945745.1 Actinomycetota bacterium
CCTCTTGACCTAGTCAGCCGACCGCGAGATGGAGTGCAGCGTGATGCGACGACATGCAGGGACCCCGCTGCGGCGGCGGGTCCGTCGGGACCAGTCGGGTGCAGCGATGGTCGAGTTCGCCATGGTCGTCGGCCTCTTCGCCCTGGTCCTGTACGCCATCGTGGCCTTCGGCTCGGTCCTGGCTACGAAGCAGCGCGTGACGAGCGCCGCCGCCGACGCCGCCCGCGCCGCAGTGGGCGCCACCACCTTCTCCAGCGCCACCCCCCCTCTCGGTGCGAAGGAAATGGCGACCAACCAGGTGCAGACCAAGCTCGGTACGACCGGCTACACCGCCACCTACCTTCCCTACACCGACACCCTGGGTTGCGCATCGCCGGCGGCCTGCATCCAGGTCAACATCGTCTACAACCTGTCCGCCTCTCCCGGGCTCGGGTTGGTCGTGCCGCCTTCGACCTCCGCCTCCGCCGTGGTCCGTTACAAGTGACGGCCCTCATGCTCCGAAACGGCCGACGCAATGAGCGCGGCAGCATCCTGGTCCTGGCCGCACTCAGCATGGTCGTCACGCTGATCGCCGCCTCGCTCGCCATCGACCTGGGTTTCCTGGCCCACGAAATCCGCGTCGACCAGAAGGTCGCCGACCTTGCGGCCATGGATGCGATCCGGACGCTCCCCGCCGACCCGACGACGGCGGCCCAGCTGAGTGCGACCCGGAACGGGTTCCCGTTTGCGTCGTCGGGCTACAGCCTGTCGGTCAAGTGGGGCCCGACCAGCACCGGGCCGTGGTCCTCGAGTGCCGCCAGTCTGTCTGCGGCGACAGCGGTGCAGGTGTCGGCGACCTCACCGCACACCAACTACTTCCCATTCGTGGCCGGTGGCCAGACCAAGACCCGGAGCGCGATCGCCTCCACCAGTGCCTACGGCGGGTTCATGATCGGGTCCTCCCTGGTCACCATCGACGCGGCTCGCGCCACGCTCCTGAACAAGTTCATGGGCGGGATTCTGAAGGGGAGCGATCTCAGCCTTTCGGCTGTGAGCTGGCAGGGCCTCGTCGCAGGAAACGTCACCCTTGATGCCCTGCGAACCCAATTGGTGACCATGGGCATCAGCGCTGGCACGGTCACGCAGCTTCTCGCCGCCAACCTGACGGTGAATCAGCTGCTCCAGGCCACGGCGAACGCCCTTACCGCCCAGGGCGGCGTCGCCAACCTCGCTCTGGCGACTCAGCTCAACTCGCTCCGAGCCACCATTACCAACACCACCCAGATCACGCTGGGCCAGTTCATGCACGTGTCCCAGGGCGCCGAGAACACTGCGCTGGAATCTCAGATCAACGTCTTCCAGCTACTCACGGGCTCCGCCGAGCTCGCCAACGGAAGCAACTTCATCGATATCCCCGACGTCGGAGTAAGCGTGGGCAACGTCGTCTCGACCCGTGTCCGCCTCCAGGTGATCCAACCGCCCCAGTTCTACTTCGGTCCCGTAGGCGGCAGCGTGAGCACCAGCCAAATCGACATGACCGTCACGCCCAAGTTGGACCTCCCCATCAGCGTCCTCGGCCTGGTCGGCGCCCACGTAAAGAACGATCTGCCCGTACGGATCACCGCCGCCGGGGCTGTCGGCACGCTGAAGTCCGCCGGCTGCACGGGGTCTTCGGGGATCGTCGTGACCGTCGACCCGAGCGCCTTCTCGGGGTCGGCGAGCGCGTCTCTCGACGTCTATGCCACCGTACTCTTCGCCGACATTCCGATCCTCCGGGTTCCGACGACCGACGTCACCCCGTCGACCGACGGTGGTGCGACCGACCTCACCTTCAACTACCCGACCGAGTTTCCGCCCCCGGCAGGGACGGAGACGAGCAAACACGCCGGCTCTCAGCCGATCGGACTGAACGGGCTGACGAATCCCGTCATGTTCACCGCCGGGCCGCCGGTCGTGCTGAACGGGATCGCCGCACCCCTGGTCGCACCCATCGTCTCGGCCTTGCTGCCGGCGCTGAGCACGGTCATCGGGTCGGTGGACACCACGGTCCTGACGCCGCTGCTGCAGGCTCTGGGCATCGACATCGGCAGTGCGGACGTCACGGCGCTGGCCTTGAACTGCGCGGTCCCGACCCTCGCCGGCTGACACTAATCCGCATGTAGCTGTCCTGGACAGTTATTGCAGAGGCTCCTGACCTGGTCTACAAGAGGTACATCCTCCGCTGAAACAGGGAACCTGGAACTGTGAGCCGCTGCACGTTCGTCTGGGCCCACGCCCTGAACAGTTGTATGGCACACGAGGACGATCTCGGCCTGTTCGACTGGTCGTGCGCTGATGCGGTCGCCCGGGTGGTCCGGTACGACGCCCGGGGTCACGGCGGCTGCGAGTGCGTCCAGTTCGAGGACCGGGCGTACCGCTGGTCGGCGCTGGTTGACGACATGCTGCGGGCGCCCGGTCCCGGGCCGTTCGTGGCCGGCGGCGCCTCGATGGGGGCGGCGA
>JALYZO010000122.1 GCA_030945745.1 Actinomycetota bacterium
GTGTCAGCCTGGCGCCGGGGCCCCTCTTTGAAGGGTCGCACATTGTCGCTTCGAGCACGCCGGACAGAATTTCGTTTCCCACCGGACCCCCGGGCAGGCCCGCCAGCAAACCCTCCCCACGTGAAGAGGGCGAGTACCGCTCCACCGACGGAACTTGACGTCGACGACTGCCACAAGGCCACGGGACGTGTCGCCGCGAGCTACTTGGCCACGGCGACGGGGATCACCTGCACCCCAATCCCACACGAGGCCGTCACCGACAAGTGGGTGCCCGAGTCCCGGGTGTCGATTCCGGCGAATCCGTACACTCAGTCCGGAGTTTTCGTACACACGGCTGAGCTGTAGGTCAGAGGCCGCGTAGCGGCCGACGCTTGGCCCTGATTCACCTCCTCCGTTCGTCGGTGGTCATCGTCGAGGCGTCCGGAAGACCTGGTGTCGTGTCCTCGGTCCGGGTCCGGTTGGCCGGGTCCATTGTGCCTGAGGCGGCCGGGGATTGGAAGGACCTGTCCGAGTTGGCGTGCTCGTGGTCTCGGGCGGGGCGGGTGTCTCTGGCGCAACGCGTTGGTGCCAGACGCTCGCCACAGCTCCAGTGTCCATCGTTCGGGAAGCAGCCTGAGCGAGGTTGGCCGAACATGCTGCACGAACGGTGGTAGGGATGGTCATCGTCGCTCCCTGGGTGGGCGTTGGTCAGGGTCCATGGCCTTGAGAGGGCGGGCGATGGAAGGCGTTCTCTCGACGGGGTGGTGTCAGGGTGTGGGCTCGAATGTGGGGGCGTGTGTTTGTCAGGGGTGGAGCGGTGTGCGGTCCTTGGCGGCGCGCTCGCCGTAGCGCTGCCAGGCGCTGGCGCGGGTGACACCGACCAGGTCAGCGATCTGGGCCCAGGAGCATCCTTGGTCACGGGCATTGGCGACGGCTCGGGGTAGGCGGTGTTGGGCCTCTGCAGTGAGGCTGGCCAGGAGGTGCAGGCGGGCACCGGCGTCGGCAGGGCAGGGAAGGCCCCGCAGCTCGCCGAGACCTTGGATGGCGGCGTCGAGGATGGTCTCAGTGTCGTCGCCGATGGCCGGTGCGAGGTAGTGGTCACGACGAGGCTCTCTCATGGCGTATGGCTGCCCTTACAGCTATTTGGACTTGGGTTGGCTGAGAGCTCGTGGTCTCGGGCGTGGGCGACAAGCGTCTGTGACGCAACGCGTTGGTGACAGAGGCTGCACCAGTGCTCCACTGTCCATCGCTCGGCGAGCAGCCCGAGCGGCGTCGGCGGAACATGGAGCACGACGGTGCGGTAGGTGATGGTCATCGTTGCTCCCCGGCGTGCTCGGCGTCGTGAGCCGATGCGGACCTGACGGCCCGCTTCGCCCGGTTGCGGCTGCGCTCGGTGACGCCCGGCGCCGGCGCTGGGGCGGGCTCGGGCCGGCGCATCGACTCGCCCTCGAGCTCGATGCGGTGCAGGTTCTGGGCCACCCGGTCGAGGACCGCATCGGCGAGTGTCGGCTCCCCCATGGCCTCGTGCCACATGGAGATCGGCAGCTGGCTCGTGATGATCGTCGAACGCAGTCCGGCTCGGTCCTCGATCACCTCAAGGGTGTCGGCGGCCTGATCCGCGCTGAGCGGCCTGAGGAGGAAGTCGTCGATCACGAGGACGTCGATGCGGGCCCACGAAGCGGTGAGCCGTCCGAAGCGTCCGTCGGCGCGGGCGATGGCGAGCTCGTCGAGCATGCGGCTGGAGCGTAGGTACAGCGCCGTGTGGCCGCGACGGATGGCAGAGTTCGCCAGGGCGCAGGCGAGGAAGGTCTTGCCCACCCCGGTGGGGCCGACGACGCTGACGTTGTGGCGGCTCGCCACCCAGCCCGACTCGGCAAGGGAGAGGATCATCGGGCGCTCGAGGCCGCGGCGGCGGCGGAAATCGATGTCTTCGATTACGGCGTTGGTGCGCAGCTTGGCGGTCTTGAGGTAGCGGCCGAGCCGGCGGTTCTCCCGCTCGGCGAGCTCCCGGTCGACGAGTAGCCCGAGGCGCTCCTCGAAGCTCAGCGCCTGGTGACTGGCCGACTCGGCCTGCTCGGCGAGGCCGGCCGCCATGGCCGGCAGCTTGAGGGCGTAGAGGCCCTCGATGGTCTGGTGGTTGAGCACGTTCGGTGTGGTCCTTTCATTGGTAGTAGTCGGGGCCGCGGACGTTGTCGTGGCTCGGATGGGTGCGCTCGGGGTGCTCGGGAGCGAGGGGTTGGCGGTCGAGGCCGGTGCGCAGGATGGACTCAACCGAGCGGTAGCTGTGGGCCCGCACTGACAGGGCGCGCTCGGCCGCAGCCTCGAGGCGCTCCGTGCCGTAGCGGTCGCCGAGGCGGACGATGCCAAGGCAGGAGCGGAAGCCCTGTTCGGGGTGGGGCCGGGCGGCCATGATCTCCTCGGTGAGCTTGGCGGTGGCCGGCCCGGTCTTGGCCGCCCAGTCGATGATGCGAGAAGGGGTCCAGGCGGCATGGCGGCGGTGAGACTCGGGCATGTGCGCCGGATCGGTGCTGTAGCCGGGGGTGAAGCGGCGCACGTGGCTGGCGACCCGGCGGTGGCGGTGGAAGACCTCGACGGTGGCGGCCGAGGTCCGCACGTCCACGGCCTCGCCGGCCAGGCGGTAGGGCACCGAGTAGTAGTGGCGATCAGCTCGGAGCTCGATGTGGTAGTCGATGTTGACCTTCGCTGTGCGCCAGGTGGCGAACTCGTAGCGGCTGGCCGGCAGCGGCCGCAGCGCAGGGCGGTCGAGGGACTCGAACAGGGCCCGGCGCGATCCGGGGAGCTTCTTGAAGCCCCGGGCGTTCACCCACTCGGCGAGGCGGCAGATCTCGACGTTGGCCTCACCGAGGCTGGTGAAGCGCTCGTTGCGCAGCCGGGCCATGATCCATCGCTCGGCGACCAGGACACCGGCTTCCACCTTCGCCTTGTCACGAGGCTTGTAGCTGCGCGCCGGGATGATCGCCACGCCGTAGTGCGCAGCCATCTCGGCGTAGGTGGCGTTGACGTCGGGTTCGTAGCGATGCGGGCGGCTCACCCCCGAGCGCAGGTTGTCGGGGACCACGATCGCGGGGCAGCCGCCGAAGAACTCGAACGCGTGGCAGTGGCCGGCGATCCAGTGCGCCAGCTCCTGGGAGCGAAGCGCTTCGGCGTAGAGGTAGCTGCTCGCCCCGAGCACCGCCACGAACAGCTCCGCCTCGAACGCCACTTCGCCGGTCGGCTCGTCGTAGATGGGGATCCGTCGTCCGGCGAAGTCGACGAAGCACTTCTCACCCGCCTTGTGCTCCTGGCGCATGACGACGTCAATGTGGCCCCGCCAGCGCCGGTAGTGCTCACAGAACTGGCTGTAGGCGTAACCGTCGGGGAAGGTCTCCTTGTACTCGAGCCACAGCAGCATCAGCGTGACGTGCGGGCGTCGCAACTCGACGTGCACCTTGTTCCACTCCGGCACCGGCCGTGGGTCCGTCGGCGGGGCGGCCGCGGCGAACAGGAGGGCCTCAAGGGCGTCGTCGTCGAGGTCATCGGGAAGCGGCCAGCTCAGTCCCGCCGCCTTCGCCCGCCTCACGTGGTCGCCCACGGTGGTGAACGGAATCTGCAGCGAGGCGGCGACCTGGCGCAAGCTGAGACCTTCTTGGAGGCTCAGTCGGAGAGCATCTCGAACCTTTCGCATGCTGATATGGGGCCGGGGCATGGGCGCCTCCTCGAACGGTCTTGGTCGACAGTTCGAGTCAAGGTGCCCTGCCCTCTCACCTCACGTCAGCGCTACTCGGTCTCCTGTTCGCCCCGGGTGTACGAAAACCCCGGAACCGGTGTACGGATTCGTCCGGAACGGGTGTACGAAAACCCCCGGTGCCCTCAGTCCCGGGAGGCCAAAGCGACCGCCAAGGCCTCGTAGGGGTCCATCGACGCAGTCGGGGCTCACGCCCCGAGCGGGCTCCGCCCCGCACCCCGCCTGGCGGGCCGGACCGTCGCGCCCACTCACGGTTGTTGATTTTCCGGACAGCAAGACGACGACGCCACCAAAGGCGCACGCCGCCGTGTGGGGATACGGTCGTCGGGATCCGGGCCCGGCACCGCTGTGGCCCGGTCTCGGTAGACAGCAGGGTCGATCCGGGTGGTCACGAAGAGCGGCGCACCGCATCGGACACCGACCTGGCCCTCTGAGGGCTGCGCTTGCCCTCCCGCACGATCACCCGCTCCCACTCATAGAGCAGCTCGTCCCTCCACAGAAAGTCGATCAACAGATCCTCGGCCAGCGCCAGGACGAGGTCCCATCACGGCGAACGGGAACAGCTCGTCGCGTCAGCGAACACCCGATCCCGTCTGGTCACCCCACCTCTGGTGACTCTGGCCAGGGCAGCCCTGATGGCGTCCGCACCCTGCCGGCGCCGATCCCGTTCCTCAGCGAGGGCCACCACGTCACCGGTCTTGATGCGCCGGTGCTTGCTCGCTGGCAGACGTCGGAAGTCAAGCAGCTCGTCAGCC
>JALYZO010000131.1 GCA_030945745.1 Actinomycetota bacterium
GGCCGGCGATGGCCTCGTTCAGCTCGGCCCGGGAGTAGAAGCTGCGGTTGCGCAGCGGGGCCAAAACCCAGCGCTCCACCGCCATGACCCCAGACTCGGCGGCGGCCTTGTCCCGGGGTTTCAGCGGCCTAGCCGGCAACACCACCGTGTCGTAGTGGCGGGCCGCCTCGGCGTAGGACGGGTTGATCTCGGGGTCGTAGTAGCAGGCCTTGGTCACCCCGGCCTTCAAGTTGTCCGGGACGGTGACCGCAGTGCAGCCCCGTATGCCTCCCAGGCGTGCACGTGCGCCATCAACCAGCACTCCAGGCCCTGGGACCCACAGGCCTCGGCGTAGATCATCCCCGACGCGCCCAGAACCGAGACGAACACTTCGTCGCGGTGAACCTCGCCGCTGGCCGGGTCGACCCAGGCCGGGGCCTTGTCGCCGCTGAAATCGACGAACATCCGCTCCCCACCGGCATACGACAGGCGCATGACCACGTCGGTGGCGTCCAACCAGTGGCTGTAGTGGTAGCAGAACCGGCTGTAACGCCAGCCGTCGGGATTGGACTCTTTCCACTCCAGCCACAAGCCGCAGCGTCACATGGCAGTCCTTGCGCTTGAGCTCCTTGTGGATCACCCGCCAGTCCGGGACCGGCCGCTCAGCCGCCGGCAAGACCACTGGGGGCGGGAACAAGGTGGCTTCGAGGGCCTCGGCGGTCATCGCCTCGGGCAGCGGCCAACACAGCCCGGCCCGCTCGGCCCGGAACAGGTAGTCGCGCACAGCGGTCTTGGACATGGCGGTGCTGAGCGCGATCTGACGCTGCGACAGGCCCTGCGCGTCGAGGCGCAGAACTTCGGTGATCTTCCTCATTGGTAGCTTCCTTCTGGGCATCCCGGTCCTTCCTGGTCGAACAGCTCGCAAGCCGTCGAGTCAAGAAGGCCGGATGCCCGTCCATGGTGGATACTCCAAGGCGCTACCGGCCCCCTCTGGCCAAGCCGACCCATATGGTCAGAATCGGCCGGAACGCTGGTCACTTTCCGCCGGACTGGGTGGTCACTTTCCCCCGGAATCAGTGGTCGTTTTCAGCCGGACTGCTCATCATGGACGGCGAGCTGGGTCCTTATGACGACCTTGAGCCTCGGCTTCGCCGAGCCGATACGGTGGTCGTCCTCGATATGCCGTTGTGGCTCAGCGTCTGGCGGGCGCTCCGTTGCGGCCGGGAGCGCGGTGACTTCTGGCGCTGGGTGCTTCGATGGAGGCGAGAGAGCCGCCCGAAGCTCATGACCGCGATCGCACGCCACGCGCCTGATGCCGACGTCGTAGTGCTCCGCGGACGTAGGGCCGTCAAGCGTCGGCTGACCGCTGCGTAGCCGGCGTTGTAGGGGACGCTGCCTACGCCTCGATGAGCCGGTCGGGCCGTCGTCGACCGTGGCAGACGTCTATGGGGTGCGGCCAATGAAGGCCAGCAGCTTGGTCTGGACGTCTGCATCATCGGGGACGTGGACGCGAGGCCCGTACTGGCCGCTCTGGCGTAGCGCCTCGTCCATCGGCAGCATGCCTTCGAGCATCACGGCGCACTTGTCGGGGTCCAGCGTCTCGTCCTGGCCAGTGGCTCGGGCGAGATCCCAGCGGTGCAGGAATACGTCGCTGGTGTAGATCATGTCGATCGCTTGGCCGAGCGGCATCCGCCCGATATGAGGGAGGTCGTGCTCGCGGTCGGCAGTGTCGGCGTCGTCGAGGAGTGCCTGCACGGCGTCGGTCTGGGTACGCCAGGCGCCGACCGGGTCATCGTCGACCGAGGGACCCTTCGCCAGGATGATTCCCGCGGCTCCCTGGAGGAACGCGGGGAGCCACTCGACGAGGTGGAGGACGACGTCGCGGGCAACCCAGCCCTCCGGCGGCGCCGGCTTGTCCCACGACTCCGAAGCGACGCCCTCCACGGTCGTGGTGAACGCGGCGGCGATGCGCAGGTGCTCGTCGGCAGGGCTGCTCATCGGAGCTCGGCGCTCAGGACGTCGAGCTTGGCGTAGCCCTCCTCGACACCGGTCTCCATGCCGCTGGCCAGCCACTGGTCTCGGCCCTCGAAGCTGTCCACCAGCGACTGCGCGTGCAGCCGGGTGCGGCCGTCGCCGAGGTCCTCGAACCGCAGCGTCTCGAGGGCGACGCCATCGGGCTGACCGTCGAAGGTGAAGGTCTGCACGATGCGGTCCTCACCGACCTCGTGGAAGCACCCGTGGAACCCATACTCATCGCCGTCTCGCCCGGCGACATAGCGCCAGCGGCCGCCTGTCGTGGCGTCCCAGTCGAGGATCTTGGTCTCCAACCCGTTCGGCCCGACCCAGCGGGCGAACAGCTCGGGATCGGTGTGGGCCCGCATCAGCTGCGCCGGGGTGGCGTCGAAG
>JALYZO010000148.1 GCA_030945745.1 Actinomycetota bacterium
GAGCTCGACGCCGACACCGAGGTGGTCACCACCATCGGGGCCAAGGAAGGCCTGTCGCACCTGATGTGGACGCTGGTCGGCCCGGGCGACACCGCGCTGGTGCCCACGCCCAGCTACCCGATACACATCTACGCGCCGCTCTTCGCGGGGGCGGACGTCCAACAGGTGCGCCTCGGGCCCGACCAGGACTTCTTCGCGAACCTGATGGAGAGCTGGGAGTCGACGTGGCCCCGGCCCCGGGTCATCGTGTTCTCGTTCCCCCACAACCCGACGACCGAGGTCGTCGACCTGGCGTGGATGACCCGCCTGGTCGCTTTCGCCAAGGAGCACGACGTGCTGCTGGTGCATGACTTCGCCTACTCCGAGACATACTTCGACGGCTTCAAGCCGCCGTCGATCCTCGAGGTGGCGGGCGCCAAGGACGTGGCCGTGGAGCTGTACACCTTGACCAAGAGCTTCTCCATGGCCGGGTGGCGGGTGGCGTTCATGGTCGGCAACGCCGAGATGGTTGCCGCCCTGACCAAGCTCAAGAGCTACCTCGACTACGGGACCTTCCAGCCCATCCAGATCGCCGCCATCGTGGCCATGAACGAGGCGTCGGATTACCCCCTCGAGGTCAACGCCATCTACAACTCCCGGCGCAACACCCTGGTCGAGGGCCTCAACCGGATCGGCTGGGAGATGGAGCCGCCGAAGGGCACCATGTTCGGGTGGGCCCCCATCCCCGAGCCGTACCTGGAGATGGGGTCGCTGGAGTTCTCCAAGTACCTCGTCACCGAGGCGTCGGTGGCGACCTCGCCGGGGATGGGCTTCGGGATGGGCGGCGAGGGCTTCGTTCGCTTCGCCCTGATCGAGAACGAGCAGCGCATCGGCCAGGCCATCCGCAACCTGCGGCGCACGCTCACCAAGCTCGGCTGAGCGGGCCGGGTCAGAAACCATCCGTTCACACGGTTCTCCTAGCCTGAGAGCATGCCGAGCTTTGTGGTCAGGGTGTGGGTACCGGATCGTCCCGGTGCCCTCGGAGCCGTTGCCAGCCGGATCGGCGCCGTGCACGGCGACCTCGTCGGCATCGACATCTTGGAGCGGGGGGCAGGCCGGGCCATCGACGAGCTGGTCGTCGACCTCCCCGAGGAGGGCCTCGTTCCCCTGCTGATCAGCGAGATCGGTGAGGTCGACGGGGTGGACGTTGAGGATGTCCGGCCCGCCTCGGCGGGGTTCGTGGACCCTCGCCTCGACGCCTTGGAGAGCGCGGCGTTCCTGGTGGAGCGCTTCGACGTGGCTGACCTCCTGGAGGCCCTGGCCGGGCGCAGCACCCGGGACCTCCAAGCCGACTGGGCGGCGGTGCTGAACCTGACCGCGGTGGCACCGATGGTCACGGTGGGCGACGCGCCACCGGCGCCGTGGCTCCAGGCGTTCGTGGCCGGAAGCCGGTCCGCTGTCCCTACCGGCGACGACCGGGGCCCTGACGACGTGGCCTGGGCGGAGATGGCTTCGGTGGATGTCGACGCCGTCATCGTGCTCGGGCGGCGAGGTCGACCGTTCCGGGCCCGCGAGCGGCGCCAACTTGGTGCCCTGGCCCGGATCGCCGATCACCGCTGGGAGGAGCTGGCCGCCCGGCAACCCCTGGTGCACCCCGGCAACCAAGCCTGATACGCCCACGGCCGACCCTCAGTGGCCGCCGGTCGAGGCGAGGCGCAGCCACCAGGTCCTACAGGCCGAGCGAAGCGGTCCTGAGTCGCTCCACCGACACGTCGTCGCCTTCGGTGGTGACGTGGGACTGGCCCTTGCGACCGAAGGCGAAGAGGACCAGCTCGCTGGGCGGGCCGGTCACCGTGACCGAGACGTCGCCAGTCTTGGGCGTGGAGCGGCCGTGAGCGGGGCTGACCAGCTCGACGCCGACCGGCGCCTTCCTGAACAGCACCCGGCCCAGAAGGCCCATTCGGGACCACAGCACCCCTTCCTCGTCGCTGTCGAGGTTCCGGGGCTCAGGCGGTGAGCCGGCCCGGCGTACATCCTCGTGGTGGACGAAGTACTCGACGGTGTTGGCCGTGGCATCGAGGGGCTTGAGGAGCGCGGGCGGGCCGTTGCGCACCTTGTTCACCAGGTCGGGCCAACGGTGGCGATCCCGGGTGGCCACCCGCACCTTCTCGGCGTACCCGGCCAGGGGCGACGCCAGGATCCCCACGGCGCCGTCGGGCCGGCGTTCGCGCACCACCAGGTGGGCGGCCAGGTCGGCGGTCGTCCAATCCCGGCACAGCGTCGATGCGTCAGGGCCAACCTGGTCGAAGAGGTCAGCGAGGGCGTGGCGCTCGGTCTGGGCGTAGTTGGTCATGGCCAGATGCTAAGCGTGCAGCGCAGGGAGGCTGCCGCCCGGCCTGGCTACGCTGCGGTCCATGACCGGTCAGGGCCTGGTGGCCGACGTCAGCCCTCTGATCGCCGACCTGGGCTACCGCTACTACTTCGCGCCCGAGACCGAAGCGGTGGGCAAGGAGCTGGGCCTCGACCTGTTCTCGTTCTACTTCCTGGGGCGTGGTGGCGTGCTGGGCGACGTCGAATGGCCGGTGGTGGCCGCCGCCTTCGGATACTTCAATCCGGACGCCGTCTCCATGATGTGGAATGGCGCCCGCAGCAAGTTGGCACCGCGCGACGCAGCGCGCCGGCATCTGGGCTGCTGTGCCGAGTTCGGCCGTCAGCACCTGGCCGGTGTCGAGGGCCTCGACGTCTTCTGTGCGGCGGCGCAAGCCGTCCACGCCGCTGCACAGCGCTCCACCGGAGCGCTGGCCCTGTATGCCGGGATGGCTGCCGAGCCGATCCCCGAGGACCTGCCGGCGCGGGCCATGCACCTGGTGGCCATGCTGCGAGAGCATCGCGGGAGCGTGCACCTGGTGGCGGTGGTGGCGGCAGGCCTCGACCCGGCCGTGGCCCACTACATCCGCCGGCCCGACGACTGGCGACTGTTCGGCTGGACGGCGGAGCAGAAGCCGACGGTGACTGACATCGACCGCCGCCGCCTGGCCGACGTCGATGCCACCACCGACCGCTTGGTGGCTCCGGCCTACGCCGTCCTCGACGACGCCGGGAGACGTGCGCTCTCCGAGGGGCTGCACGCCATCCACGCCGCCGTGGGCGAGGGCAACGGCGTGCCCCGACTGGCCTGACGGCCTCTCCGTAGGGGTGCCTCGGCTCCCCGAACGCTCAGCTGGAGCGGCGGGCCACGTCGACGGCTCGCTGCCAGCCCTGGTAGCCGGCGTCGGCTGCCTCGGGGCGAGTGCCGTCGGGACCCGAGGGGTGGACGGTGGCATCGGCGGACCAATGGGCGGCGATGTCGTCAGGACTGTCCCACACCCCTTCGGCCAACCCGGCCAGAAGGCCGGCGCCCAGCGCCGTGGTCTCGGCCACCGCAGCGCGCACCACCTTGACACCCAACTGGTCGGCCTGCAGCGCCAGGAGGAGGTCCATGACCGACGCGCCGCCATCGACGCGGACCTCGGTGGGCGGGTGACCGGCGTCGGTCGTCATGGCCTCGACGACGTCGCGGGTCTGATACGCGATGGACTCCACCACCGCCCGGGCCAGATGGCCGGGTCCCACACCACGGGTCAGGCCGACGATGGCGCCCCGGGCCTCGGCGTCCCACCACGGGCTGCCCAGCCCGGTGAACGCGGGGACCAGGTACACCCCGTTGGTGTCGGGCACCGACGCGGCGAGCGGACCGATCTCGGCCGACTCGGCGATGAGGCCCAACTGGTCGCGCAACCATTGGATGGCCGCGCCGGTGACGAAGATGGCGCCTTCGAGGGCATAGGCCACCATCGAGGGCCTTTCCAGCGACCACGCCACCGTGGTGATCAGGCCGTCGGCGGGCTCTGGGCACTCCGGCCCGACGTTCATCAACACGAAGCTGCCCGTGCCATAGGTGTTCTTGATCATGCCCGGCTCGAAGCAGGCCTGACCGAACAGCGCCGCCTGCTGGTCACCGGCCGCCCCGCTCACCGGCACGCCGGCCGGCAGCCCGCGGATCACCCCCGCCGCGCTGCTGCCCAGCCGCCCGCTCGACGGGCGCACCTCGGGGAGCACGGAAGTGGGGACCCCGAACAGATCGGCCAGCTCGTCGTCCCAGGCGAGGGAGCGGATGTTCAACAGCGACGTCCTCGACGCGTTGGTCACGTCCGTGGCGTGGACCTCGCCACCCGTGAGGCACCACAGCACCCAGCTGTCCACCGTCCCGAACGCCACATCCGGTCCCGGTTCGAGACCACCGTCGGTGAACAGCCAGCCCAACTTGGTGGCCGAGAAGTAGGGGTCGAGGACCAGGCCCGTGCGGTACCGGACAACGTCGAGATGCCCGGCTTCGCCCAGCTGTCGGCATGCCCGGGCCGTCCTGCGGTCCTGCCAGACGATGGCGCGGTGCAGCGGGCGACCGGTCCTGCGGTCCCAGACCACGACCGTCTCGCGCTGGTTGGTGATCCCGATGGCCGCCACCGGCTGGTCGACGTCGGCCAGCACCTCGCCGGCCGTGGCGGCCACCGCCTCCCAGATCTCCCCGGCGTCGTGCTCGACCCACCCGGGCCGGGGGAAGTGCTGGGTGAGCTCGCGGGACCGGGCGGCAACGGGATCGCCGGCGGCGTTGATCGCCATGGCCCGCACGCCCGTCGTCCCGGCGTCGATGGAGAGCACGACGGCCACGGACCGACCCTAAAGGACGAGGGGGCCCTGGCGCGACCTTCCCGTCGAAGGGGCGGGGACAGGAAGGCCGGCGCCAAGGCGAACCGCCGAGGGGGCAGCTTCGGCGGTCTTGAGGACTTACCCGGCCCTTGCCGATCCAAACCTCGCGCTCCGGAACTTTCCCGCCCCGAGCGCGCTCCTGTGGACAACTTGGCCCCGGGCGCCTCAGAATCCACAACGTTGCCCCTCTATCGGTCCACAACAGACCCGCCGTAGCGTCGTCGCGGCCGGCCGACCCTCGCTCGGGCCAGGCGCGCAAACCTTCGCGAGCAGCCGTAAACTCATTGACATCAGTGGAACTACGGTGGTGTAATTCACCACCCGTTCGCTCCCTGCATCGCCCCGGATCACCGGCGCCCTGCCTACCCGCATTGAGCACTCCAGGAGGCTCCTGACCCATGGCCATCGCTCCAGAGCAGACCAACATCGGCATCCACCGCCAGTTCACCGTCGCCGGCGAGGACCCCTATGACAGCGTCGCATGGGAACAGCGGGACGCCCGGATCTCCCATTACGCCACCGGGGCCGTGGCCTTCGAGCAGCTCGGCGTCGAGGTCCCCGCCGGTTGGAGCCTCAACGCCACCAACATCCTGGCCCAGAAGTACTTCCGGGGGACGCTGGGGACGCCGGAGCGGGAGTGGTCGCTGCGCCAGGTGGCCGACCGGGTGGTGGACACCGTCACAGGATGGGGGCGCAAGGACGGCTACTTCGTCGACGACGAGGAGGCCCAGACCTTCTCCGACGAGCTCAAGTACCTGATCATCCATCAGAAGGCGGCGTTCAACTCCCCGGTGTGGTTCAACATCGGGGTCGCCGGCGTCCCGCAACAGGGCTCGGCGTGCCAGCCTTACGGTGCCCTGGTCACCACGCCCGAGGGCCTCGTCCCCATTGGCAGCCTCGTCGAGGCCGGCGCGGTGGGCACCAAGGTCTACGACGCCCACGGGCTGACAGCCATCGTGGCCGTCAAGGCCAATGGGCGGAAGGAAGTCCTGCGCCTTCGCACCAAGGCGGGCGTCAGCCTGGATGTGACCGGCGATCACCTGGTCTGGAGGCGCAGCGGCCAGGGCACGGGGGCGTTCGTCCCGGCGTCGCAGCTGCGTCCCGGTGATCAACTCAGTTGGCATCGGACGGAGAGCTGGGGGAGCGGTGAGATCACGCCCACCGCCCTAGCCGAGGCGGCTCTGAACGTACCGGGTGAGAACGACGTGAAGGCGCTGGAGATCGACCGCATCGAGGAGCTCGGTGACGATCCCGTCTATGACATCCAGACCGAGAGTGGCGAGTACCTGAGCAGCAACCTCCGGGTCCACAACTGTTTCATCCTCTCCGTCGACGACTCCATGGACTCCATCCTCGAGTGGTACAAGGAGGAGGGGAT
>JALYZO010000172.1 GCA_030945745.1 Actinomycetota bacterium
CTGTTTGACCTCCGCATCCGTCCTGACCTCCGTCGCGCCGGTAGGGGCGGGGGCCGCACCGAGCGCGGCAGTCGGGTACTGGACGGCGACCTCAGCCCAGCCGGTGGGATCCTTCGGCCTCGTCCTAGGTACCGCCAATGTGTCGGGTACCGACAAGGTGTTCGTACTCACAGGTGACGGGCAGGACCAGATCTATGACCCGGCCTCCGACCACTTCACCCCCGCAGCCTCCGCCACGGATGTCATCAAGGCGGGGAAGAGTGGTGGTTCTGCAGGCCCCGCCAGCTCCACCGTCACCGCGTTACCGAATGCGGGTGAGGTGCTCCACCATTACGGCGGATCGAGTTGGTACCTCTACACCTACAGCAGCAGTGGCGGCGCCTGGATAATAACCAATCCGTCTCCCGGTCCTTACTATGAAGACTCGGTAACGGTACTCCCCCCCGGCGGCGCCTACTGCGGAGCGGACTGCGGCAAGGTGCTGGTCGTCGGCTACACCGGTGTGAACAACAGCGCCGTGCTCCACGCAGCGCTCTATGACCCGAGCAACAACATGTGGCAGCCGGTGCCACCCCCTGCCCCTCCCATTACCCCCTTGGCCGACCAAGTCGCCACCGCGTTGCCCGACGGCCGCGTCCTGGCCATAGCGGGGACGACCGCTCAGATCTACAATCCCAGCACGAACGCGTGGTCCCCTGCGACAAGCCCCGGCCCCGTTCCGCTCACGACTCTCGGCGCGACGTCTCTCGTCGTCCTCCAGAACGGTGATGTTCTTGCCCTTGGCGCCTATCCCAACGGCTACGTCGACAGCAACGAACGCTACAGTCCAGGGACCAATCGCTGGTCCCCCGTCACAGCCTGCGGCTGTACGGCAGCCGGAACACAGAGTCTCTCGGCCACGTTGCTAGCTGACGGCAGCGTTCTTGTCCTGGACGCCAGCACAACCGGTCATGTCTATGATCCCAACACCGACCAGTGGCAACCTGCCGGCCAAAGGACACCCGCAAGCGACCCTAACGCGATTGCCACGGGCACGCGTGCCACGCTCCTGGGCGGTACCGGCTGTACCGCCCATTGCGGCGAGGTGTTGGCCGTCGGCGGTTACTTCAACTCACTGGCAGGCACCAGTGGAGAAACGGCCGAGCGTTACAGCGACTCTCCTCCGAAGGTGACCGGCATCTCCCCTCCGAGCGGGCTCAGGACGGGCGGTTCCACGGTCACGATCAGCGGCGAAGGACTGAGGGGGGCGACCCAGGTGACCTTCGGCTCCACCCAGTTGACCTGTGGCCCACCGCCTCCAAGCCCATATCTGTGCTGGCCTGACCCGTCCCCGGGCAGCAACAGGCAGCCAGCCATCATCGCCACCAGCCCGGCTCACGCCCTCAGCCCGCCTCAGGTCCCCGCCTCCGTGGATGTGACGGTGACCACACCCTCGGGTCCCACCGCATCGACGGCCGCCGACGTGTTCACCTACCTCCCCCTCCTACCCCAGTTGAATGCGGTCGCCCCGAACTGTGGGCTGACGGCGGGCGGAACGTCGGTGACGATCAGCGGCATGAACCTCACTGGTGCTACGGTCAACTTCGGCGCAGCGGCCGGTCTGAACGTCACGGTCACCCCCGACGGGAAGAACATCACCGCAACCAGCCCGCCCCCCAGCGGCAACGCCAGCGGAACGGTGCCGGTGACCGCCACGACGCCCGACGGGACCTCGACGTTCTCTGCGGGCGCAATGTTCTCCTATCCGTGTCCACTGCCAGCGGCGCCTAACGACGGTGGTGCCAGCTCTGGTCTGAACGGACAGGCGAAGGCTTCCACGAGTCCCGGGCCGTTGTCCAGTGGCGGAGGAGGTAGTGCCGGGGGGGGGGGCGGCGGAGGGAGCCCGCCGCCTCCAGTTCCGAGCCCGGCACCTGTGCCTGTCGTTGTTCCCGCGCACGTTCAGGGCCCCGCTCCGGTTCAGGTTCAGGCGCCCGGCCCGGCCCAGGCCCCCTCTCCCGGAGAGGCGGCCGCCCCCGGAATGGTGGGGGGGTCTGCGGGGCAGGGGGCCCCCGTCCCCGGCGAGGCCGGCCCGGCCTTGGCCCCTGGTCGCCAGGTGGGCCCGGAGGGGGCGCCGGATTATGCGATGGTGCGGGCTCCTGAGAGCAGGGCCGTTCCGGGGGGTGTGCCTTTGGTGGCGGCTGGGGCAGGCCTGGTGGTGGTCGGCGGGGTGGTCGTGGGTGGCCGTCGCCGGCGGATCAGGCCGTGCCTGGCCGTGCCCCGGAATGCCCGGCCGTGATCCGACCCGGGCCTGAGCGCCTGCTTGAACCGAGGAGCCTATGAGGAGAAGCGACTGTTGTGGCCGAGACCCTATCGAAGAGGCAGGCAACGTCGGAGGTCCGTAATGGGGCCTGGGCCTGGTGACCAGGGGCGGAAGGAGCGAGCCGAGATCGAGGGGGCCGGTTGGCGCCGCCGGTTGGGGGGTTGGTCGGGTCCGGGGTTGTTGGTCCAGGCGCTGAGTCTGAGCCAGTTGAGCAGAGATGCTCTGGCCATACTGATCTTGCATGCCCGGTTCAAGCCGTGGGCTGACCCCGGGCCGATCTTGGTCATGTAGCGGCGCGCACGGCCGGGTTTCTCGGGGGCGGATCTGGCCGGCGTGGTCAACGAGTCGGCGCTACTGGCGGTGCGCGACCACTCCACAGTGATTGCCCGTCACCATCTCGACGAGGCGGTCGAGCGGGTGCAGGGCGCCCGCGGTTGCGGGGCCCGGATCATCTCCGAGGATGAGAAGGCCCGCATCGCCTGCCACGAGCCCGGCCACGCGGTGGTGGCCGCGGTGCTGGCCGCAGCGGTGGGCAAGGCGAGGGCGGTGGAGAAGGTGGCGGTGGTGGCGAGAGGTCGCAGGGTCGGGCACCTGGCAGTGCAGTCCTCGACGCCGACAGGGTGGTGCTCACCCAGCCCGACATGGAGGCGCAGATCACGATGGCCATGGCCCGGACCTTTCGAGATGAGTCGACACCTCGGCCGGGTGCGGGTGCTGTTCGCCCGGGGCGAGCTGTTCTTGGGCCGCGACTACCTGGCTGCGGGCGATGCCTCCCAGCCCACCCACGAGCACCTCGACGCCGAGGCCCGCCCGGCAACAGGAGCCCGAGGCCGGATTCGAACCGACGACCTGGCGCTTTACGATGCGCCTGCTCTTCCAACCTGAGCTACTCGGGCGGAGGCACTATACGCGACGCGCAGCCGCAACCGCTCGGGGATCGTCGAGAGGTCGCTAGACCGTTGGTGCCGGAGCGGAGCGGTGCACGGCGATCAGGGCGCCCGAGAGGATGGGCAGGCTTGCCACGCCGATTGCCACGCCCAGGAGCCCCACGGTCGTCAACCCGAAGCCGACCAGGACGGTGACCACGGCGCCGGTCATCCCGGACACCAGGTCGGCGAAGCCCAGCAGTTTGCCTCGCTCGGCCGCGGTCGCACTCCCCGCCAAAACGGTGGTGGCGGCCACGTAGGCGAGGTTCCAGGCCAGACCGATGGCAAACATGATCAGCGTCGTCAGCGGGACACTGGCCATGGAGCCTCCCAGGCCGAGGCAGGAGACCCCGAGAAAGATCACGCCGACGACCAGGGATCGTCGGGCGCCGAACCGGTCGATGAACCGGCCCACGACGAGAAACAGCCCGAACATCCCGACGAAGTGGGCGCTGAGAACCGGGAAGATGGAGCTGCGGCTGTGGCCTTGGTCGACCAGAGCCGTTCCGACCATGGTCATCAGCGAGACCATGGCTGTCCAGCTGGCCACTGCGGCCAGCAGGGCGATGCCTACCCCGGGCCGACGCACGATGACGCCCAACCTCTCGGCCGGGTCGGTCTCGGCCTCTGCGTCGGGGTCTACGGTGCCGGCCAGGCTCTGAGGGTCGGGACGGAGCTGGGTCATGAGCAACAGACCCAAGGCGGTGAAGGTGGCGGCACCCACCCATGCGAAGCCGAGGGACGAGTCCTTCACACCTCCGCCAGAGACCAACGGGATGAAGACCGCGGGCCCGAGCAGAGCTCCGAAGACGGCCCCGAAGAGCACCACGGAGATCCCCCAGGCTCGCCGCTCGGGCGGGTACATGTCAGCGGCCGCGGTCCGGCTCAGCATGACCGTACCGAGCGAGACGCCGACCAGGACGAAGCCGATGAGGACCGCAGGCAGGGAGGACGCGAACACCCCCAGGGCGGTCATCAGCGATCCTGCGCTACCCGCCGCAAAGCCGGCGGCAAGGACCCTTACCCGCCCGTAGCGGTCCATGGCCCGCCCCGCGGGCAGAGCAGCCAACGCGCCGCTCGCCAGGAACACCCCCGGGGCCAGGCCAACGAGGTGTTTCGGACCACCAGCAGCTTCGAAGGTCAGAGGCGCAATGGCAGCAGCCAGCTCCGACATGCCGTAGAGCGACGCCAGCCCAGCCGCCAGGATCAGAACGTGGTGGCGGACCAGTCGTCGGAGCTGGTCGGGCCCCAGAGACGCCGCGTCCAGAGGTCCTGTCCGTAGTCGCACTGCGGTGTCTCAGTCCCTCTCTTCGTAGTAGAAGGGAAACAGTTCCCCTTTGATGTGGATGGGAACCGCCCGACGGCGTATCGCCTCGAACTCATACTTGACCGTCCACCGGTCGTTGCTCAACTTGTGGACCGCTACCCCTTGCCACGGGAAGACCCGCGTCTGGCGGTTCACCAGGTGGATGCCCCACTGCCCTGGCTTTGGGTGCACGGTGGCCCTGATCGCCTGCGGGTAGCACTGCTCCACCAGGTTGAGCTCTTTCAAGGTGTAGAGGGTGAGCGCGAACTCGAAGGCTCCGTCCTCACTTCTCTCCCGAACTCGGTCGCGGACCTTCTGGAAGTTCGCCAACGTTTCGTCCTGGTCCGTCTCATGCAGGATGTCCTTGGTGGCCATCTGGACCAGGTCATGGGTCACCTCCCCGGCGGTGTTGATGTTGGGAGCCGAGCTCTTGATCAGCGAGCACAGCCGTTCGTTGTCCGGGTTCTGTGCCCACCACTTCGCGAACACCGGCTCCAGCTCATGCCAGATGAGGTCGTAGCGCTCCTGGCGGGAGCGGATCAGGTCCTGCATGTCGACGATCTCGATGCTGCGGTCGAAACCGAGCATCGAGATCATCTCCTTGATCTGGTCCCGAAACTCGACCGCCTCATACTCGCTGATCCCGAACATCTTGTGATACAGGTGACCGTCGGAGATGATGACCATGCGGGCGCCTCCTTCATACACGGAGCTGAGGCAGTGGCAGATCTCGTACAACTGGGAGAGGCACAGGATCTCCGCCATGTCCGGCGCCTTACGGGCCACCTTGACCGGGTTGGAAAACTTGTAGGGAAAGGAGGGAAGGACGAACTCGAGCGGCGATCCGTCGTTGATGTGACGTTCGAGCACCGGACGGAACAGGTCTTTGTTCTCGGCGAAGCGCGTCTGGGTCATCGTCCCAGCCCGGTAGCGCTTTGCCTCCATGATGGCGAATACCCGGTCATAGACCGTCGGGAGCTTGGACAAGCGGTTTCCGATACCGCCGAGGAACGACTCGGCTCGAGCGACGGTCTCCTGTCGGGGTCCGGCATAGTCGAAGGACTTGATGACGCCCGGCTCGATGGGATCGTCATAGGCGTCGAGAGCCTCGAACTCCGAGGTCTCCATGACCGTTGGGCTCAAGTAGATGAAGCTGGGATCGATCTCCTCGAGGGTGGGCGGCCGATAGACACCCGTCTCAGGCTCGATCCAATCCGTCGTCATTGAAACCTCCATGATCTGTTCCGAACAACGGGCGGCAGATACCGCCACGCCACAACGGAGAAAATGCCTTCACAACCTCGGCCCCCGTGGGCGCGAAGGACTTTGGGAGTCTGATGGTCTTGCGACGTTTGACTTTAGGACCGCAGCGATCCTACGACAAACAGGTGAAAGCGGCAATCCGTGAACACCCGGGCGAAAAGGTTTTATCTCTATAATCGGATTGCATATAGCTTGCAGCAGACCGGCCTTGTTGCAAGGAGCGTCAGGGCATCGCTGTCCCCAGCGCCGTCGTTCGCCACACCGGGGCCCCCTCGGCGTCGGAGGCGGCCAGGTCGACCTCGCCGCTCATGGCCCAGTCGTGATTGCCCTCCGGGTCGTCGATGACCTGGTGGACGACCCACACCCCCGGTTGCTCGTCGAGGCGGAACCACGCCCCGCCCCGGGCGTCGGCTCCGGTGCCGATCTGGGCCCGCTCGTGCTCGGCGGCGAAGGTGGCCAGGGCCTCGGTCCACGCAGCGCGGTCCCACCCGCCGGGGCCCTCACTGCCGGCCAGGGCGTCCACGTCGGCTCGGGCCGCCAGCTCGACGCGGCGGAACGCGGCGTTGCGGACCATGACCCGGAACGCCCGGACGTTGGCGGTCACCGGTGGCGGCGGGGTCGTCTCGCCCGACAGGTTCGGTTGGGCGGCGGCCACGGCTTGGTCGAGAGCCGCAGGGCCGGCTTCGGCGGCGGCGGCCAGGGCCTGCCACTCGTCGATGAGGCTGGAGTCGACCTGGCGGACCAGCTCGCCCAGCCATTCAGTGACATCGACCAGCTCGTCGGTCTTGTCGTCCTCGGGGACGGTGCGGACCAGGCTCTTGTAGACATCCGACAGGTAGCGGAGCACCAGGCCCTCGCTGCGGGCCAGGCCGTAGTGGGCGACGTACTCCCCGAAGGTCATGCCCCGCTCGTAGAGGTCCCGGGCCACGGACTTGGGACGGATGTTGAAGTCGGCGGCCCACGGGTGCGCCACCCGGTAGGTGTCGAAGAGGTCATACGTCCAATCCCGCAGCGGCTTGGGGTACTCCAACGTGTCGAGCACCTCCATGCGCTGGTCGTACTCCATGCCTTCGGCCTTGAGAGCGCCGAGCGTCTCGGTCTTCAGCTTGTTGAGCTGGGCGGCCAGGATCTGCCGGGGGTCGTCCAGAGTGGCCTCGATCACGCTGACCACGTCGAGCACCGACGTCGAGCCCGCCGCTGCCAGGCGGGGGAGGGCGTCGAGGGCCCAGGGGCTGAGCGGGCTGTTGAGGGCGAAGTCGGCCTGCAGGTC